>JAGBYI010000024.1 GCA_017628845.1 Bacteroidaceae bacterium
ATTCATATTTTCTGCTTTCGCACTCCTTGCTATGGGCTTGGGTGCATCAGCACAGACAACCATCAGTTTCGAAACTGAGGACTTCAAGAGTATTGGCGTTTACGACCAGTGGTCGGAGAGCCCCTTCCGCACAGGCGCCCTGAAGGGCAATGCAGGTGTGACGGACAACCCCGACAAGAATGTGGACGATGTCTTGGGCGTAGCTCCTAACGGTACCGACAAGGTGCTTGCCCTCCAGCGCAGCCGTCATGGCGGCAATGCCTTCGGTGTGCGCATAGACCTGAAGGAACCCATCCGTCTGACCAAGCAGTTGCAATACATCCACGTGATGACCAACCTGAAGAACAAGCCCGAGGACTCACGCATGATGGTGATGGGCCTGGGCAAGCGTGTAGAGGAGAGCTGGTCATGGCAGGACGGCGAGGACGAGCAGTTCTGGGCATGGACAAAGACAGATGTCAAGGCCAAGGAAGGTTGGCAGGATATCGTGGTTAGCTTCAAGGGCTTCTCATATTCCAAGGAAGAGAAAGCCAACAGCGGTATCGACATCTATGCCCTGGTCATCGTTCCCGACCTGCGTTCGCCCCATGCCGATGCAGCCGACTGGGTGGCATACTTTGACGAGATCGTTATTGACAACAACCCCGAGAAGCGCTTCACAACCGACAAGTATGCCCTTGACTTCGATCCCAAGGCAACACCTGTGCGCTCCGACCGCAGCCTTGCCAAGGTGGGCCTGACCGTAGCTGGATCTAACAAGGCAATTGACCTAAGCAACAAGTTGGTTTATAATGACAAGATGACACAAGCCGTTTTCTCAGCAACTGCTGGCACAGAGGTAACACCCACATTCCAGTACAACGGCACATGGATGAGCGGCTATGTCTACACCGACTGGGGCAAGGACGGCGTCTTCACCTATACCGTGAACAACAATGGTACTCCTGCCGAGGGCAGCGACATCGTCAGCTACAATGCCGCCCAGGTGGAAGGCACATGGCGCAAGAGCGACGGCACTACCACCGCCAATGGCAACACCATCCAGAGCGGTATGCCCAAGTTCACCATTCCTGCCGGTACACCCGCAGGTTTCTACCGCATGCGCTACAAGGTTGACTGGGACAACTTGAACCCTGCCGGCGGTCCTACAATCATCTCCGACGGTGGTGCCATTGCCGATGTGACCCTGGACGTTCACGGCGAAACAGTAAGCGTTAGCGCATCTCAGCTGAACGGCGATATCGTTCTGGCTGCTGACGGCTCTGCACTGCAGAACTACCAGGCTCCTTACGGACAGGCCCTGAAGGTGAAGGTTATCCCCGAGAAGGGCTTCGTGCAGAATGGCTTCCGTCTGAAGTATGGCTACAATGTGAACGCTGCCGACCAGCTCGATGAGAACGGCAACCCCAACTGGATCATGGTGGAGGTTCCTGCCAAGTCTATTGCTGCAGACAGCACCTACAATATCCCTGCTGACTATATCCGTGGCGGACAGGTAAGCATCGTTGGCGACATGCAGCAGGTTCGCCAGTACACCGTCAAGGTTGTTGGTGCTCCTGAAGGTCAGGGTGGTGTTGTCTACATGAGTCAAGAGTATGGCAATGATGATGTTATCTTAGGTACACAATACTTTACCGTGGATGATGTGCAGGCAATTGCTATTGAAGACTATAATGTAGCGGTTACTTTCGAAAACAACATCATAACAGTTACCTATACTTATAGTCCTTTGAAGGATTACAGAACTGTCAGCAGCCTTTCAGAACTGCGCAACGACATGGCTTATCACATCAAGGCCAAGAGCGGCGAGGGTTATCTGGCATGGAACAGCACCATCACCGACCAGTATGTAAGCATCCGCGGTGTCACCAGTGCTACTCATCAGGGATTTCCCGCCAACGAGGCTGTGGCCGAGATTTACCAGCAGGAGGTAACCCCTTTTGATAACACCGTCATCTGGCAAATCCTGAAGGAAGGAGATTCCTACTATCTTTACCAGCCAGCAAAGGAGAGTTTCGTTACCCGTAGCGGTCGTGACTATATGTTTACCGACGAGAAGACTGCGCTTGACAAGATTCGTGATAATGGAGATGGTACTTTCAGTTTCCATGCTGGTGGCGGTTATTCGGAAGGTTCACAAAACTTTGCATGTATCTGCACCAAGGAGAATCCTCAGGCTGTCCGCAACTGGACATGGAACGACCACGGTTCTGTAATGTACATCATCGAGAACCCCAATATCGAGGTTGAGGACATTCTTGCCACTTCCATTCAGGACATCAACGTTGAAGACGGAGCATCTGTAAAGCAAGGCATTTACAATATGCAAGGCCAGAAACTCTACGCACTGCCCAAGGAGGGTGTTGTCATCGTTGATGGCAAGAAGCAGATTATCCGCAAGTAATAGCGGTAAATATCTTATCATAAACTTATGGCAGGCTGGTTCATACCGGCCTGCTTTTGTTTTTGGCCTTGATTTCCCTTTCCCTTTCTCCTTTTCTTCCTTTCCCTTTCTTGTGCCACCAAGATAATTCTGCCGATGTCCTTTGGTGATGTCGGTGATTTATTGTATATTTGCATGGTGAATATATCCCTATCGTTGTTTGTAATACAAAGTACAAATCGGAGGCTCTTGAACGACTGATGAAGAGTCGTACTACCATCGCCATTGCACATCGTCTGTCCACAATCAAGAATGCAGACGAGATATTCGTTCTCTACGAGGGCGAGATTGTGGAACGTGGCGGTCATGACGAGTTTTAAGCAAGTGAATTAAAACCAACGGACGTAATACGTATCGTTTCTATCCTCAAAACAAGAATGCATCCACATACATATCCTATGCAATTTAAGATTGCCGTAGTAGACTCTAACATTCTGGCCTGCATGGGACTGGAAAGGATATTGAAGGAACTGATACCGGTGGCAGAGATACTTACGTGCGAATCCTTTGAGGAATTGTTGTCAATGGACGAGACGGATTTCATCCATTATTTTGTCTCCTCCCGCATATACTTTGAACATACGGCATATTTCCGTGCCAAAAGTGGACGCAGCATAGTGATGGTGAGCGGTGAAATGTCTATCAATGGAGTGGCTACACTGAACGTTTGTCAGGGTGAAGCGTCACTGGTCCGTGATCTGCTGTCTCTGCAACGTCGTGGACATCACAACAATGCCCATGTCAGTTCCGCAGTAATTGATAAGGATATCCCCTATGCCGTTTCATCCAAAGAATATATATTGTCATCAAGAGAAATGGAGGTGGCATTGTTGCTCTGTCAAGGATGCATAAACAAAGAGATCGCAGATAAATTGAACATCGGCCTGACCACTGTCATAACACACAGAAAGAACATAATGGACAAGTTAAGAGCACGTTCACTTGCTGATGTTATCATCTATTGTGTGATGAATGGGATATATGATGTGTGATACTACTAATCGACTAATGTTCTGTTAGAATTATATGATTAAAATATTTTAGGATATAGTATCTGAAGAATCTTGGTGTATAACTTGTCAATAACGAGAATGCACACAACAGTTCCAGATTTGTCCTTTGAAGCCAGTTTGTCGTGTTTTTCATAGTATTATACTGCCTGGTGATATTATCTCTTATCTTGATGTTTACAATGCAAAGATATGAAAAAAAGGATATTCGTGCGAATTTGCAATTAAAAGTAAAAGAAATACTTATTTTGAATCTCTTATTCAATGTTTTTTAGTATCTTCGTATAGTGAATTATGTAAGTGCAAATTAGAGTAAAGACACAAGTATGCTGTATCCCCTGTTGTTCGAGGCAAATCTCTTCCCCATAATATGGGGAGGCAATCGCCTGATTGCATTAAAAGGTATGCCCCCGATAGATGTGCCTATAGGCGAAAGCTGGGAGATAAGTGCTGTTAAAGGTAAAGAGTCGATTGTAGCTAACGGTCCGCTGAAGGGAAAGAATCTTCGTGACCTTTCATGGGAATACGGTTCCGAATTGCTTGGTAGAACAATTGACGAAAGATATGGTAGCGAGTTTCCGATTTTAGTAAAGTTTATAGATACAAGTAACGATTTAAGCATACAGGTACATCCGGACGATTCCATGGCAATGCGCAGACATGGCTGTATGGGCAAGACGGAGATGTGGTACGTGGTGGATGCTCTGCCTGATGCCTACCTATATGCTGGATTTTCGCGGGATATAACCAGAGAGGAATATCGCCGCATGGTAGAGGACGACAGCATATGCGATGTACTCGCAAAGCATAATATCAGCAAGGGCGATGCCTTTTATGTTCCTGCCGGTATAGTGCATGCTTTATGCCGTGGTACGTTTGTTGTAGAAATTCAGCAAAGTAGCGACATAACATATAGGATATATGACTACAAGCGTATTGGTATGGACGGCAAGCCTCGTGAATTGCATACATCTTTGGCAGAGGATGTGCTGGATTTTTCATGCCATAAGGAATATTCATTAGATTATACCGCAACGGAGAATACGAGCAATGTAATATGTAACAATAGGTTTTTCAGAATCGGACTATTGCCATTAACTATGCCAATGAGACGTGACCTAAGGCATTACGACTCCTTTATAGTTTATGTATGTATACAAGGCGAATGTATAATAGGTGAATCTACATACCTTCAACAAGGTTTCAGTTGTCTAGTTCCTGCAGTCTGTGCCGACATATTCATTTCTCCAGCGCAAGAGGGAGCAAAGGTGGAATTGCTGGAAATATACCTTGACAACGAGGATTTTAATGAATAAATTATAAGACCGCATTGTTGCCTCCCCGATAATTGTGACAAGACATACGGGAACGTCCAAAGTGTTTATCGGAATCATTTTTTGAACGTTTGTAGACGATGTTCTTGACTATATGGAATTAGGCTGTTTAACCCCAATCGGTCATTAGACTGTTACGCGCTAATGAAGCCATCTTTTTGACATCTGTTCCGTTGCTTTTCGGTTACAATGGAACCCCATTGCGCCCTCAAAGCAGCAAACATCTGTTCATAAATTTAAACTATTATCATCATAACGCTAATGACCGATTTGGATTTAAAAATAAGAAAATCCTCGGAAGGTGTAGTCTGTACCATTCTGAGGATTTTTGTGATATAGGTAAAAATACTCCTTATTATTATATAAGGTATTGGTCGCTGATACTTTCGTTGTCCTGTACACTGCGGATGGTGTTGGCAATGAGTTCGGCTACGGAGAGTTGTTTTACCTTAGCACTGCTGCCGTGGTATGGTATGGAGTCCGTGAAAATCATTTCCTCCAGAGCACATGCGTCTACACGCTCGTTGGCAGGACCGCTCATTATGCAGTGGCTGGCCAAGGCACGTACGCTGCGTGCACCTTTTTCCTTCAGCAAATCAGCAGCCTTGGTGATTGTTCCGGCTGTATCTACCATATCATCAATGAGAACGACATCAGCACCCTCAACATCACCGATTATATCCATGTGGGCAACCTCGTTGGCCTTTTTGCGGGTCTTGTTGCACATGACCATGGGACAGTTGAAGTATTTGGCATAGGAGGAAGCACGTTTGCTGCCACCTACGTCGGGACTGGCAATGACAAGATTTTCCAATTGCAGTGATTTGATGTATGGCAGTAACACACTGCTGGCATAGAGGTGGTCTACAGGAACATTGAAGAATCCCTGTTCCTGATCGGCATGCAGGTCCATGGTGATCATACGATCTATTCCTGCTACGGTAAACATGTCTGCAACCAGTTTTGCGGCAATACTTACGCGTGGCTTACTCTTGCGGTCCTGGCGTGCCCAACCAAAATAAGGAACTACAGCATTTACTGTACGTGCCGATGCACGTTTGGCGGCATCAATCATTAGCAAGAGTTCCATCAGGTTGTCTGCATTGGGGAAAGTGCTCTGAACCAGATAGACATCCTTGCCTCGTATGCTTTCTTCAAAGCATACCTCAAATTCACCGTCGGCAAAACGGGTTACTGTCATGTTGCCCAACTCGCAACCAAGGTTGGCGCAAATCTTCTCGGCAAGGTAGCGGGTAGCTGTGCCGGAGAATACCTTGAATGACTTGTTCTCAATCATTGTCTTGTGGAATAAATATGGGGTTCTGTAATTTTGTCGGTTTATATGTATTCTTTAATCTGTTGCCTGTCTCAACTTGTGGAAGTGCTTAATTACATCCTTGAAGTCCATGCCGTTGTGTATGTTAAATCTATTCCAGATATCGCCACATACTACTGCACCTCCAAAACCTAATTCGCGAACATCTTGGATATTCTCCAAAGTAATACCTGTTTGAGCCATCACGTGCTTGTCAATAAGCCCGCGACGACTGGCCTCGCGAAGTTGGTCGTGCGTATATGCGGATTTTGTCGCGCTGTCCGAAGCGCTGTCGAAAACATTGCGTAAAATTACGTACTTGCATTTCTTCTTTGCTTCTGCAAGTTCTTCCAAACTGTAGCAGGTGCATGTTGTAATGCCGCTGTATCCTTGTGGGATGACTGGATTACGCTCCGATAGATGTATACCCATCAGTTCGAATTCCTCCTTCAGATAGAAATGATCGTTGGTTATAATGCGCTGGTGATATTTATGAGGTAGCAGAGTAAGCAGGCGTTCACAATATACCGGTTCCGAGTTTGGTTTGCGAAGATGCAAGATGTCCAAACCTTCTTCAAATAGTGTGGCCAGTATCTTGTCTTCCTCTACGAAAAAGTTGGGACTACTGAGCAGTAATAACTTCATAACTCCTTTTTCAGGTTTATAGCATTGCAAAGGTACAAATAAGTGGAGTATTTACCAAGATATATCCAATCTTTTTTTCCTTATGCGTGGAAAGCAGCAGTATAACATGTTCTCTGGACGTGTATCTTTGTTAGAGTTGCATGGAACTGCTGTTCTTGGTATAGTGTAACTTCAGTCTTTCTTTCCCAATATCTTGCCCATGATTTCAACGCCGGAAACAAGGAAGAAACCTATGAATGCAAAGATTATGGCTCCGACATAATGCATGTCCACCTGCTCTGCAGGTATAAGCACAGGTGCTTTTTCCGGGATATGAGTAAACTGGGATGCTTTAATAGCCTCCATGTTGCTCCAAGGCCATACTTTCACGAGAGAACCTATGATGAATCCGGCCATGACAAGTAGGGTTTGTTTATGGAACTTTCCTAAAAGCCAGTGCAGGAATTTCGAGAAGGAGATTATTCCTGTTGCTGCTCCCATTCCGAATACACCTATCACGGGAAGCGCAGTTGCCATGTCGCCAGCAGTTAGCCTGGAGATACTCTCCATAATGTACTCATATTTGCCTAAGATAAGCAGGATAAAACTTCCAGATATTCCTGGCAGAATCATGGCACAGATGGCTATAGCTCCGCTAAGGAAGATGAACCATAGGTCATTGGGAGTTTCAGTAGGTGAGAGGGTGCATACAGTAACACCAAGTATGATGCCGAAAATGGTGAAGAGCACAGAGAGTAGGTCCCATCCTTTAACTCCACGAAGTATGAAAATAGAGGAGGCTACTATTAGACCGAAGAAGAATGCCCATGTTTCAATAGGGTGATTGTTGAGCAGATAGAGCATAACTTTTGCCAGTGTTATAACACTCAGTAATATACCACAGCCAACTGTCATAAGGAAACTTCCGTTTATGTGTTTCCAGAATTCCTTTATCTTGCCAGTGAAGAGCAGTCGCACGGCGGTTGAGTCAAAAGAGTTGATTGAACCAACAAGTTCCTCGAAAATGCCGGTCATGAAGGCAATGGTACCTCCGCTCACTCCGGGTATAACATCGGCTGCACCCATGGCGGAACCCTTAAGTGCAAGCATCAGATAGTCTTTTACAGTGCGCATATGTTTTATAGTTTAAATGTCAGTAGTGTCTTTTTATAAAGGTTTTCTTTCGTGTAAATAGCCACCGGAAATAGTCGCAGATGTCCATCATACAATATGGTATGGCCCCCTTATGTATTGTGGCAAGGCAGTATACCATGTATGTGAAATGTCTCATGAACCGTCTACCGAGATGCCGGCGTGTCTCTACATCAAACAGACGCTTTTGACGCCATTTGCGAGAGTCGTCAATGATATCTTCCATTGGAAATAAATTTCTATCTTCCAGAAGGATTGTGCTGTATTTGTTGGCGATACGTGAAACGAATATATCCAACGTTCCGGTCTTCAGAGCAAGGTGCTTGGCAGGTGAGTTGCATGTCAGGAAGACATCCCTGCTCAGTCCTACTGCCGACGCGCCGGCACGGAACAGCCTGTTTGTTCGTGCTTGCTTGCGATAAAGTCCGTTTCGCCACACCTCATGTCCTGCAGTAAGGTAATCTCTTAAATTCTTGCTTCTTGCTCTATTGGTGGGAATAAGCAATATTTTGCAATCTGGTCGCCATCTACCTTCTATATCGGCCAACCAGTGTGGGTCTGGTATCTCCATGTTGGCATTTAGAATAAGAACATTCTCATAGATAGCTGCCCTCATGCCCAGATGTAGAGCAAGACGTTCTCGACTGATGTCGCGTGCAGTGATTGGCAAGGAGAGATGGTGGAGATTCGGATATCGCTTTTCCATCGACTTAAGCAAATCCAGAGTTTCATCCTCGCTGTTCATGTCCACGACAACCACTTCAAACTCCGTACCTTGCTGGGAGAGCAGGGTAGGGAGATGAAGGGCGAGCTTGTCGTGTTCTTCGTGCGCTATAATCAGCAAACTTGTCATGTCTGGTTGTTCCTACCGGTAAAAGGATCTTTTAAATCTAATTGTCTATGCCTTGAGGTCTTCCGTTGTATAGCCTTGTGGCAGGGTGCGGCAATTGTATCCGGATGCCATTATCTCGCCGTAAGCACCGGCAGAGCGGAAGGCTATGAGGTCACCGCGTCTGGTGTGTGGCATTCCATAATTCTTGATAAAGACATCACTGCTCTCACAGATAGGCCCCACAACATCATAGGTTACGTAATCATGTGAGGACTCTGCTGTAAGGTTCTCTATGTGGTGGTATGCGTCGTAGAGGGCAGGACGAATGAGGTCAGTCATGCCTGCGTCTACTATGCAGAAATTCTTTATGGGGTTACTTTTAATATATAGTACGCGCGCGATTAGTGTACCGCATTGTCCTACGATGGCGCGTCCCAACTCAAAGTGCAGCTGTTGTCCTGGACGTAGGCGCAGGTTTTTGCGATAGGTCTCAAAGTATGCATGGAAGTCGGGTATAGGATTATGGTCGGGTTCCTGATAATCTATTCCCAGACCACCACCCACATTGATGTTCTCTATTGCATGTATGCCAGATGCCTCCAGCCGTTCCTGCAGTTCATTGATACGGCGGGCAAGGGCAGCAAAGTCGTCCATCTCCAGTATCTGACTGCCGATGTGGAAGTGCAGACCGATGAATTCCACGCCTTTCATTTCGGAGGCAAGCGAGATGATGTGTTCCATATCCTGCATGTCTATGCCAAATTTGTTTTCAGCAAGTCCAGTGGTGATGTTGGCGTGTGTGTGAGCACCCACATTGGGGTTTATGCGCAAGGCTATGCGTGCCTTCTTGCCTTTGAGCAGGGCAAGTTCGTTGATGATTTCCAGTTCGGGTATGCTTTCCACGTTGAAGGCAAAGATGCCTGCTTCAAGGCCCAATTCTATTTCCCAATCGCTTTTCCCCACTCCGGCATAGACGATTTTGTTGGCGGGGAAGCCGGCTTGCAGGGCGGCCCTTATCTCGCCTCCGCTGACGCAATCGGCTCCGAAACCTTCTTGGGCTATGATACTTAGGATTTTGGGGTTGGCGCACGCCTTTACGGCATAATGGACGTGCATGTATCCGTCGGTGTTTTCCCTTATTTCCTGAAGTGTCTGGCGCAGGAGGTTAGTGTCGTAGTAGTAGAATGGAGTTTGTAGTTTCTTGAATTCTTCTGTAGGAAACATGTGCTGTTATGTATGTCTGTTATGCCAGGAATGAGATTTGTTGTTGAAGATAGCAACATTCATTCATTCCTGGCAGGTCTATGTGATAGGTGTCCTTAGAATAGAGTCTTCTGCAGAGCCTGCAGGGTACGTTGCTTGTCCTCGGCTTTCACAAGGAAGGAGATGTTGTGGTTACTTCCGCCGTATGAAATCATGCGTACGGGTATGTCGCGCAAGGCATCACATGCAATGCTCTCGAATCCACAATTCTCGGGACGCAGGTCGCCTACAACGCAGATGATGCACATGTTCTCCTCGCAAGACACGGTACCGTACTTTTTCAGTTCAGAGACGATGTCGGCCAGATGTGCAGTGTTGTCTATGGTCAGGCTTACGCCAACTTCGCTGGTACAGATCATGTCGATGCTTGTGCGGTAGGTCTCAAAGATTTCAAATACTTTGCGCAGGAACCCATAAGCCAGGAGCATGCGTGATGAGTTGATTCGAATGCAGGTGTTGCCGTCGCGGGCTGCTACGGCCTTGATCTTGCCCTCGTAGAAGTCATTGTTGATGATGGTTCCGGGGGCTTCGGGAGCCATGGTGTTGAGCAGACGAACGGGCACGCCAGAGAACTTGGCAGGCTGTATGCAGGTGGGATGCAGAATCTTGGCACCGAAGTAAGCCAATTCTGCTGCCTCAGCAAAGTGCAGCTGGCGCACGGGGTGTGTACCCTCCACAAAGCGTGGGTCGTTGTTGTGCATGCCATCTATGTCTGTCCATATCTGTATTTCCTCGGCATGCAGGGCTGCGCCTATCAGGCAGGCGGTGTAGTCGGAACCGCCACGCAGAAGGTTGTCCACCTCGCCATAGGCATTGCGGCAGATGAATCCCTGGGTGATGTAGACCTGATAACCGGGGTTCTCTTCCATGTAGTGTGTGCACTTCTCTGTGATATAATGGAAGTCGGGCTCGGCATTCTTGTCTGTGCGAATCATTTCCAATGCGGGAAGCAGGATGGCGTTTACTCCGCACTCCAACAGATAATTGGTAACCATATTTGTGGAGATAATCTCGCCTTCGGCCAGGATTACCTTCTCTTCGAATGAGGTGAAGTGAG
The DNA here is from genome assembly GCA_017628845.1 of Bacteroidaceae bacterium. GTDB lineage: Bacteria > Bacteroidota > Bacteroidia > Bacteroidales > Bacteroidaceae > Physcousia. The sequence continues at coordinate 11,031 of JAGBYI010000024.1, forward strand.
TCTTTGTGAAGCTGCGCAGGTAGCGGAACTGCTCCTTCAGAAAGGTACGTGTCTTCTCTTTCCATTCCTCTGTCTGGTAAAGTTCGTCCACATGCCCCATGTATTTGCGCTCAAGCTGGTTGATGATGGTGCTGGCTCCCTCAGGGTTTTTCTTGTAGAGGTAGTCAGAGATTTCCACCAGTGAGTTGGTGGTGCCACTCATGGCAGATAGGACAACGAGTTTCTGCTCACCGTCTTTTGTAAAGAGGTTGCAGACGTCTTTCATGCGTTCAGGTGAACCTACGCTGGTTCCGCCAAATTTCAGTACTTTCATGTCGGTGTATGTGTTATTGTTGATTATTTGTTATCTTAGTTAGAGTTTCGTTTTCGCACAAGTATATTGTACCTGGGAAGGTTTTGGACCATGAAGGATTGTGCGTGGAAATTATCAAGGTGCAATCCGTTTGTTTGCGAATTTCGTTGAGCAGGGACATTACGCGTTCACCGTTTTCTATGTCCAATTGTCCCGTAGGTTCATCGGCAAGAATAAGTTCTGGGTGGTTAAGTATTGCTCTGGCAATACATACGCATTGCTTCTGCCCACCAGATAGTTCATGGGGAAAACAGTGCCCTATGCTGGGGAGTCCGATTAAATTCAGCACTTCCTCTATTCGCTCCTTTCTGAGGTTCTTCTTGTCCCAATCTGTTGCTTTGAGTACGAAATCAAGATTCTCGTATATGGTACGATCCGAAAGAAGACGTAAGTCCTGGTGCACGATTCCTAATTGTCTGCGCAGGTATTGTAGTTTGTTCCTTCCTATTTTGTGCATATCGTGGTTCAAGACCATTGCACGTCCGCTATAGATGGGCGTATCTCCGTATATGCTTGAAAGCAAGGTGCTCTTACCGCTTCCAACTAATCCGGTCAGATATATCATTTCTCCGGCCTGTGCATGAAGGTTAATGCCAGAGAGTATGGTTCTATCATCGTGCCGAAGATGTACGTTGGTGTAGTTGATGGTCATAGTGGTATTTTAGTGTTTCTTCCAGTTGGGGTTGTGACGAAGCATCAGTTCCTGGGCCATTTGTTCTATGCGCATGCCTTTGCTTGTCAGAAGTACGATTAGGTGGTATAGCATATCTGACCCCTCGTATATCATACGTTCGTCTGTGCCATTTACAGCCTCGATAACCAGTTCCAGGGCTTCTTCTCCCACCTTTTGTGCCATACGGTTCAGACCATCGCGGAAGAGCGATGTGGTGTATGAACCTTCTGGCATCTGGCGGTGGCGCTCCTCTATGAAGTCTTGTAGTTCGCTGAGGAAAAGCAGAGGGTTGTCTGTGTTTGTAGAAGCAGGGGTTGGCAAAGGTTCGTTCTTTTCGCCCCAGCAGGTGTCTGTGCCAGTGTGGCATACAGGACCAACGGGATTCACGCGGATAAGCAGAGTGTCGTTGTCACAATCGTTCTTAATGTCAACAACATTCAGATAGTTTCCACTTGTCTCGCCCTTTGTCCAGATGGTTTCGCGTGTGCGACTCCAGAAAGTTACCTTGCCGGTTTGCACCGTGAGGTCGTAAGCCTGCTGGTTCATATAGCCGAGCATGAGCACCTGCCTTGTCTTGGCATCTTGTATTATGGCAGGTATAAGTCCCTGCATCTTGTTGAAGTCAATTTCCATTGTTATTGTGTTTAGTGGTATGTTTTTAAAGTCGTGTCACTATGTTCTCCTTGTGAAGATATGCCTTCAAGTCCGGTATCCTTATTTCTCCGAAGTGAAACACACTGGCAGCCAGTGCAGCATCGGCCTTGCCAATGGTGAAAGCATCGCGGAAGTGTTCCATATTGCCTGCTCCTCCGCTTGCAATTATAGGAATGGACAGATGGTCGGCCAGATGTGCAAGTGCCTCGTTGGCAAAGCCTTCTTTTACTCCGTCGTGGTCCATGGAGGTGAATAGAATTTCTCCTGCTCCACGTTCTTGAACTTCGTGTGCCCAATCGTATAGTCCCAGTTCTTGGCGCTGGCGTCCCCCCTTGGTGTAGCAATGCCATCCGTCCTGGTCGTTACGGGCATCAATGGCACAGACGATAACTTGTGAACCGAAGTGTTGCGCTATCTCGTCTATGAGCGCAGGGTTGTATATGGCAGCCGAGTTTATGCTCACCTTGTCTGCTCCGGCATTTAGCAGGCGTTCCACGTCTCTTATTTCTTGTACTCCGCCTCCAACGGTGAAGGGTATGTTTATCTGGGCAGCTACTCTGGACACCATTTCTGTGAATGTCTTACGTCCTTCAAAACTGGCAGTAATGTCCAGAAAACACAGTTCGTCTGCTCCATTGTCACTATAAGCCTTGCCCAATTCCACTGGGTCGCCGGCGGTGCGCAGATTTACGAAGTTGGTGCCTTTCACGGTCATGCCGTCCTTGACATCCAGGCAGGGTATGATTCTTTTTGCTAACATAGTTTCTTGATGTCTATCTTGCCTTCGTAGTAAGCTTTGCCGAAGACTACTGCGGGTATTCCGTTTTGTGCCAATGACTGTATGTCTTTATTGCAGGAAACACCTCCGGAGGCTATCAGGTGCAGGTGGGGATAGGTGGACATGATTTGGCAATAAAGTTCTGTGGCAGGTCCTGCCAGTGTCCCATCCTTGCTGATTTCTGTGCATAGTACATTGCGTATGCCAGCATCCACATATTTCTTGAGGAAAGGGAGCAACTCTTCTGCAGAATCTTCCTTCCATCCGTTAATGCTTATCATGCCGTTTCGGACGTCGGCTCCGAGTATTATCCTGTCTGCCCCATACTTCTCCAGCCAACCCATAAACATGTCTGGTTCCGTTACTGCCACACTGCCTATGGTTACCATATGGGCGCCGGCATTGAAGGCTTTCTCTATGTCCTGTTCGGTCTTTATGCCTCCACCGAAATCTACTATCAGATTGGTGGCTTGGGTAATGGCTCGGAGAGCGTTTTCGTTTACTATATGTTTGCTTTTTGCTCCGTCCAGGTCCACAATGTGCAAACGTCGGAATCCCAGGCGTTGGAATTCCAATGCCTGGCTTACGGGGTCTTCGTTATAAATGGTCTTCTGTGCGTAATCTCCCTTGAAGAGACGCACGCATTTGCCATCTATGAGGTCTATAGCAGGTATCAGTTCTATCATAGTTCCAGGAAGTTTTTCAGGATTCTTTCGCCCACATCACCGCTTTTCTCGGGATGAAACTGTGTGGCAAAGAAGTTGTCTTTATGCAAGGCGGCAGAGTAGGGAAGTATGTACTCACAGGTGGCTATGGTATATTCCTTGTCGTAGGGAACATAGAAGCTATGTACGTTGTATATGAACTCCTTTTCCTTGATGCCGTTGAACAAGGGGGATTTCAAGTCGTAGATTTCATTCCATCCCATCTGGGGAACCTTGTCGGTGTGCAGAACAGGCTGGAATCGCTTTACGTCCAGGGGGAAGATGCCCAGGCAATCCGTGTCTCCCTCTTCGCTATGACGGCACATCAGCTGCTGGCCTATGCAGATGCCCAGTACGGGTTGTCGCAGGCTGCATATCACCTTGTCCAGATTGTGCTCTCGGAGATAAGACATGGCTGTACTTGCCTCGCCTTGTCCGGGAAAGAGCACTCGGTCGGCCTTGGACAGTAGTTCTGCATCGTCGGTCAGCGTTGGGGTTATGCCCAAACGTTTCAATGCATGCATTACCGAATATATGTTTCCTGCGTTGTATTTTACTATGGCTACGTTCATGACATGAGGTTGTTGTAGATTGTCCTTGTGTAGATTGGATTCTGATGTAGTGTTATCTGGGACTTTGCCTCGTGAAGCGATTGGCATCGTCTCGTGAAGCGTTGGCAGTTGCTTCGTGGTGCTATATTTCCTTGCCCTTAGCCCTTGTGCTCTTCGCTTAGTTTTTCTTCTTGGTTTCTTCCAGAGCTTCCACCCAGTTGGTGTTCAGGCTAAATGGTGTGTATCCGCCCTTGTCGTAGATGAAGAGCTCAGCTTCTTCGGTGTCTACCTTTTTGAACATGGCATGGTTTTCACTGGCATTGCAGTACTTCATTACTAATTCTTTGCGCACTTTTTCTGTTGCAAGCGAATTCTGTGAAAGTTCTATGAGATAGTTTGTCACGAACTCGTTTAGTGCCAATGCCTGGGCATCCAGCCATGTACTGCTGATGCTTCCTTCCTGCTCTATGATTTTCTTTCGGAAGTACCTCAAGGCAGTAGACTTGAATTGTGCAATCTTCAGCTCTATCTCCTTGCTTGCTGGGTCGTTTACCACTTGTTCTGCCTTGTCCAGAAGATAGTCGTATATTTCCTGTGCCTGTGCAGTGCTCGCGCTGATGGCAAGGAGCATTACCATTATCAGTTTCTTCATAGATTTTTCTTTAATGTGAGGTTATGTGTTATACAGTCGGGAAGTTCTTCTTTGTAGTGTGTAACCATAATTAGGGTCTTGTGCGGACGTTGGCAGAACAGCTTTATGATTTCCCTAACCCTTTGCCTGTTGTTAAGGTCCAAGCCATGCAGGGGTTCGTCCAAAATCAATAGTTCTGGGTCTTTTACGAAAGCCCGTGCCAACAGGCAAAGGCGCTGTTCTCCGCTGGACAGGCGCAGGAAGGTCCTGTCGCAGAGGTGGGATATTCCAAACACCTCCATCCATTTGTGGCATATGTCTCTTTGTTCGGGGCGAGGGCGGCAATACAAGCCAACGCTGTCCGATAGTCCGCTTGCCACGATGTCTATGGCCGGCAGGTCGCGCAAGTAGGTTCTGTGCATCTCGGGCGAAACATATCCTATGTGGCGTTTTATCTGCCAGATGCTTTCGCCAGAACCGCGTTTATGTCCGAACAGGCTGATGTTGCATGCATAACTCTGCGGGTTGTCGGCACAGACGAGTGAAAGCAATGTACTCTTGCCTGCGCCATTTTCGCCCTGCAAAGCCCAGCGCTCGCCTTCGCACACGGTCCAGTTCAGGTCTTTCAGAATAGTCCTCTTGCCATACCGGATGCTGACATCCTTCAGGTTCAATATTTCTCCGCCGTTCTGGGGGTAGAATGGGATGGAGGAAATGTCCTTGTGAGGTAGGTTCACTATCCATTCTGCCAAGGACTGTGGCAAGGCTTCATGGCAGGTATGAACGTTCTGCATGAAGTTCTTTCGGGTTTCCTTGGGCATTGCCTTGAGTCCCTCCACGGGAATGATGTGGGTAATGAACTCGGGTACATCGTCATACTTGGATAGAACAAGAATAACGGTTAGTTCTGTCTCTTGTGTCAGACGTTCCAAAAGCCCCCTCAGCAACTTGCGCGTTTCGGCATCTAATCCGATGAAAGGATTGTCCAGTATCAATACTCGAGGTGCGGTAAGCAAGGCTCTTGTCAGCTGGAACTTGCGCAATTCTCCGCTTGAGAGAGAGATGATGTATTTGTCCAGGACGGAGTCAAGGGCAAACATGCTATATAGTTTCTCTCGCAAACCTTGGTTGAACTCAGGTATCTTGTCCAGCAAACTGCCTGCCGTAGGTGTGTTTTCGTCTATGTCGTGCTGATTCCAGCGTTGCTGATAATAATAGGTGCCATCCTGCTCTCCATAGGAGTCACGGAAGGAAATGAAACGCATTTGTTCGCTGATGAGGCGCTTTTGTGTGGGTGTGCCAGCCTCGGTTCCTGTATTGTCAAAACCATAGTGCACCTCGTTGCGCAACAGAGGGTAATGTCCGGTGATGATTTCCACCAGACGACTCTTGCCCATTGCATTGTTGCCACATATTGCTATCTGTTCGCCTGGCAATATGTCCAGGTTGATGGGCTCTGCCATACGCCAGTCGGGATGACGTGCTATGCCGTCTATGATACTGATTATTGGTTTCATTTAGTTTTTGTGCCTGCTATGTTGGCAGATTGCCTTTCCTTGTTCTTGTTCACAAAATCTTTCCACGAGGAGTATTTCCTGTCCGTCTCCGGCCTGCCCATTTGCAGGAAGTGGCAGTATGCGGCAGCCAAGGCGTCTGTGGCATCCAGGAATTTGCCCAGTCCCTCCTTGTCCAGATGCATCATTCTCCGGAGCATGTCTGCCACCTGTTCCTTAGATGCCGTACCCACGCCGGTTATGGCCATCTTTATCTTCATGGGAGCATACTCGGTTATCGGCACCTGGCGCTGTATTGCCGCCGCCATAGCCACACCTTGCGCTCTGCCCAGTTTCAGCATGGATTGCACGTTCTTGCCAAAGAAAGGCGCCTCGATGGCCATCTCGTCGGGCAGATATGAATCTATTATGCCTGTGATGCGCTCAAAGATATGTCCGAGTTTCAAGTAGTGGTCTCCATACTTGCGCAAATCTATGATACCCAATGCCAGCATTTCTGCTTTCTTGCCACGGACACGTATAACTCCGTATCCCATTACATTGGTACCGGGATCTATGCCTAAGATAATCTTGTCTGATTTTATGGAGGAGTGAGTCACTTGTTTGTCAGTTTTTGCTTGTTGGCCTTAATAAGTACCCCTGGGTTTGCGGTGCTTAGCCTTGTGTGCAAGCAGTTGCTTTACTCTGTCATTTCTCCCTCTACAATGAGACGTACGATTCTGTTCTTGGCATTTGTGCGAACGGTTATCGTCTTGGAGAATCTGCCTGGCAACAGGCCCTTGCCATTGTAGGTTACGTCGATGCTGCCTTTGTCGCCTGGCTTGATGGGTTCCTTGGTAAAGGTGGGGACTGTGCAACCGCACGATGCAAAGGCCTGGTTGACGATGAGGGGGGCGGTACCTACGTTTGTGAATATGAAACTATACTTGCGTACGGGGTCGGCCTCGGGGAATATGCCCAAGTTGCAACGCAAGGTGTCGAACTTGATTTCGGCATAGTTTTCCGCCTTGCTGCTGCCATCGGGAGAGATTTCGCTTCTTACCGCCTTCTGCGATTGAGCATTCATGCCTATGGCTATTCCCATGGCAAGGATTAGGAATAAAACAGTCTTTTTCATGTTGTTTTTATGTGTGTGCTTTGTTTGCTTTTTATGTGATTCACGCGCAAAGGTACAAAAAAAACTCGGAATACCGCCTTTCTGTACCTATAAATGTGTGTGCGCGTGCTTGTATACGTAAGGTTAAGTTGGGGTGGGAGGGGGATTGCAGACGTGCCTCACCCGCTGTTTGTCAGAGGTGAGGTACGTCTGTATAGGTTGTGTGTTTGTCTGGTTCTATAGGTTATCGCACTCTTTCAGCCAACTTGTGGCAACGGCATCGCTGGGCATGCGCCAATCTCCTCGGGGCGACAATCCGCAAGTGCCAACCTTCGGTCCGTCGGGCAAACATGAACGTTTGAATTGTTGGTTGAAGAATCGGCGGTAAAACACAGACAACCACTTCTTTATTGTTGTATCGTCATAAGTGCTATCGTTGAACGTTTTGCGTGCAATCATGTATATCTTGCTTGGACGGAAACCATTGCGCAAAACATGATAAAGGAAGAAGTCGTGCAGTTCGTATGGACCCACCAAGTCTTCTGTTTTCTGCTTTATTTCCCCGTTTTCATGAGCGGGAATCAGTTCTGGTGATATGGGGGTGTCTATTACGTCTTTCAGTATCTCCCTTGTAGCGCTGCTCTTTTGTACTTCAGCATACCATGCCACGATATGTCGTACCAGTGTCTTGGGGACTGAACCGTTGACACTGTACATGGACATGTGGTCACCGTTGTATGTGGCCCATCCAAGTGCCAGTTCAGAGAGGTCGCCTGTGCCAACAACCATACCATTCACCTGATTTGCAATATCCATCAGTATCTGTGTTCTTTCGCGTGCCTGGGAGTTTTCGTAGGTTACGTCGTGCTTGCCTATGTTGTGCCCAATGTCGTTGAAGTGTTGTATGCATGCTTCCTTGATGCTAACCTCGCGTATGGTGATGCCCAGTTGTTTCATCATGGCTATGGCATTTGTGTAGGTACGATCCGTAGTGCCAAATCCTGGCATAGTTACACCAATGATGTCTTTGCGGTTCAATCCCAGGCGGTCGTATGTGCCCACAACTACCAATAGTGCCAGGGTGCTGTCTAAACCACCGCTGATTCCCAGCACCACACTCTTGCATCCGGTGTGTTTTAGTCTCTTTGCCAACCCCAATGTTTGTATGTTGTACACCTCTTCGGCTCGCTTGTCCAGAGCATCCTTTGTGCTTGGTATAAATGGGTGTGCTGAGTACGAACGGGTTAGTTCCAGATTATGTCTTACCATCATGTCCGTGTCTGTGTGCTGGCATTCCACTTGTTCCATGGTCTTGACGGCATCGCTGAATATCTTGTTGCTGCGTCGTTCGTTTTTTATATACTCTACGTCTATTTCGCTTGTTACAAGCTGTTGGCCCATTCCAAAGGGCAGGTTTTCTGCAAGCATGTTGCCGTTTTCGCTGACAAGGGCCAAACCGCTGAATACCAAATCTGTGCTGCTTTCTCCAAAACCTGCTCCGGCATAGACGTATCCAGCCAGGCATCTGGCGCTTTGTGTACCCACGAGGTTTCTGATGAATTCGTCCTTTCCTGCCAGGCTGGTGTCGGCGGCAAGGTTAAGGATGATGTCTGCTCCCATTAGTGCAAGGTTTACGGAGGGCGCCTGAGGTGCCCACAAATCCTGTCCGATTTCTATGGCAAAACAGCATGAGGGTGTGTTGAATATCTGGTATCTGCTTATCTCCACAAGTTCTCCGCAAAGCCATACCTTAGCGTTTGGCATGTCTTGGATGGAGCTGAACCAGCGCTTTTCGTTGCATTCCTTCTGGTTGGACAGGTAATTTTTGGCTACGATGCCCAGTATCTTGCCTTTCTGTAGCACCACAGCGCAATTCAGCAAGGCAGTGTTGCATGCAACTGGCATGCCAACCACGATAATCATGTCCATGGAACGTGTGAAGTCCATAAGTTTCATCATGGCTACTTCTGCTTCCTCAATTAGTGTCTGCTGAAAGAAAAGGTCTTGGCAGGTGTAACCGGTTAAACCCAATTCCGGGGTAACAAGGATTTCCACTCCATGTGCCTGAGCCTTCAGTACCAGCTTCTCAATTTCTTCTACATTGAATTGTGGGTCGGCAACTCTTACCTCTGGAACTCCGGCGCCCACTCTTACATATCCGTATTTCATAAAAATGATGTTTTATCGTCCGAACTTAACAAATATGTTACTTCTCACATGCAAAGATAGGTCTTTTTTTTAAATCATGGCTTGTGAAGGCAAAATATTTGGTGTTTGCGTGAAAGGGTCGGATTTGGTCCTCCCGAGGACCGGCCTTAAAGTACCGGGAACTCTCGCCTCGGTCCTCGGGTTGTCTCGCCTCGGTCCTCGGGAGGGCATATTCCGGGGTGTTTGTATCTTTATTCATGCAATAGTGTTGGCATGTGTGTATTTTTTTCGTATATTTGCTCTTGCTAACACAGAAAAATACAATATTCAACGATATGAAACTGCAATTCAAACTTGAATACCGTACAGCATGGGGGCAGGATGTCCGTGTGGAGATAGTCTTGAAGAGAAGTCGCGGTGCCGGCCTTGTCTATGCTTATCCGCTAAACACTCAGGATGGGTTGAATTGGAATGGAGAAGTGGTGCTTCATGAGAAGGATGCATGCTCTTTCCAATACAGTTATTTTATAGCCTCTGGCGATGAGATAATTCGCCGGGAGTGGCGTGGAGTCCCCAGAAGTTTTCCCTATGCCCAGAACAAGACATTCCTGTTGCAGGATTATTGGATGGATATTCCCCAGCTCAGCCATCTGTATTCCTCGGCATATAGCCATTGCGTGGCACACACCCTTGCACAGGAACCAGAGATTACGTATTACGACCGTACCTTGCTTTTCCGCGTGCATGCACCCCAATTAGTCAGAGGACAGCAACTGGCCTTGCTTGGCTCCCTCCCCCAACTGGGCGAATGGATGCCGGAACGAGCCATGCGCATGACTCGTGGCGGTACCCACGAGTGGTGCTTGTCGCTGAGTGCTACAGGATTGCAGTTCCCCTTTGAATATAAGTATGTAGTTGTCAATGAAGACAATGGAGAACTCCTTGCCTGGGAAGGTGGAGAGAATAGAGTTTCCCCGAAAGTGGAAAAACTTGTCCCCGAGACATTTGCAGTAGATGCCTCCTTGCTTCACGCACAGAGAGATAATATGTAGTTGCCTTCTAATGCCGTACAGGTTATATGGGATCGCCGTTTGCGCATGGCAGATGAGCATTGGAAAACTGCTGGAGTGGTGATACCTGTGTTCTCGCTCAGAAGCGAAACCAGTCAGGGAGTGGGCGACTTTGGCGACTTGAAAAAACTTGTGGATTGGGCAAACCAGACGGGAATGCGTGTGATTCAGTTGTTGCCAATTTACGATACCACGCAGACCTCCACATGGACAGATTGCTATCCCTACAATGCCATCAGCATTTATGCCCTCAATCCCATATATTTGGATCTAAGTCCTCTTGCTCCAATTGCTGATGAGGCGTTTATGCAGGAATATCGGCATGAATGTCTGGAACTGAATGCTTTGCCCCAGGTGGATTATGAGCGTTCTCTGCATTTAAAGCTTCGTTATCTGCATCGTTTGTACGAGCAGGAGGGGAAAGCTGTGCTTAACTCTGCGTCATGCAAGGAGTTTTTGCGCAAGAACGAAGACTGGCTCCTCTCGTATAGCGTATTCTGTCATCGTCGTGATGAAGAGCATACCTGCTATTTTCCATCATGGCGTATGCTATCGGTGTATGATGTAAAGGAAGTTCATGCCTATGCATCGGAGAAGAGTGTGGAAGTGGGATTCTATGTCTATGTACAGTATCTGCTTTCAAACCAATTGTCTGCCGTAACCGCCTATGCCCGCAACCATGGGGGTTTGCTCAAGGGGGACATACCCATTGGCATTTCCCGTACCAGTGTGGAGGCATGGACGGAGCCTGAGTATTTCAATATGGAAGGTTCGGCTGGTGCACCGCCCGACGATTTTAGCGTAGACGGACAGAATTGGGGGGTCCCGACGTATAACTGGAAACGCATGCAGGAGGATGGCAACCAGTGGTGGATACGGCGTTTCCGCAAGATGTCTGAATACTTTGATGCATACCGCATTGACCATGTTCTGGGCTTCTTCCGCATTTGGGAGATCCCAGTGTCGGCAAGGAGCGGATTGTTGGGACACTTTGAGCCTTGTCTGCCAATGAGTGTGGAAGAGATAGAGGCCAGTGGGTTGCAATGGCGAGAGAAATTCTTTACTGCTCCATACATTACAGATCTCCTTCTCCGGAAACTCATGCCAGAACAGGCAGACGTAGAAACGGTGCGTTCGCAATACCTTGAAGCCGTGGGACCTGATTGGTACCAGTTGCGCGAAGAGTTTACAACTGAGCAGAGGATACACGAGCATTTTGGAAATATTGACGACAATCCGCATGCCCTCTATATAAGAAAGGTGTTGTGCCAACTCGTACAGGATGTGCTTTTCATTCCCCTTAGAGATGGATTTGTACCTCGTATATCAGCACAGAAGACCTATGTCTATGAAACCCTCTCGTCTGCCGAGAAGGAAGCTTTCAATCGCTTGTATGAGGACTTCTACTACAGAAGACACAACGATTTCTGGGGTAATGAAGCAATGAAGAAACTTCCGGCTCTGGTGGAGGCTACACAAATGCTATGCTGTGCTGAGGATCTGGGTATGGTGCCAGCATGTGTGGGACCTGTAATGAACCAGTTGAGGATTCTTTCTTTGGAAATACAATCCATGCCCAAGGAATTTGGTGTGCGCTTCGGACGATTGGAGAATAATCCTTACATGTCCGTAGTTACAATCTTCACACACGATATGCCCACCTTGCGTTTGTGGTGGAAGGAAGATGCTGAGCGACGTCAGCAATATTACAATGAAATGCTACAGAAGGATGGCCGTGCACCGGAGGAAATGCCAGGATGGTTGTGTGAAGAGGTTGTGGCACGCCATCTCTTCTCTCCTTCCATGTTGTGTTTGATTTCCCTTCAGGACTGGTTGTCAATGGACGAAGGACTGCGTTCCGCAAATATAGAGCAGGAACGTATCAACATACCGTCCAATCCTCGTCATTATTGGCGTTACCGTATGCATCTGTCTATAGAGGATTTGATGCAGGCTAAGGACTTCAATGCAAAGCTAAGAATGATGATTGAAAGAAGCGGAAGAGCATGATGCAAAAGAATAGCGACCTTGAAGTAAAAAACAAGGTCGCTATTCTTTTGCACGGGAAGAGAGGCTCGAACTCCCGACACCTGGTTTTGGAGACCAGTGCTCTACCAACTGAGCTATTCCCGTGTGTTTCCAAGTGCAAAGTTATGAATTTATTCTGAATTGATGAGCAATTTTGCTAATAAACTTTGCTCGGAAGCTATATTTTCTTGTTTTTCCACCTCTGTGCCTACTGTTCCAACACTTGCCGTACCGATTCTATACCAGGAATCTTGCTGATGTGTGCTATGGCGCTTACCATCTCCTTAACGCTATGCACCATGATCACTACCTTGCAGTTAACGATACAGTCAACGGTGCTTATGCACAAGGAATCCATGTTGAGGTGCAACCGGTCGGCAATCTCGGAAGTAAGGTCCATGAGCAGGCGATGTCTGTCTACACCGGTAATTTCCAACGTTATGGGGTAGGTGAATCCGATGCGGTTTATGGTTATTGATGTGTGCGTGTTTGCCACTATTGGTGGTGCAGAAGGGTCTTCTGCATAACTGACGCTTACCACATCGTCGCCATATTTGCTGGCTAATCGTATGGCCTCGGGGCATGAACGGCGATGCAGGGTAATCTCTTCGTACTCGTTGGAGGCTGTCTTGTGTCCGTGTGTCCTTATTCCAATAATTTCTCCTCCCGGCAAGGGCTTGCATAACGGACAACGGCATACTCCGCCTCTGATTTTGCGTCTTTCCTTGAGGAAGAGGCGTAGGTATCGTTTGGCGGCATAGGTCTGGCAATGGTCTATCCAATCCTTTCGTGGTCCTATTTTCGGCGATGTTATCAGTTTTACGCAATCGCCGCCATGAAGGGTGGTCTTTACACTGCACAGGATGCCGTTTACATAGGCATAGTGGGCATGAGCGCCAACCTCGTCTCCCTGCTTGAAGGCATAGTCAAGTACAGTGCTGTCCTTGGGCAGGATGTAACTATCTCCATTTGGAGAGAATACAGTTATGTCGTCATAGTAGAGACTTGAGGCTATGTGTTCCAGGAAGAAGGCTTCATTGCCTTGGCTTGAAATATCTTTTAGAACCTTACGGAAACGCTTCAGCCAGTTGCCGATGTTGTTGCCGATTTCGTTTATGCAACCAACCTGGCTGGCACGAACCATACCTTCGGAACAAATCTGCACGTCTTCCCATATGCCTTGGCTGGAGAGTAGCATGAGGCGCAGACACTGATAGGAATTTTCCTTGGGTTGCTCTATTTGGTTGATGAAACTGCCCGGACGTTCGCGGAAATCTCGTGTAAGCAGATTGTATATCTTCAGGCAGGTCTCCTTGTCGGTTAGCGGGTCGTCTAGTGTGTCTTCCCAAAAAGTGATGCGTATGTAGTATCTGTTGGGCAAGTGCCAGAAGTCCAGATTTGACTGCTTCATCCTGCGCCAGATGGAGTAGGGGCGTCGCCAGAAAGGTTTCACCTCACATTGGATGCCGTGATCTCGTAGAGTGCCACGGATGTCTTTACAAAAACTGTCCAGACGTTCTCGGTTTTGTGCTTCATCTTGCTCCAACCATTGTGCAATGTCACCGTATTCAAGCTCGCAACGGTATTTGAAAGACAGGTTTTCCAGGTCGGACTTAACTTCAAAGAGTCCCAAGCGGTTTGCCAATGGTGCATAGAAGCAATCCGTTTCTCCGGCTATCTTCATCTGCTTGTCGGGGCGCATGGATTGCAAGGTTCGCATGTTGTGCAGACGGTCGCTTATCTTTACCATCACGGCCCTGATGTCATAATGCAGCGATGCTAATATCTGCTGATAGTTGTCAACCTGTTTTGTTGTGTGATAGCTTTCTTTCTTTTGCTTCGTTACTACGTTCACAAGTCCGGCCACATCGTTGCCAAAACGTTGGCGTATATCCTCTACAGTATAAGGGGTATCCTCGACAACGTCATGAAGGAAGGCTGTAATTACGGTGTTGGCATCCAGTTGCAGTTCCTTGGCAACTATGAGTGCCACGGAGATTGGGTGCAGGATGTAAGGTTCGCCAGACTTGCGCCTTTGGGGAGCATGGGCTTCCTTGGCAAGAAGGTATGCTTGACGAACCCGTTCCAAGTCTTCGGGACTGACACGCGGACGAATGGCATCAAATACCTCTTGTGCCAAATCGTTTACAATCTTCTTGTAATCCATAGGTAGATGAGTTTTGAGGTGTATCCTGTTTTATGTTTTGTTGAACAAAGTTAAGGATTTTTATAATATATAAGGAATAAATGCTGTATATTTTTGCGCCGATGTCCTTTTTTCATTATCTTTGTACGCAATAGAATGAGTCAAGACGCTCTTTTATGTATAGCGTCGTATGAAATGTAATGATAAATAAAACACTATAAAAGAATGAAAGCATTTGTTTTTCCCGGTCAGGGAGCACAGTTTACTGGTATGGGCAAGGACCTGTACGAGAGCAATGAAGTAGCAAAGGAGATGATGGAGAAGGCCAACGAGATACTTGGCTTCCGTCTGACCGATATCATGTTTGAAGGCGATGCCGAGGCATTGAAGCAGACAAAGGTTACCCAGCCTGCCGTATTCCTGCATAGTGTGGTTATGGCAAAGTGCATGGGCGAGGCTTTTCAACCCGATATGGTAGGTGGTCATTCTCTGGGCGAGTTCAGCGCTCTTGTAGCCGCCGGTGCTTTGGACTTTGAGGATGGTTTGAAACTGGTTTATGCCCGTGCCCAGGCCATGCAGAAGGCTTGCGAGGCCGCTCCTGGCGGCATGGCTGCTGTTATGCGTCTGTCGGACGAGCAGATAGAGCAGATCTGTGCCGACGTGACGGCTCAGGCAGGCAAGGGTGTAGTGGTAGCCGCAAACTACAACTGTCCCGGTCAGCTGGTTATCAGCGGTAACAAGGAAGCCGTAGAGGTGGCTTGTGAAAAGTTGTTGGAAGCCGGTGCACGTCGTGCCCTTGTTCTGCCCGTAGGTGGTGCCTTCCATAGTCCATTGATGCAGCCTGCCAAGGACGAGTTGGAAGCAGCCATAGCAGCAACAGAGTTCCATGTGCCCACATGCCCCATCTACCAGAACGTGGATGGCAAGGCACACACCAACCCCGAGGAAATCAAGCAGAACCTGATTGCCCAATTGACCGCCAGTGTGCGTTGGACACAGGAGGTGGAGGCTATGGTCGAGGCTGGTGCCACCGAGTTCGTGGAGTGTGGTCCTGGCCAGGCTTTGACAGGTATGATAACCAAGATAGCAAAGGGTGCTAACGTCCTGCATGCTTAATTGTTTGTACATCAGGTTATGAATATATATCAAGTTTTTACCCGCTTGTTCGGTGCCAATGTGGAACATCCCGTTCCGCATGGCAGCAAGAGTCAGAACGGATGCGGCACCATGTCGGCCTTTACATCAAAGGCTCTTGCCGACATCAAGGCCATGGGCGTGACACATATCTGGTACACAGGCATCATTGAACATGCCACACAAACCGACTATAGCCGATATGGCATTCGCAAGGATCATCCCGAGGTGGTGAAAGGCCGTGCCGGCAGTCCGTATGCTATCAAGGATTACTATGATGTGGATCCAGATCTGGCCACCAAGGTGCCCGAGCGCATAAAGGAATGGGAGGCTCTCATCGAGCGCACTCACAAGGCAGGCATGAAGGTCATTCAGGACTTTGTTCCTAACCACGTTGCACGTGAATACCACTCTGATGCATGTCCCGAAGGATGCCTGGACCTGGGCGAGGGTGATGATACTTCGCTCAACTACTCTCCGGAGAACAATTTCTACTACATGGGTGAGCCTCTGCACCTGGACAATATCTTGAGTGAGGAGGAGCGTGCAAAGTCCAATCTATATGAAGAGAACCCTGCAAAGGCTACCGGTAATGATGTCTTCTCGGCATGGCCGGGCAGGAACGACTGGTACGAGACGGTGAAACTGAACTATGGTCCCAACACCTACCGCAAGATGCTCCAGATTCTGCTCTATTGGGCAGAGAAGGGCGTAGACGGATTCCGTTGTGACATGGCAGAAATGGTGCCCGTGGAGTTCTGGGAGTGGGGCATTCCTCAGGTTAAGGAGAAGTTCCCCGACATCATCTTCATAGCAGAGGTCTACAATCCCCAGTTGTACCGCGACTACATTTTCCGCGGACATTTCGATTACCTTTATGACAAGGTTGGCCTCTACGACAAACTCAAGGCTGTTTGCGCCGGATGGTGCTCGGCCAAGGAACTGACCGCCTGCTGGCAGAGTGTGGAAGACATTCAGAGCCACATGCTCAACTTCCTGGAGAACCACGACGAGCAGCGCATAGCCAGCGACTTCTTTGCCGGCGATGCCAAGAAGGGGCGCCCCATGATGCTCGTGAGCACATTGATGAACACCAACCCCATGATGATATACTTCGGCCAGGAACTGGGCGAGAAGGGTATGGACAGCGAGGGATTCTCTGGCGAGGACGGACGTACCACCATCTTTGATTACTGGACGGTGGACACTATACGCCGTTGGCGCAATGGCGGAAAGTTTGACGGTGCCCTGCTTACCGACGAGGAAAAGAAACTCAAGGACTTCTATACTCAGACTTTGCGTCTTGCCGAGGAGGAACCCGCCTTCAGCGAGGGTCTCTTCTGGGACTTGATGTACGTGAACGGACACTTGGACAGACAATACGCCTTCCTGCGCAGCGACAAGAAGAAAACCTATCTGGTTGTTGCCAACTTCTCTGGCGAGAACGTTACCACGGACATTCGCATTCCTGCCGATGCCATCAGGTCTCTGACTCCAGAGTCGGAAAAAGTAAAGAGCAATCTTGCACATGACATTACCGTGTCCATCAAGGTGAAGGCATGGGATGGCATAGTGAAGAAGATAAAGTTATAGTTAAAAAACGCGTCGTGTTGCGAGGAGCATCGCAACACGACGTGATGTCTTTCGAAACGTGAAGCGACATCCCTCGCGTCGCGAGGTGATGCATATCAAAAAGAATGCAGATAATGAATAGCCTAAAAACAAACAAGCATTCACACCTTGTCATCATGGCAGGTGGCATAGGAAGTCGTTTTTGGCCCATGAGCACCCCCGAACGCCCCAAACAGTTCGTGGATGTACTGGGCACAGGACGTACGTTCATACAAATGACCGTTGACCGATTCAAGGGAATAGTTCCTCCAGAAAACGTATGGGTAGTGACAAGTCAAGCTTACAAGGATATAGTTGCCGAACAACTTCCCGAAGTGCCCCAGAGCAATATTCTCCTGGAACCTTGTCGTCGCAATACCGCACCTTGCATTGCCTATGCCGCGTGGAGAATAAAGGGCTTAGACCCAAAAGCAACCATCGTGGTTAGTCCTTCTGACCATCTTGTGTTGGATACTTCCGAGTTCCAACGTGTGGTAAAGAGCGCAATGGACTTTGCATCAACATCAGATGCCATCGTTACCCTTGGCATGAAGCCCACTCGCCCCGAAACAGGATACGGCTACATTCAGACGGACATGAGTTGTCCTTCCGCTCGCAACAAGGAAATCTATCGCGTGGACTCATTCCGAGAGAAACCAGATCTGGCTACTGCCGAAAAGTACATTAGCAAACCCAACATGCTATGGAATGCCGGCATCTTCATATGGAATGTAAGCACTATAGTCAATGCACTCAGAGTGTATGCGCCGGAAATAAACGATGTGTTCGAGAACCTTCTGCCCCTATATGGAACAGAGAAGGAGCAGGATGCAATCAACGAGGACTTTCCCAAGTGCGAAAGTATTTCTGTTGACTATGCCATTTTGGAGAAGTCTGAGGAGATATACTGTTTTCCTGCAAGTTTTGGATGGAGCGACCTTGGCACATGGGGTTCCTTGCGCGAGAACGTAAAGCGTGACAACAACGGCAATGCAGTGATAGGCAATAATGTGCAAACCTACGAGACACGTGATTGTGTGATACATTGCAGCGAGGAGCGCCGTGTCGTGGTTCAGGGCCTTGATGGATACATCGTGGCCGAGAAGGATAATACCCTGCTCATATGCAAACTTTCAGAAGAGCAGAGAATTAAGCAGTTTTCTGAATAATCAACAATACTCATGGAAAATAGAAAGGTTGCCTTGATAACCGGTGTAACCGGTCAGGATGGTAGTTATTTGAGTGAATTCCTGATAGAAAAAGGCTATGAGGTACATGGCATCATCCGCCGTAGCAGTGTGGATTACCGCGAACGCATCGCGCATCTGGAGGGTCATCCTATGTTCCATCTTCATTATGGCGATATGGGTGATTCCATGTCATTGGTAAAGGTGGTCAGTGCCGTTCGCCCTACAGAGATATATAATCTTGCCGCACAAAGCCATGTGCAGGTAAGTTTTGATGCACCTGAGTTTACTGCTGATGTAGACGCTACAGGTGTACTTCGTGTTTTGGAGGCAGTTCGTGCCAACCATTTGGAGAACGAGTGCCGTATCTACCAGGCTTCAACGTCCGAACTTTATGGCAAGGTAGAGGAGGTTCCACAGAACGAGAATACTCCCTTCCATCCTTATAGTCCCTATGCAGTGGCTAAACTCTATGGTTTCTGGATAATCAAGGAGTATCGCGAGGCATACAACATGTTCTGCTGTTCGGGTATCCTGTTCAATCACGAGAGTGAGCGTCGTGGCGAAACCTTTGTCACCCGCAAGATAACCCTTGCCGCAGCACGTATAGCTCAAGGAAAGCAGGAGAAACTTCTCTTGGGTAACCTCTCCTCTCTTCGCGACTGGGGATATGCCAAGGATTATGTAGAGTGCATGTGGCTCATACTTCAGCAACCCGAACCCGAGGACTTCGTTATAGCCACCGGTGTACAGCATTCTGTGCGCGACTTCACCTATGCCGCCTTCAAGACTGCCGGCATAGAGCTGAGGTTCGAAGGCGAGGATATGGACGAGAGGGGTATCTGTGTGAGCGGTCCTGCCGAACTTGTGGGCAAGACACTTGTGGAAGTAAGTCCTGATTTCTATCGTCCCACCGATGTGGTAAATCTTTGGGGTGATCCCACCAAGGCCAAGACCAAGCTTGGCTGGAATCCTGCCAAGACAACCTTCGAGCAATTGGTGTCCATTATGGTGAAGCACGATATGGAAAAGGTGGCTGCCGAGCATGTTGCCAACGTTATGCGCACCAATTTGGCAGAATATCTGGAAAAGGGCTTGGTGAAGTAGTTTATCCGGGAATACACCTTATTATATTATATAAGTAGTTTCAATATGGAATTTAGTTCTAAGATATATGTCGCTGGTCACCGTGGAATGGTAGGTAGCGCTATTGTGCGCGAACTTGAACGCCAGGGATACACGAACATCATAACCCGCACTCATGCAGAACTGGACCTGACCAATCAAGAGGCTGTTAATAGTTTCTTCAAAGAAGAGCGCCCAGAATATGTTTTTCTGGCAGCAGCCAAGGTGGGCGGCATAATAGCCAACCAGACAGCGTTGGCCGATTTCATGTATGAGAACATGATGCTGGAGATGAATGTCATCCATGCCGCATGGCAGAACGGCTGCAAGAAGCTGGAGTTTCTCGGCTCTTCTTGCATATATCCTCGCATGGCGCCTCAGCCCATGCCCGAGTCTTGTCTGCTGACCAGCGAATTGGAGAAGACCAACGAGGCCTATGCCTTGGCAAAGATTAGTGGTTTGAAGTATTGTGAATATTTGAACCGTCAGTATGGTACTGACTTCATTTCCCTGATGCCAACAAACCTGTATGGTCCCAACGACAACTATCATCCTACACATTCCCACGTGCTACCTGCTCTGATACGTCGTTTCCACGAAGCAAAGGAACAGGGCTTGGGTGAGGTGACATGTTGGGGTGACGGTTCTCCCTTGCGTGAGTTTCTGTATGTTGATGACCTTGCCAACCTCTGCGTCTTCCTGATGAATAACTATAGTGGCAACGAAACCGTGAATGCCGGTACAGGCAAGGAACTAAGCATCAAGGAACTGACTGAAATGGTGGCTAAGGTGGTTGGTTACGAAGGCAAGATACTTTGGGACACCACCAAACCCAATGGAACTCCACGCAAACTCCTTGATGTCAGCAAAGCCAAGTCCCTTGGCTGGACCTATCGCACTGAGTTGGAGGATGGTATAAGATTGAGCTATCAAGACTTCTTGAATAATCCTATGCGTGCGGAAAGATAGATGAGAACATCAGTACCTCCTCTTCTTGTATCATTACGCATTTCGTTGGTGCCTTGAAAATAACTTTTCGTTTTTCCAAAGTCTTGCTTTTGGGTTTACCGTGACCATATTATATATAAAGTCTGCAAATAGCAAAATAGAGAGTTTGCGAACTCTCTATTTTGCTATTTGATTGTGTCCTAGTGATTCGGAAGGGGCTCGAACCCTTGACCCGCAGCTTAGAAGGCTGCTGCTCTAATCCAACTGAGCTACCGAACCATCCTTTGCAAAGTTTGGTTAAGGAGCATGAAAAAAGCGAGGCTCCGTCCCCACTTGCGGTTGCAAAGGTATGAAGTTTAAATCAATTTACCAAAGAAATGTGATAATATTTTGGGCTTTATTAAGTTTTGGCATGAACTTTGCAAAAATATATACATAACCATGTGGCTAAAGAGTATGTATAATAGCCGCATATCACGAATTTACATAACATGGACAACAAGTTCTCTAATGATATGGCATCTGTGTTCAACTTCTCCAGAGAAGAAGCAGAAAGGACAGAATGTGACAATGTGTCACCAGAACATTTGTTGCTGGGTATTTTGAGACAAAATGTCAGTAATGCTACACGAATGATGCATAAGGTGCAGCCCGATCTTCTTTCGCTGAAAAGACATCTGGAGAAGGTGGTACTGGAAAAGAAGGTTGCTGTGGTACCAGACAGGAATAGTATGGAACTTAATCGCGATGCTACAAGATTAATGCGCCTGAGTGTACTGGAGGCACGTGCCCAACATTCAGAGGAAGTTGATACTGAGCATCTGCTAAAGGCTATGCTAAAAGACCAAGGGAGCCCAATACAGCAACTTTTGGAGGAGCATGGCCTTACGCGCGAAAATTTATATGGAGATGTCAAGAGTGGTTACAGTCAGACTGATGATGAGGAAGAGAGCGAGAATGGAGAGTCTGGTTTTAAAACAAATGATGCAATAAACAATGATCATCCAACCTTGACAAAGAATAAAACAGCAAAGAGTGGCACTCCCGTTTTGGACAACTTCTGTACCGACCTTACCGAAAAGGCCCGCAAGGGAGAATTGGACCCTGTTGTGGGCAGAGAAAAGGAAATGGAGCGTGTAGCACAGATACTGTCCAGAAGAAAGAAGAACAACCCCATCCTCATAGGCGAACCCGGTGTGGGCAAAAGTGCCATAGTAGAGGGATTGGCCCAGCGCATAATTGAACGTAAAGTAGCTCGCCAGCTTTGGGGTAAGCGTGTGCTCACGCTGGATATGGCAGCCCTGGTGGCTGGCACCAAATTCCGCGGCCAGTTTGAGGAACGTGTACGCAACTTGCTTATGGAGCTGGAGAAGAATCCAGACATCATCATATACATAGACGAGATACATACCATCATCGGAGCCGGAGGCTCGCAAGGTAGCATGGATGCAGCCAACATGCTAAAACCTGCCCTGGCACGTGGCCAAATGCAATGCATCGGTGCCACCACTATAGACGAGTTCCGCAAAACTATTGAAAAGGACGGTGCTTTGGACCGTCGTTTCCAGAAGATAATGGTATCCCCCACCACTGCCGAGGAAACTCTGCAAATATTGCACCGTCTGAAATCTGCCTACGAAAAACATCACAAGGTACAGTACACCGATGAAGCCCTAGAGGCATGTGTACAACTCACCCAACGCTATATCAGCGACCGGGCCTTTCCAGACAAAGCAATAGATGCTATGGACGAAAGCGGAGCCAGGATGCACATCTCCAACATACCCACAAGCACAGAAATGGACAAGCTGGAAGAGGAGCTTCGTAGCATAGAGGAACGCAAGAACATGGCCATCAAGGCACAAAATTACGAGGCTGCGGCAGACCTGCGCGACGAACTGCAGATGAAATCCGAACAGTTGGAGAGACTCCAGCAGGCATGGGTGGAACAACAGGAACAGAATCGCTCGGAAGTAACGAGCGAGACCGTTGCACAGATCGTGAGCATAATGACAGGTATTCCCGCTCACCGCATAGGCAGTGAGGAAAATCAACGCCTGAGAATGCTGGACAAGAACCTGCAGGGCAATGTCATCGGACAGGACGAGGCCGTACGCAAGGTGGTGCGTGCCATTCAACGCAGTCGTGTGGGACTGAAAGATCCCAATCGCCCCATAGGCACATTCCTCTTTGTTGGTCCCACGGGTGTGGGCAAGACCTACCTGACCAAGCGTCTGGCTCTGGAAATGTTTGGCAGCGAAGCCTCCTTGATACGCATAGACATGAGCGAATACGGCGAGAAACATACAGTCAGCCGCATGATGGGTGCACCTCCGGGATATGTGGGTTACGAGGAAGGCGGCCAGCTCACCGAACGTGTACGTCGCAAGCCCTATTCTATCGTATTGCTTGACGAGATAGAAAAGGCTCACCCCGATGTGTTCAACATCCTGTTGCAGGTTATGGACGAAGGCAGACTGACCGACGGCAATGGCACAACCATAGACTTCCGCAACACCATTATAATAATGACAAGCAATTCGGGTACACGACAGATCAAGGACTTCGGCACAGGCATTGGTTTCCAGACCGCCCCATCCGATGAGGAACGAAAGCAACAGACTCGCGCCATTGTAGAGAAAGCTCTGAAGAAACAGTTTGCCCCTGAGTTTCTCAACCGCCTGGACGATATTATATATTTCGACCAATTATCACGCCAGGACATACAGAAGATTGCCGAAATAGAACTGAAACCTCTTGTACGCCGTATCTCTGAAATGGGCTATACGCTTGAGATTTCCGAGAAGACAAAAGACAGGATTGTAGCGGAGGGATACGACCTCCAATATGGCGCACGCCCACTACGCCGCGCCATACAGCGCCTCATAGAAGACCCAATATGTGAGATGCTGCTTGCCAATCAGATTGAAGGCCAAGTAATCAAACTCTAATATACAACTCAATAAGCACAAGCCAAATAGCAATATTATAACAAAACCAACATACAACATGAAACAAGGCAACATTGGGGTAACAACTGAAAACATCTTCCCCGTAATCAAAAAATTCCTTTATAGCGACCACGAAATTTTCCTCCGCGAAATCGTGAGCAATGCCGTAGATGCTACTCAGAAGCTGAAGGCTCTTTCAGGCAAAGGAGAATTCAAAGGCGAATTGGGAGAACTGAAGGTTAGCGTTTCCGTGAACAAGGAGGCAAAAACTATCACTGTTAGTGACAACGGCATAGGCATGACAGCCGAGGAGATAGAGAAGTACATCAATCAGATTGCCTTCTCTGGCGCC
This sequence comes from Bacteroidaceae bacterium, assembly GCA_017628845.1. Taxonomy (GTDB): domain Bacteria; phylum Bacteroidota; class Bacteroidia; order Bacteroidales; family Bacteroidaceae; genus Physcousia. The sequence goes on from JAGBYI010000024.1 coordinate 34,684, forward strand.
AACGACTTCCTGGACAAATACAAGGACGACGCTCCTCAGATAATCGGTCACTTCGGTCTTGGTTTCTACTCCAGCTTCATGGTCAGCGACCGTGTTGACATCATTACCAAGAGCTATAAAGAAGGAGAACCCGCACAGAAGTGGTCATGCGATGGTAGTCCCGAATTCACATTGGAAGAAGTAGAGAAAGAAAACAGAGGTACCGACATCGTAATGCACATCAGCGAGGATTGCGAGGAGTTCCTGGAAAAACACAAGGTAGAATCCCTGCTCAAGAAATACTGTCACTTCCTGCCCGTTGCTATCGCCTATGGCAAGAAAAGCGAATGGAACGAAGAGAAAAAAGAGATGCAGGAAACAGAAGAGGACAATATCATTAATGACACAGAGCCACTGTGGACACGCAAACCCAATGAACTGAAGGATGAGGACTACAAGGAATTCTACCGTAAGCTCTACCCCATGGCAGACGAGCCCCTATTCTGGATCCACCTTAATGTAGACTATCCCTTCAACCTCACCGGCATACTTTACTTCCCCAAGATAAAGAACCAGCTGGACATCCAGCGAAACAAAATTCAGCTCTACTGCAATCAGGTGTTCGTTACCGACCAGGTTGAGGGCATCGTACCAGAATTCCTTACCCTGCTTCATGGTGTCATCGACTCTCCAGACATCCCTCTGAACGTTAGCCGCAGCTATCTGCAGAGCGACCAGAATGTTAAGAAGATAAGTCAGTACATCACCAAGAAGGTAGCTGATCGCCTCAACAGTATATTCAAGAACGAACGTAAGGAATTTGAAGATAAGTGGAACGACATCAGCATCTTCATAAACTATGGCATGCTCAGCGAAGAACAGTTCTATGACAAGGCCAAGCAGTTCTTCCTGCTGAAGGACACAGAGGGCAAATTCTTCACCCTGGACGAATACAAAACACTCATAGAGAGCAGCCAAACCGACAAGGACGGCCAACTCATCTATCTCTACGCACAAGATTCTGAAAGCCAGTACACATATATCGAGGCAGCAAAACAGAAAGGTTACAGCGTACTGATGATGAACGGCCAGTTGGACACTCCTCTTATCAACATGCTTGAGCAGAAGTTGGAGAAGACCCACTTCACACGCGTAGATGCCGACATCGTAGACAATCTGATAAAGCGCGACGATAACGAGAAGGAACAACTGGACAAGGAACAGGCCGAGAAACTTCAAAACCAGTTCAAGGAACTCCTTCCCAAGATGGAGAAAGTAGAGTTCACGCTACAGACACAAGCCATGGGCGAGGAACAACTGCCAGTCATCATCACACAGAGCGAATATATGCGCCGTATGAAGGACATGGCTCGCTTGCAACCTGGTATGCAGTTCTATGGCGAGATGCCCGACATGTACAATATGGTACTTAATACCGACTCTCCCTTAGTCAAGGAACTCCTTGAAACAGAGAATACAGAGCGCATCAGTCAGCTCATAGACCTTGCCCTTCTTCAGAATGGCATGCTTTCTGGCGAAGCACTGACAAAATTTGTCAAGCGCTCGGTAAACATGATAAAGTAAACGAATTGTCTAATATAGGTTGTCCGCAGTGACTGATATCAGTGCTGCGGACATTTTTATGGAATTTTCAATTCTCTGCAACTTTAGCATCTATGCTGGATATAAAGCAAAGTTTACTATAGGTGTTTTTCCTGTATTGTTGATTAGCATGTGTGCAATATATGGATAATATACCTGTTTTCAGCAGCATATTATAGACTCTGCAGAATTTTACTTTTGTCCCCTAAAGCAACTGCGAGTTATACGGGGTCGTTCGATGAATGTCTTGGGGACATTGCGTTGATGATGCATAGGACTAACACTAAAGCCCATGGTCTGCAGCTGTCATTAGCGCAATGTCGTATTTAAGTGGGTCCTCGGCAGACCATGATCTGAAGATATTTGTAAGTTCCAGGCAAGCTTTCCAATCAGCATTCTTTCGCTTCAGTATGGGGGCAGTTAACTGACATACATGTATGTCCATTACTGCATACAGTTTGCTCTGATCCATCTCTTTCCAAAGTCCTAGGTCAGGTTCTTCTTGCCTAATCATCCAGCGAAGATACATGCATATCCTTTTACATGCAGATACTCCAGGTTTACCAAGTCGGGCAGGGGATAACCATCCGCACAGATGGGAGATAATCTCATCTGTATTCATTCCATAGAAAAAAGATTCCAATGTTTCTGTATCCGACCGTTTCATGTGTTCTGCCAGAGCATGGTGTATGTTTCTGCATACAAGGATAAATTTTTCCCTGTTCAAAGTACGGTAGACACATCCGTTTTTGGCATCAGTATAACTATTTTCATATTTTCCATCAAGTATGAATCTTGCTGGATGCCATTGCATCTCATCTCTCAGCATCTTTCGTGCTGCTTGCTTGATGGCTTTGCGATTACCCCATGTGATCATGGCAACAAACAGAGCACCAAGTTCTATGTCCAATTGTCTGTCCGTGTATTCCTTAAGTTCGTAAACGATTCCACATGGGTCAATAGCAAGAAACTTATCCTTGTTAAAATGTTCCTGGCATACCTTGTCCAGCAGTTCCTTTGTTATTGTCTTGCTGTTATTTTTCATATCAGTGGCAAAGATAAGTAATTTTGACGTTATAGCCGAAGTTTTTCATCATTCTTTGCCATAATGTTGAATGTTCAAATTCTTGTATGAACCAGAATAATTCCTTAACTTTGCACCACATTATTAAATATAAGATTAAGGTATTATGAATAAAGTTATGCTTATCGGCAACGTCGGAGTTGAACCAGAGGTACGTTATGTTGATGCCGGAGTGGCTGTTGCCAGTCTTCGTTTGGCAACGACCGAGCGCGGATACCGTTTGCAAAATGGCACCGAAGTACCAGACCGTACAGAATGGCATAACATCGTCTTATGGCGCCAGTTAGCAGAAACGGTGGAAAAATATGTTCACAAAGGCGACAAACTATATATTGAGGGCAAGATTCACACACGCTCTTACGATGACCGTTCTGGGCAAAAACGATACGTTGTGGAAATTTGGGCCGAGGCAATGGAGATGCTTTCTCTGCGCCGTACGGAAACAACACCTGAGAGTAGTTCAGTCGCTAACAACGAATGATAGTTGGCTGACTGGTTTCATCTTACCCATAAAAAAACTAATATCTACTTACTGATTGATTTATAGATGTTTCTTTACTTAAATACTGCATTTGACTTTAATATATCCGTTACCGAACCTACCATGCTTGCATGGGTGGCATTGGGTTGTAGCGTAGTGCTGCTTATATGCAGTGCCCTGGCATCGGCCAGCGAGATTGCTTTCTTCAGTCTCTCCCCCCAGCATCTAACAGAGATATCTGAAGAGCGTCGTAAAAACGACACCTACATTCTCCAACTACGTGAACAAAGCGACCGTGTTCTTGCCACTATACTCATTTTGAATAATCTTGTCAATGTGGGTATAATCATGCTACTTAATTACTTCTTTATGGATTGGATGCATTTCGGACAGGGGGCTGAGTGGCTGGAGTTTCTGCTTCTTACCGTCCTGCTTACATTTCTACTCCTTCTTTTTGGTGAGATAATGCCTAAGATATATAGTGCGCAATATACTTTGTCCTTTGCACGCTTTGCCGCACCTATTCTTAATATAATGAAGAAGGTTTTTTATCCCGTCTCATCATTGCTGATGATGAGCAAGGCATTTACGGACAGGATTGTGTCCTACGAGACAGAATCACTAACTGTAGATGATTTGGAAAAGGCAATGGAACTTACTAACAAGAAGGATATTGCTGAAGAAAGCCAAATGCTACAAGGTATAATACGTTTTGGAGGAGAGATGGCGAGGGAAGTGATGACGCCTCGTGTGGATATCGTAGATTTGGACATGTCAGCAACTTTTCCGGAAGTCATCAAATGCGTTGTGGATAATAATTATAGCAGAATCCCTGTTTATAAGGGAACATCTGATAACATACAGGGAGTCTTATACATCAAGGATCTTCTGCCTCATCTACAAAAGCCGGCCACATTTCGTTGGCAGACACTGATACGCCCCCCGTATTTCGTTCCCGAGACAAAAATGATAGACGACCTACTGCGGGACTTCCAGCAGAATAAGGTCCATATAGCCATCGTGGTTGATGAGTTTGGAGGCACTTCTGGTATTGTTACCATGGAGGACATTATCGAGGAGATAATAGGAGAGATAGACGATGAGTATGATGATGATGAGAAAACTTATCATCGACTCAACCAGAATACATACTTGTTTCAGGCAAAGACACTTCTGACTGATTTTTACCGAATCATGGGATTAGATGATGATTTTTTTGATGGTGTTGACGGTGATGCCGATACGTTGGCAGGTCTGCTTCTGGAATTGAAGGGCGAGTTTCCATCTATGCACGAACGCCTTGTTTATCGCAATTTTACTTTCGAGATAATGGAGATGGACGAACGACGCATAGTGTCCATCAAGGTTATACAAGGCAAACAATAGAGAAAACGGGGCTTTTGCCCCGTTTTCTTTTTGCTTAATGATATTTTCCTGTCACCCAATCCTTACGATTTCAGGCGGTGGCGGATGTAGGTTTCCATGATGTCTATGGCCTGGTCGTTGGCGCCTCCCTCGGGGATGATGAGGTCGGCAAAGCGCTTGGTGGGCTCGATGAACTCCTCGTGCATGGGCTTTAGCACGTCCAGATAGCGGTCGATGACCATCTGCGTGGTGCGTCCGCGCTCTACGGTGTCGCGCAGGATGTTGCGGATAAGGCGCACGTCGGCATCAGTGTCCACATAGATCTTTAGGTCCATAAGGTCGCGCAGGTCCTTGCGGTACAGTGCCATGATACCCTCTATGATGATGACTTCGCAGGGTTCCACGTGCACGGTCTGGGGCAGACGGTTGGAGGTGATGTAGTCGTAGGTGGGCTGTTCTATGGCCTTGCCCTGGCGCAAGTCGTGCAGCTGGCGGCAAAGCAAATCCCAGTCGAATGCATCGGGGTGGTCATAGTTGATGAGCCTGCGCTGTTCCATGGTGAGATGCGTGTTGTCGTTGTAGTACGAATCCTGCGGAATCACCGCCACATTCTCGCCCTGGAGTGCCTCCATTATCTTTCTGACCACGGTAGTCTTTCCGCTTCCCGTGCCACCTGCTATTCCTATAATATACATTGACGTGAGTGTATCTGGTTATGTTTTCTCGCAACGAAGGTAGATATTTTTATCGGCATTGCCGAATAATGGACTGTAAAATGTGTGCATTAAAGGAAAAATACGTATCTTTGTCGCCTAAGACAAGTAAAATCACTAAGTAAAAAATAGCAGAATAATGTTGAGAATTGCTGTTCAGTCCAAGGGAAGACTCTTCGAGGACACCATGTCGCTGCTGGCCGAGGCCGGTATCAAGGTTAGTACAAGCAAGCGCACGCTGCTGGTGCAGAGCGCAGATTTCCCCATAGAAGTACTGTACCTCCGCGATGACGACATCCCCCAGTGCGTGGCAACCGGAGTTACCGACCTGGGCATTGTGGGCAGGAACGAGTACGAGGAGCGCCAGGAGCAGGCCGAGATTATCCGTCCGCTGGGCTTTTCCAAGTGCCGCATGTCGCTGGCCATCCCCAAGGCGGTAAAGTATACAGGCCTGAACTGGTTTGAGGGAAAGAAGATAGCTACCTCTTACCCCAACATCCTGCGCCGTTTCCTGCAGGACAACCACATTATGGCCGACATACACGTCATCACCGGTTCTGTGGAGATCAGTCCTGGCATAGGCCTCAGCGATGCTATCTTCGATATCGTGAGCAGCGGCAGCACCCTGGTGAGCAACAACCTGGCCGAGGTGGAGGTGGTGATGCAGAGCGAGGCACTTCTGATAGGCAACCGCAACCTCTCGCCCAGCAAGCGTGCCATCCTGGAAGAACTGCTCTTCCGCATAGAGGCCGTGAAGGCAGCCGAGAACAAGAAGTACGTGCTCATGAACGTGCCCACCGACAAGGTGCAGGCCGTGGTGGCTGTGCTCCCCGGTGCCAAGTCGCCCACCATCATGCCTTTGGCCACGGAAGGGTGGAGCAGTATCCACACCGTGGTGGACGAAAAGTCCTTTTGGGAGATTATATCCCGCCTGAAGGAACTTGGTGCCCAGGGCATCCTGGTAATGCCCATCGAAAAGATGATACTTTAGAAAAGACCTCGGAAAACTATGACTAATCGGAAAACTCCGAATATTCCGACTATTCAGAAAAACCATTTGACCAACAATGATACAGACAGTCCTATACCCCGGCAGGGAAGACTATGCAGCCTTGCTCCAGCGCCCCCACAAGGATGCCGCAGACCTGGGCTCCATAGTGGCAGGAGTGCTGCATGACGTGCGCCGGGAAGGCGACACGGCCGTTTTGCGCTACGAGGAGAAGTTTGACAAGGTTTGCCTCGCCTCGCTCGCCGTAAGCGAAGAGGAGATCCAGGAGGCCGAACACCTCATATCCGACGAACTGAAGCAGTCCATACGCCTTGCCCATGCCAACATACACCGCTTCCACCAGGCCCAGCGCATGCAGCCCGTCAGCGTGGAAACCGCTCCTGGCGTGCACTGCTGGCAGAAGTCGGTGGCAATAGAAAGGGTGGGGCTCTACATACCCGGCGGCACAGCACCCCTGTTCAGCACCGTCCTGATGCTTGCCACTCCTGCCAAGATAGCAGGATGTGCCGACATAGTCCTCTGCTCTCCCCCTTCGCCACAGGGCAAACTGCACCCAGCCATACTCTATGCCGCCCGTGTGGCAGGAGTGAACCGCATATTCAAGTGCGGAGGCGTCCAGGCAATAGGCGCCATGGCATACGGTACGGAGACGGTGCCCAAGGTGAGCAAGATATTCGGTCCTGGCAATCAGTTCGTTACCTGCGCCAAGCAGCAGGTGAGCATGACCGATGTGGCCATAGACATGCCTGCCGGACCTTCCGAGGTGGCCATCGTGGCCGACAGGACATGCCATCCGCGCTATGTGGCGGCAGATATGCTCAGTCAGGCAGAACACGGCATGGACTCGCAGAGCATACTCTTCACCGATAGCGAGCAGGTGGCACACGACGTGCTCCGTGAACTGGAGGCGCAACTGGAATCCCTGCCCCGCAAGGAGATGGCCAAGGCATCGCTGCGCTATAGCCGCATCGTGGTGCTCAGAGACATGGAGGAGGCCTTCGGCATTTGCAACGAGTATGCCCCCGAACACCTTATCCTGGCCATGGATTCGGCTCTGGAATGGACGGACAGGGTGGTGAATGCCGGTAGCGTCTTTCTGGGACATTACAGTTGCGAGAGCGCAGGCGACTACGCTTCGGGCACCAACCACACCCTGCCCACAAGCGGATACGCCAAGGCGTATAGCGGAGTAAATCTGGACAGTTTCTGCCGAAAGATAACCTTCCAGCACCTCACCCCCCAGGGCATACAGAGCATAGGCCGTGCCGTGGAGGTGATGGCCGAGGCGGAGAGCCTGGATGCGCACCGCAATGCCATGACGCTGAGAATGCAGGACCTGCAGGAAGACTAATCTCTCTCTCTGCTACAACGCACATTCGCACTAACAAGACAACCACACATTACTCAAGCAATACAACCGATGTTAGAGAATCTGGTAAGAAAGAACATACTGGCACTGAAACCCTATTCCTGTGCCCGAGACGAGTTCAAGGGCAGGGATGCGCACGTGTTCCTGGATGCCAACGAGAGTGCCTACAACACTCCCTACAACCGCTATCCCGATCCATTGCAGGAGGCGCTCAAGAAAGACCTCTCGCTGGTCAAGGGAATCTGCCCTAGCAGGATATTCCTGGGCAACGGTAGCGATGAGGCCATAGACCTGGTGTACCGTGTTTTCTGCGAACCAAGAGTGGATAATGTTGTGGCCATAGAACCAACATACGGTATGTACAAGGTTTGTGCCGACATCAATAATGTAGAATACCGACCTGTCTGTCTTTCTGCTGATTATGCCATGTCTGCTGAGGCATTGCTGCAAGCGTGCGACGAGCACACCAAGGTGGTGTGGATATGCTCGCCCAACAACCCGACGGGCAACGATATGGACAGGCGCGAGTTGCAGAAACTGCTCCTTGAGTTCAAGGGAATAGTGGTGGTGGACGAGGCCTACGGCGACTTCTCCGACCTGCGCCCCATGCGTTCCTTCCTTGACCATTTTCCACGCATGATAGTGCTCAACACCTTTTCCAAGGCATGGGCATCGGCAGGCATACGTCTGGGCATGGCATTCGCATCGGAGGAGATTATCGGACTCTTCAACAAGGTGAAGTATCCCTACAACGTGAACCTCCTCACTCAGGAGAAGGCTCGCGAACTGCTCGCCGACATGCAGAAGGTGGAGCGGTGGGTCAACGAGGTGCGCTACGAGCGCAAGCACATGATACCGTGCCTCATGGAACTGCCTGTAGTGAAGAAGGTCTACCCCTCGGCAGCCAACTTCCTGCTGGTTAAGGTTACCGATGCCGATGCCATCTATGCCTACCTGGTGGACAGGGGCATAATAGTACGCAACCGCAACCGCGTGATGCTATGCCAGAATGCCTTGCGCATAACCATCGGTTCCAAGGCCGAGAACAACGAACTGCTGGGTGCTCTGAGAAGTTACAGGAGATAATACAGACCTTCCGCCACAATCGCATAGATACAACGACATGAAACAAAGAATACTCTTCATAGACCGCGACGGCACCATCCTGCAGGAACCCGAGGACGAGCAGATTGACTCCTTTGGCAAGTTCCAGTTTGTGCCAGGTGCCATTGGCGCCCTGTCGTTCCTTGCAAAGCACACGGACTACAGGCTGGTGATGGTTAGCAACCAGGACGGACTTGGTACCGACTCGTATCTCGAGGCCGACTTCTGGCCTACGCACAACCTTATGCTCGACATTCTCCGTGGAGAGGGAGTGGAGTTCGAGGCGCAGCATATCGACCGCTCGTTTCCTCACGATAACCTTCCCACTCGCAAGCCAGGAACCGCCATGCTCACCAGTTATATGGACGATCCCGAGGTGGATATGGCCGGCTCCTATGTCATCGGCGACAGGCGCACGGATGCCCTTTTGGCCGAGAACCTCGGATGCAAAAGCCTGATAATAGGCGAAGATATGGGGTGGGGGCGCATAGCAGAGATACTGTTTGCCGGCGACCGCCGTGCATCGGTTGTCAGAAAGACGCACGAGACGGATATAGAGGTGAGTGTGGCATTGGACGGTAACGGCAGAAGTAATATCTCTACCGGAATTGGTTTCTTCGACCATATGCTCGAGCAGATAGCGCGTCATGGCAACATTGATCTTGACATCACCTGCCGTGGCGACCTGCACGTGGACGAGCACCATACCATAGAGGACACTGCACTGGCATTGGGCGAGTGCCTGGCACTGGCATTGGGCGACAAGCGCGGAATAGAGCGCTATGGCTACTGCCTGCCCATGGACGACTGCCTGTGCCAGGTGAGCCTCGACTTCGGCGGAAGACCATGGCTGATGTGGGATGCCGAGTTCCGCAGGGAGAAGGTGGGGGAGATGCCCACGGAGATGTTTCTGCATTTCTTCAAGAGCCTTTCAGACAGTGCACGCATGAACCTGAACATAAAGGCGGAGGGTGCCAACGAGCACCATAAGATAGAGGGTATCTTCAAGGCCTTTGCACGTGCCGTGAAGATGGCGGTGAAAAGGGATATAGAACACTTCAACCTGCCTTCCAGCAAGGGTACGCTATGATACAGAACTTCTCCTCACATCTCTTGCAAAGAGCGGTAGACGAGATGTCTTGCTTACCAGGTATAGGCAGGAAGACTGCCTTGCGTCTGGTCTTACATCTGCTTCGACAGGACGAGCGTGTAACGTTTACACTTACCGAGGCATTGTCCCTTCTGCGCACCGAAGTGAAATATTGCCGTATGTGCCATAACATCTCGGACACCGAGATCTGCGAGATTTGTGCCAATCCCAAGCGAGACGCCTCCATGCTTTGCGTGGTGGAGAACATACAGGACGTCATGGCTATTGAGTCCACCAATCTTTATCGTGGTCTCTACCATGTGTTGGGAGGTGTGATAAGTCCCATGGATGGCATAGGGCCAAGCAACCTGCACATACAGAGTTTGGTGGAGCGTGTGAAGGCAGGTGGCATCAGAGAGGTGATTCTGGCTCTTAGTCCTACGATGGAGGGTGATACTACCAACTACTTTATATACAAGCGTATGAAGCAACTGACAGAAACTTCTGCTTCAACTGATAGCGGTCATGAAGATACACCCTTCTCTCTGCCCAGTATCACGGTAATAGCACGTGGTGTGGCACAGAACGACGAGCTCCAGCACACGGACGAGGCCACCCTTGGGCGTGCCCTGGCCGGCCGAACTCCGTTTTCGGTATAGAGGAATTTCATTGCTTGCAAAAGGAACGATATGAATAAACTGAAAAGACTTTATTTTGCACTTCCCGTTTGGATTGTGCTCATGTGCATCCCCTTTGAGATAAATGCCTGCAAGGGCATGGAGACTGGACTCAGTGCCAGTGTGCTCTATGTTTTCCGCATGCTGGTGGTGCTCTTTTCGCTGGGCACCATGGTGGGAGCCTTCACAGTGCTGAAGGACAGGCTCGTGTCCCAACTTCTGCTCCTCAGTATCTCTGCCTTCTGGGTGGTGATTGACTACTACCTGAACCTGAGTATGCCGGGCAGTGACAATCTGCTTTGGCTTCTGCCCATGCTCATAGTAGTGTATGTGGTAAGGTACAAAGCCGTGATGTGTGCCATAGGCAAACAGGAGGGAAAGTGATGAAACATCTGCGAGCCATAGAACCCGAGGACCTCGACCTAATGTACATCGTGGAGAACGACCCCGAGGTGTGTCGCTACAGTATAACCACGGTGCCACTCTCGCGCTATGCTCTAAGAAGATACATTGAGGAAAGTGGGGGAGACCTCTACCGCGATTCTCAAGTTCGCATGACCATCATGGATGCCACAACTGGCATTCCTTGCGGTTTCCTGGACATTACCGATCTTGATGCCGTACATCGCCGTGCACAGGTGGGCATCGTACTTACATCAGAGGCTCAGGGACGTGGTTTGGCAGCTATGGCTTTGCAGGAAGCTGCCTCGTATGCCCGAGACCAGGGTCTGCACCAACTTTATGCTATAGTAACATTGAACAACGAACGGGCACGTAATTTATTTTTACGTTCCTCTTATAAAGAAACGGCCATATTGCCTCAATGGTTATACATGGATGGCGTCTTTACTGATGCTGTCCTGTATCAATGCGTATTAGATAACTAAACTAACAATCCAACAATGACACAAGACGAAATACTTGCTTTAATCAAGCGTGAAGTGGCACCTGCCATCGGATGTACAGAACCCATGTGTGTGGCCCTTTGTGTTGCTTATGCTACTGAGGCTTTGGGGGGAGAACCAGAATCTATTCAGGTTGGTCTCAGTGCAAATGTACTCAAGAACGCTATGGGGGTAGGTATTCCTGGCACAGGTATGGTGGGTTTGCCCATTGCTATAGCATTAGGAGCTCTTGTTGGAAAAAGCAGTTATCAGCTGGAGGTCTTGCATGACTGTACACCAGAGGCCGTTGAACGAGGTAAAAAACTCATTGAGAATGGTATTATAAACATCACACTCGAAAAGGAAGTTTGCGATAACCTCTATGTAGACGTTGTTTGCAAGAGGGGGAACCACCGTTCCGAAGCTATCATAGCACACGAGCACACGCGCTTGGTTTATTTGTGCTACGATAACAACCTCTTACTTGACGAGCGTTCCTCCCTGCAAGGTAAATCCTTGAGGGAAGCGGATAATAACCTCACCTTGCGACAGGTTTTTGATTTCGCCACAAGAACGCCCATAGACAAACTGGAGTTCATCAACGAGGCACGTATCCTCAATGAAAAGGCTGCCGAAGAAGCATTGAAAGGAAACTTCGGACATGAACTTGGCAAGACACTGTCCCGTCCTCTTGGCAAGGGCATTATGGGTGATAGCATATTTTGTCATATCCTTTCCGTAACCAGTTGTGCATGCGATGCCCGTATGGCTGGTGCCATGATTCCGGTTATGAGTAATAGCGGAAGCGGGAACCAAGGCATAGCAGCCACACTCCCCGTCGTTGTATTTGCCCGAGAGAATCACAATACCGAGGAGGAACTCACCCGTGCCCTCATTCTAAGCCATCTAACCGCCATCTACATAAAGCAGAGCCTTGGTCGTCTCAGTGCCCTTTGCGGATGTGTGGTAGCAAGTACGGGAAGCAGTTGCGGCATCACATATCTGATGGGCGGACATTACGAACAGGTAGCATATAGTGTAAAGAATATGATTGCCAACCTTGCAGGTATGGTGTGCGATGGTGCCAAACCCAGTTGTGCCTTAAAAGTGTCCAGCGGCGTTTCCACCGCAGTGCTCAGTGCCATGCTTGCCATACAGAATAAGTTTGTTACCAACGTGGAAGGCCTCATCGAAGACGATGTTGACCGTTGCATACGCAACCTCACTCTCGTGGGGGCTAAGGGTATGCAGGAAACCGATCGCATGGTCCTTGACATCATGACACATAAGAGGTTATAGGTCTCATCTGGTCCATCATACGGTCGCCATGAGCAGGAAGGAAACGCTTGCAGAATACATAAGTCAGATGGTAGAGCACCTCACTCTTCTGGTAGAAGTATGTATTGCGCCAGGGTGCCTGCCTCTTTAGAACTTGCTGCATAGTATAGTGTGATTTAATGGTTTAGATAGATGCTATAGATGTAATAGAAACTATAGATAGGGGCAAAGATAGAGTTTTTTTGAGAGAATAGATGCTATAGGTTCTATAAATTCTATAGTATCTATAGCTTTTATAGCTTTTATAGCACCTATCTTCTCACTCTCACTCTCATTCCTTCGCAATAATCTCCGCCGGTTTCTGCTTCATCACCCTTCGGACGTGGAGGGAGACAACGAGGAGGATGACGAGGGAGGTCATGCAGATGCTGAGGAGGAGGGGCATGACGGGGGATATGAGGTGCTGGGGAATCTTCTCTGATACAGCCCACTCCTTCAGGAACTGGTTGAAGAGGATAATTGCAGGGATGGCAATTACGCTGGCCACACCTATGAGCCACAGGTAAAGGCGACCGAAAAGCAGAGCAATATCCCCTCGCTTGGCGCCATGTATCTTACGCAGAGCCACTTCCTTCTGTCTCGAACGGGTATCGAGGGCAATGGTGCTCCAGATGCCCATAAAGCAGACGATGAAACATATTGCAGAGAGAATCCAGGCACCACGCTGGAAGTTTTCTAACGCAGAGAGTTCTTGAGTATATTTCTCGCGCAGATTATTCACCGTGGGTTCCAGCGGTAACGGATTGATGCGGTGCATTGCGTCTTTCATCTGCTCCATCACTTCGTGGTACTTGCCTTCTTCGGGTTCAATGATATATTCTACCGAGAAATTTTCGGGGCATTCCTGCATCACCGCACATTCCCATTTCTCGTAATCTTTTGTGTCATTCTTATAGGGCAGTGTGGCATAGGTTCCGCCGATGGGTAAAGTGGAGGAATACTCTGGGGTTAAGGTTCCCGATTTGATAACTCCTAAGGAATCCAATTCTGCATACAATTTTTCACTCAGCAAGATGCACTCTTGTCGTTGCTCCTTGGGTACAAACCATTTGATGGGGCGTTGCCAAAAGTCGAAGTATGCGGTGTCTGTCAAATAGTGCATCAGGAAGTTCTTGCGATTCAGCGCCTCTTTCGCTCCAGGGGTTTCCATATATTCCTGAAACGTGTTGAATATTTCGTTATTCTTAATGGCACGCGTGATATGCTTAGGATTTGTTTGCAGGTATTCTTCAAAAAGCTTGCAATCCTCTAAGTCGTAGGGGCGAATCTGAATGCATTCGGCATAACGGTCGTCGTTGTCGGGAATGTTTAATTGGTCCTTGATGTATCCCATGAGTTGTGAGAACATCAATGAACCCGTAATGAATACCATACACACCACCAACTGTATTCCCAACATCGTGTTGCGCAAAGCGTGGCGGGCATTGCGACGCATACCAGCCGCCAATCCTCGGTTGGTTTTGCGTATGCGGTATAATGTAATCCACACGATGACGGCACAGAGCAAAACAATGCTACCATAAATCCAAAGCATTGTTTCATACTGTCCGTACACCACCCATCCCCATGCGTCAAACATGACATTCAGGTATTGCTCCGAATAATTTGCTAACCATGATATCAGAATCATAGCCACCGCCAACGCAGCCGTTAGCGTTATCATTACTTCTGTCAGGAACAAGGCAAACAGACTTCTCGCCGAAGCGCCATGCACCGTGCGGAGCGCCACTTCGCGTCGGCGCATCTGGAAGAGTTGGATTTGCATTTTCAAGAATCCCACAAGGGCAGCCAGCAATACCATGGAACTGATGAGATAGACAATCGTGCGCATCAGCATCAACTCCCGGTTATGCTCCTTCAACACATCGTCAAGGAGGCTCACCTTTGCCAGCAACCCCAAAGGCGCAAGTTTTCTGTTCGCCTCTGCCTCCAATTCTTTCACGGAGTATCCTTCCTGCAACAGAATTTCGTAGTCGGTATCTATGGCTTTCCATTCGAAAGACACATCCTTCCAATCCCCACAGAGGTAAGTTTGATCCGCCGTAACATCTGTTTGCGTCAGGGTGCGATAAACGTCCCTCACTGTGTAAGTGGCAATATGTGCAAGGTAGTCAGCGCCCATTTCTCTAATCACAATCTTGGTGCCTATGGGATTATCGTCGCCACAGATTCGTTTTGCCTGCGTTTCGCTCAACACTGCTTCACCGTAGTTCAGCACAGGAATCTTTTCGCCCGTCAGTGCCGAGCGGATGCCACGAAAATTCAGATACTCAGGAAGGGTATTGCAATGTGCAAGGTCCATGCTTCGTTCAGTAGAATCTGCTAAAATCAAGGTGACTTTTTGAACCAGGTAAATACCATCGTCATAGAATAGTTTTTCCACCCCAGCCATGCCCCCACCCGAAGTAAGGGCAGCATGAATTTCATCGTTAATTGTAATACGATTTTGATTGGACGGCACATCATCAGCCACCTGCTCTTCTGTAGCACTTTTGACGAAACTCATCTCATACAGGCGGTCGTAATAAGGTTCGTCACAAACAGCAGGCGGAGCATAATGGCTCAGCACAAAGTGCGTAGCCGCCAGTGTAACCATACCCACCGCCAGCGCCAAAACGCTGACAAGGGTCTGGAACTTGTATTTCATGAGATTGCGGTAGGCAATCTTAAGGTTGTGAGAGAGGAAGACCCAGCGGACCCTCCCCCTTACCCCTCCACAGGGGAGGGGAGTATGATGTACTGGGGATTGAGATAGATTATTATAATGATGAGACATGATTGTTTTTTATTGCTTATTCAATAGCTGTTGTAACCACTCCCCTCCCTTGTGGAGGGGTTGGGGGAGGGTCCTCCGTTCGTCTCTCACTCCTTCGCTATCACCGCGGTGGGATTCTCCCTGAAGCACACTTTTACTTTATATGCAACGAGGGCGGTGATGATGAGGGAGATAAGCAGGACGATACCGAGGGCAGGGGTGAAGCCAAGGATAATCTGCATGGTGTAGGTCTTCAACCAGAGGTTCATCAAGTAATACCCTATGCAGAGGCCTATGAGAGTGCCGAGGGCAGAGATGATACCATAGGTGCGTAGAGTGCGGCGCAGGCAATCCCCATAGTGCGCACCGAAGACACGACGGATGGCTATGGCACGACGCTGGCGTTGGAGGTCGGCACTTATCAGCGTTATCAAACCGAAGAGGGCAATGCTAATACCCACTACGGAAAGCACGGAGTAGAACCACAGGTAGCGTTGCTCCCTTTCGTACTTCTCGGCAATGAGGTCGCCATAGTTTATGATGCGCACCTTTCCTGAATTTGGGGTAATGTCGTGACGCATCAGAATTTCTTCCACGGCAGCAATGCCTTCCTTCTCCTTGCCGGGGAGGAAACGGAAGTATAGGTATCGGGTGGCTTGCTCCTCCATGCTTGGACAGAAAGCAATCAACTCGGGTTCCTTGTAAAGGTCGCGCGTGCAGATGTCCACAGTGCCTATCACCTCCAGTTTATTGTGGGTATTGAGTATAGGATTATCAGGTGTTACCCCGAAATACTCTTTTGCCTTGCTGCTCAACAGCACCTGGTTTTCTTTCCATTGGAATTCATCCTCTACAGGTTTCCAGAAGTTGGGTTTGATGTCAAACAGACGCATAGTGCCTTCTGTCAACTCCATCAGGGTGATGTTGTGCTGAAAACCATCAACTCTCCAGCCCAAAGCCCATCCGCGTTCGAAGATGGAATGATTCATCACACAGGTATCTACCGTTGCCAAGGCATTTATCTCTTGTGCCACCTCGGGCGTATTTACCACAGGACGAGCGTCGTATCGCAAGCAGTCAAGAGTATAAACCCCATCGGGATTCACTCCCAGCACCTCGTCGGTGGCAAAGTGTACCTGTCTGCCACCATTCCACACGAGGAATACGAGCAACACACTAACCGCCACCTGCACCACGGCAAGGGGATAGTTCAAGGTTGACGTCCGCCCCTGTGGAGCACCTTGTAGGGCACGCTGATGTCGGCGATTCTGTACATACACTGGTATCAGACAAAGCAAGAGCAGTGTGGCAAGCAACACAAGCAACGAACCTGCATACCACATATACACTTCGGTGTGGGTAATCTTCACCTCCTTGAAGAAGGTATCGAAGCTTAGTGTCATCAGCACAAAGGTGAGCACGCCAATGGCACCGAACATAAGCAGCACCTCTGCCTGCAAGCGCAACAAGGTGTCGCGACTACCTCCACCCAGACAGATGCGCAAGCGGTGGTCTGTCCATCTGCGGTCGGCTGCGTTGTTGAGCAATGCCAGATATGAGAAGATGCCAGATATGAGCAATAGGGTGGAGAGGATGAGGAACACGCCCGGATAGAAGGCTGCCTTCCAGAAACTTCCCTCGTAGTTCAATAGTGCGCTCATACGCAAGGGTACGAGGTGGAGGCTTGTATAATCATCATTGTATTGCGAGGTGGAGAACTGCTCCAGCACCTCGTCCAAGGAGCGCTGCATTGCTTTGGGATTCGATGTGCGTACATAGACCTCAGCACTATAAGGCGCATAGCAAAAGTCTTGGACAGGTGTGGGTTCAATCTGTTTGCACACAAAGGCAGTGGGATACTTTATCGACTTTTCGTTCCTAAGGTTCACCACACCTACGATGCGGTAGGGTTCTTGAACATCATTTACCTTTCCCATTACCGTCATACCCTCCAGGTCGGTTGTTCCATAGAGCGCCATAGCCGTAGACTCTATGAGTACCACCTCTCTTTCCTCGCGGGCAGGTCTGCCATTGATAAACTCCATTTCCATTGCCTCGAAATATTCGGGGTTGACACTTCTGGAAGGTTGTACGATCGTTGTGTCGCGGGTACCGATAAATTCTACACTTGCGGTGTGATGATACAATCCCACCTTGGCATCCGTAGGGGCATGGTCGCGGATGGCGCACGCCACACTATCGGTGAGCCAATAACTGTAAGCATTGAACCCCTCGGGGGTAGTTGCTTGCACAAGGTACACATTGTCGGCATCTGCCACATAGGTTTCTTCGTGTGTCACTCGCCATATCATAGAAGCAGAGAACACGAAGGCAGTCAGCGCCATAGAGA
Organism: Bacteroidaceae bacterium; assembly: GCA_017628845.1. Taxonomy (GTDB): domain Bacteria; phylum Bacteroidota; class Bacteroidia; order Bacteroidales; family Bacteroidaceae; genus Physcousia. Next base: position 52,484 of record JAGBYI010000024.1, read on the forward strand.
TGATGCCCACGATAAGAATGCTTTGCCCCATATTGCGCCTGATGTGGCGCAGGGCTTGGAGGAAGTTGATACGGACCCACCCCCGGCCCCTCCCTGTATGGAGGGGAGCAGGATGTACTGAGGATTGAGATAGATTTTGCATATTTGTGATAAATTGAGGACCCCTCCCCATACCCTCCCACAAGGGGCGAACAAGGTTTTTAGAAGATGGACTGAAACAACGTTCGACGCCCGAAGGGGCTGAAGTCAATGTCCATCTGTGCCTTGTGAGGGGAGCACATTCCTGTGCGACGCGCGGACAGGAGTATAGTGTACTGGGGAGTGAATTTGGTTAATAAAGTTGTTAGTTGATTATATATATCATTAGTTAGGTATATCATTAGTTAGTAGTAACTACTCCCCTCCATACAGGGAGGGGTTGGGGGGGGCCGCTGGGTTTGTTTGGTTCGTTTCTCACTCCTTCGCAATCATCTCCGCAGGTTTTACTTGCAGGACTTGTTGGATGTGATGACCTACGATGAGGATGATGATGAGGGCGGTGAGGGCGAGGCTTGCCAGGATGGGGAGGATGGGGGAGAGTTGTTCGGCTATGGAACTGGCCATGCTGCTATTTGCCCAATCCTTCAGCAAGGTGTTGAATAGGATGATGAGGGGAGCGCTGACAAGGGTGGCAATGCCTATGAGCCACAGGTAGAGACGACCGAATAGCAAGGCGATGTCCTTGCGCTTGGCGCCGTGCACCTTGCGCAGAGCCACTTCTTTCTGACGCGAACGGGTGTCGAGAGCAATGGTGCTCCAGATTCCCATAAAGCAGATTAAGGCACAGATGGCAGAGAGAATCCAGGCACCGCGTTGCAGGTTGAGGAGTGCTTGGAGTTCCTCGGTAAGTGTGTCGCGTAGATTGAGTACGGTTTCTCGCAGGGGTAGGGGATTGATGCGGCGCATCTCGTCCTTCAACTGTTGCATCACTTCGAGGTATTTGCCCTCTTCGGGTTCGATGATAAATTGACCAAAAACTCCATAGGGATTCTGACGGAAGATGGCAAGGTTATGGGATGAGAAGTGCTGGTTGAGGTGCATGTAGGGCAGCGTCGCAAACGTACCGCCAACGGGCCATACCTCATAAACATCGTTCCACCCGAGGTGAAGACTGAGCGTTCCGTTTTTGATTACGCCTAAGGAGTCAAACGCTGTGTATAGCGCCTCGTTGAGCACGATGCATTCTTTTCGTTGGTCCTCGGGCACGAACCATTTAATAGGGCGTTGCCAAAAGTCGAAGAAGGCGGTGTCGGTCAGGAAGTAGGTCTCGAAACGATCAGTACCAAGCGCCTCTTTAGCACCAGGCGTTTCTTCAGTCTCTTTGTACGACATGTGCATCCTAGAATGTTCGATGGCACGCTTGATTCCCTTGCGGGGTATCTGCAAGTATTCTTTCAGCGCCACAAAGTCGTTGGCGTTGTAGGGGTTTATGGCAAGGCATTCCAGATAGTGGTCGTCATTTTCGGGAATGTTCTTTTGGTCTTTGACCAAGCCTATGAACTGCGTGAATGCCAATGCGCCCGAAAGGAATACAAGGCTCACCACCAACTGAATGCCGAGCATCGTATTGCGCAAGGAGTGCCCCGCATTGCGGTGTAATCCTGCCGCCAAGTTGGTGTTTGACTTGCGGATGCGACGGAGTGCCACCCACACGATAAAGGCGCTCAGCAATGCTACGACGCAGAAGACTTGCAGAATTGTAGCGTTATAACCATACACCACCCAGCCAAGGTCGTCAAACATTGTCCTGAAGTGCTCTTCCACAAAGTTGACCAACCAACTCATCAACACCAAAGCCACTGCCAATGCGAGGGCAAGAACAAGAGATACCTCCGTCAGGAAGAGTCCATACAGACTCCACTTTGAAGCACCATGCACTATGCGGAGCATAACCTCGCGTCGGCGCATCTGGAAGAGTTGTAACTGCATCTTGAGGAACCCCACAAGGGCTGTCAGCAGTACCATGGAACTAATCAGGTAAACAATGGTGCGCACTAACAGTACAGAGCCATTCCTACGGCTAATCACATCGCTCATTGACTCCACCTTTGCCTTCAGTCCCAAGGGTTGGAGACGGAGGTTTGCTGCCTGCTCTAGGTCTTTTGCGGTGTAGCCTTCCAGTAACAGCACCTCGTATTTCGTGGCGTAAAAGCGCTCTACTGCTTTATGCTCACTACCTCTCATACAAAAGAAAGCCCAATTTCCGATAACGTCATTAGTGGACATCGTTTTCACAACATCAGTCACTGTGTAGGTGTCCACAACACCGCGATTTTCCTCAAAACTAAAATACTCATAGCGAATCTTATTGCCCACAGGATTCTTGTCGCCGAAGATGAATTTCGCCAGCGTTTCGCTCAATACTGCTTCGTCATTATTCAGCACAGGAATCTTCTCGCCCGTCAGTGCCGAGCGCGCTCCGCGGAAGTTAAGGTATTCGGGCATCGTGAAACTATGCCTCATATCCATCTCTCTTTCCGTAGAGTCGGGAAATTCTATTATGATTTGAGACTCGCCATGCTGGTCGTCCACGTAGAACAGTTTTTCCACGCCCACCATACCTCCGCCAGAGGTCAGTGCAGTGTGAATATCTTCAAGGATTCTTATTGTCTGAGTATTGAAAGCAACGCTCCTGTCCTCGGGATTGGGAGCAATGTCTTCATGATGGAGCTTGACGAACGACATTTCATACGTGCGGTCGAAATAAGGCTCATCGCAAATGGCGGGATTCCCGAAATGTATTAGCACAAAGTGCGTAGCCGCCAGCGTGACCATACCCACCGCCAGCGCCAAAACGCTGACAAGGGTCTGGAACTTGTACTTGAGAAGATTACGAAAGGCAATCTTGAGGTTGTGGGAAAAGTGGACCCACCCCCAACCCCTCCCTCTATGGAGGGGAGAAGGAGAGACGCAATTTTGTTGTTGGTTCATGAACATATATAAATAAGGTATAGTTCGCTTGCTTGTAGGGACACGGCATGCCGTGTCCGCATTATTGATTATGTTTCCCGTTTCTATTCACCTCTGCGTCCTCTGCGCTCTCGCGTGAGGTTCGTTTGAGAGCGGTTATGAGTTTTTTTTGCACGCAGATTACGCCGAGAGCGCAGAGTTTTATATTTTCTTTAGTGTATTACGCTGGCGCTGGAGGGGTCGCAAACTTCGTTACGACGAGAGAGCGCAGAGGGGGTAGCGATTAGTTTTCCGTTTTCCGTTTTCACCTTTCCGTTTGTTCACATTTCCACCTCGCTCACCACTTCGCCGTCGAAGAGGTTTACTATGCGGTCGGCATAGTTGGCATCGTGCTGGGAGTGGGTTACCATGATGATGGTGGTGCCTTCCTTGTGCAGTTCGCAGAGCAGGTCCATCACCTCCTTGCCGTGCTTGGAGTCGAGGTTACCCGTTGGCTCGTCGGCCAGGATGATGTGGGGACGTGAGATAACGGCACGTGCTATTGCCACACGTTGCTGCTGACCACCAGAGAGCTGAGAGGGGAAGTGCTGTGCACGGTGTGTCATGGCCACACGCTCGATAACCTCCTTCACCAGTTTGCGGCGTTCCTTCTTGGGCACACCCATATAGAGCAGAGGTAGTTCCACGTTCTCCGACACATTGAGTTCGTCGATGAGGTTGAAACTCTGGAACACGAAGCCCAGTTTGCCCTTGCGAAGGTCGGTACGGTCGTCCTCGCTCATCTGACTTACGTCCTTGCCGTCCAGTATGTAGGCACCCTCTGTGGGAGTGTCCAGCAAGCCAAGGATGTTCAGCAGGGTGGACTTGCCACAACCGCTGGGGCCCATGATGGCCACGAATTCGCCTTTCTTCACTTCCAGGTTCACGTTCTGCAAAGCCCAGGTTTCCACTTCATCGGTCTTGAAGACCTTCTTGATGTTTGATAATGTAAGCATAGTTTTAAAGGACCCCTCCCTTTTGAAACGGAAAAGTGAAAACGGAAAACGGAAAACTGATTTGCGGAGCTTGATGAGCCAAAGCGACTGTTTATCTTGATGAACCGCAGGTGAATAATAACCGTAGGTCGACGTTAAGGCAAGTCAAATCGAAAAACTGAACCGAAGCCGAACCTTTAGGTCGATGTCCCGTTTTCACTTCCGTTTGTTTGGGAATGGGGATTTTTTAATGGGTTAATGAATAATGTTTAGTTATTTGTTAATGTATTGTTTTGCTTGTTGTAGGGACACGGCATGCCGTGTCCGTCTGCTTGATATGATAACTCTGTTTTTCGGACACGGCGTGTCCATACAGTGCTTCTGCTCCGTTTTCCGGTCGTCCCGCCAATGCTTCCCAGTACCGGGTTCAGTACCTCTTAATCGGTACTGCAGTACCATAGTGTCGGTACTGGAGTACCGTAGTGTAAGTACTGGAGTACCGTAGTGTAAGTACTGGAGTACCGTAGTAGTGGTACTGAGCCTGTGCTCCCGTGGGAGAACTGGAGTTTCTCCGTGAGAGAACAGGAGTTTCCCCGTTGGGAAACTGGGTGTGGCCTAATGACGGTATGGATGGTATTCGCATGAGAAGTTTTATTGTTCGTTTCGTGTTTGTTTCGGACACGGCATGCCGTGTCCCTACTTTCCTAACTTGCAGTTTTCCGTTTTCCGTTTTCACCTTTCCGTTCGTCTTCACTCTTTCTTCACCACCTCCGCCGGATGGATTTTGCTTACCTTCCATATCTTGTGGCTGATGGTGAGGAGGGTGACGGCCACGACGATAAGGATGGCGAGGATGAGGTAGAGGATGAGCCAGGGGAGGTCATTCTTGATGCCCGAATGGGGACTATAGACGTGTACCACGGTGAAGACAGCGCTGGAAATGATGCTTACAATTACAGCACTGATACCGAGCAGGCGCAGGTAATACTTGCCGAAGAGCAGGATGATGTCTCTGGTGTGTGCACCATGAATCTTGCGGAGTGCCACTTCCTTCTGACGGCCACGACTCTCAAGGGCAATGGCGGAATACACACTTGCCACGATGCAGAGGATGGAGACGATGACGAGAATCAGGCAGAGCGAGCGCATCATTTCAATCATACGTACAGACTTGAACCACTCTTCATAGAGGTCTTGAATGGGCGGTTCGTTCATATTGCCGGGTTGCGCCTCGCGGAAGATTTCTGTGATGGCATCCTTTACCTTATTATATTTACCATCCTTGGGGAAGATGTAGTAGAAGGTTTCGACACCAAAGTCGCTACGTTCGCGACCTTCCGTAAAGTCTTTCCAATCGACTTCCTCGTCCAGCGTCCAATATGAAGGAGTGGCAGGGAATTTACTACGGTATCCTTTCAAGCAGGGAGCATAGCCGATGAGCGTGTATGAGCGTTGCTGGTACAGAGGACGTGTGACGGCATCGCGGCTCACATCCAGGTTCCATTTCCGGCGCAGACGCTCTGCCTGTTCGGTGCGCGCATATATGGCGGTGTAATCCTTGTGGACGGCAGTGTCGCTGGGCAGGTTGGGAGTAACTTCTATCTGAAGCTGGTCGATAAGGTTCTCACCGCTGGCCAGGTAACAGTAGCCATAACTAATGACAATATCTTCTGTAAGCATAAAATTGGAATAATTGCGCACCAGGGTTTCATCGCGATTGGTACCATCGGTCTGACAAGCGTTCCAGATGCAGAATGCCACATCCTCCACATCGGGATTGAGAGAAAGTTCCTGTAAAAAATCAGGAGTAATGTGGACTAAGCTTAGAGGTGCCTTGATCACATCCTTGTAGATAGATGGATTGTCCTTGATGCCTCCGTTCTCATCCTTTTCAATAATGCTGAAAACCTGGAAGGCAGCAAGCACGGCATAGGTCAGTATCATGCTCACTACAAACTGTGTGCCCAGCATAAAGCTCTGCCCCTTGGTGTTGACGCTCTGGCTACGACCCACACGTAGGCCCACTGGGGCATGCAACTGACGATGCACACTGACGTATGCCATAAGCATGGCAAGGACGAAGGTGATAACAGCCAACCACAACTCAATGCGCATGATTAGGGCTACATCGAACAGTATGTCTTTGTTTAGGTTGCGGACAATGGGGATGGCATATTCTGCCAGAAACGAAGTCAGTGCCACCGCAACCAAGGCAGTGAGAGCAAAGACGATAAGCACCTCTATGGCAAGGAGCATGAACAGATGGCGAGGCTTGGCACCCATGGTGCGGCGCAATGCCATCTCGCGAGCACGGAGCGAGAATATCTGCAATTCCATCTTCATGAATCCCATCAAACCGATGGTGAGCACACTGCCACCAAGTATCAGCACAACCAGAATCATACCGATGTTAACAATTCTTTGATTCAAACTCAAGGACAAATCCGGCATTGAAATAGTGTATTCGGGAAAGGCAGCTTGCAACTGCTCGAGCAACTCAATATTGGTATACCCTTCTGCTATTTCAAGTCTGAAGGTTCCAACCGGCTGAGCCCATTCAGCTTCCGTGATATTCTTTTTAATATAGTAAATGGCATTGTTCTCAAAGTTCTCTACACGCTCCGAAACATTGACCACATCGCGTATGGTATGTTGGCTTCCATCGATTTCATCCAGGAGAGTGAAACCACGAGGGTCTGTGCCCTTACCAAAGAGTTTTTCGCTCAGGACGTCGCTGATAAGAACATCGCCCTCCTGCAATTCGGGGAAACGCTTACCCGTGATGGCAGAACGGTACCAAAGATAATGCAAATAATTGGGAGAAGTGTATTTCAGCCAAGCATAGCAAAGTTTGGGTTGTTCTGTACCATCGTCAAACGAGAAATCTTTGCCAATGTATGGACGACTGCCATGAAATTCTTTGAAAGCAGGAAGGTCCATTTCTATCATGCCATTGAAGAATTTGGCATCCAGGCTTGCATGCTCCACATTTCCCTGCTTTTTGGCTTCTCTCCACTTGGAACTGGGTACATCGTAACAATAAAAGGTTGCTATGCCATCGTCAAACACATTAAAGTATATGTTGCGTGCAGAGTTTGACATCATCAGCACGGTGATGGCAAAGCACACCACACCCACGGCAAGGCAGGCAATGGAGATGGCGTTCTGTACCTTGTATTTGAGCAGATTGCGGAGGGAGATTTTGAGGGAGTGTAATACCATATTATTTGTTTATTTGTTTTCTTGTTGACGCCCCGACGGGGAAGTGAGAGAAAGTAGGATGTTTAACTGTTTGTCCTCTAATTTAAGGAGATAGTTGGTTAACGCATTGATATTCTGCTGTAACTGACTGTCCCACTAAGTTAGGGGGACGAGCGCGGAGCGCGGAGGGGGTATGTTAGTTTTTCGTTTTTTATTTGCCTCGTTCATTTCCGTTTTGTCCGTTATATTTTATCTTTTCATTTTATCCACCCCCTCCCCCCTTCGGGGTACTCCCACCTGTCTCAGGGGGAGAAAGTTGGATGCTATTGTAACTGACTGTCCCTCTGAGTCAGGGGGCGAAGAGGATCTTTAGAAGAATGACTTGATGTCATTCTGTGCCCTCTGAGGGGAGCACTTCCCAGTGCGACGCTGGGCAAAGCGGAGCGCGGAGGGGGTATGTAATAGTTTTCCGTTTTCACCTTTCCGTTTTCCATTCTTCTAGGGGGAGGGTCTTTCACTCTTTCTTCACCACCTCTGCCGGATGGATTTTGCTTACCTTCCATATCTTGTGGCTGATGGTGAGGAGAGTGACGGCCACGACGATGAGGATGGAGAGGAAGAGGTAGAAGAGTATCATCATCCAGTCCTTGCTCTCTATGCCATCCAAGGCAAAAGTAGCGAATATGGTGATGAAGGCGATGGAG
>JAGBYI010000137.1 GCA_017628845.1 Bacteroidaceae bacterium
CAGGAGCATGAGCAGGAGCCTCCTGTGGTAGGAAAGTCTAATCGCGAAAGCCATAGCCATATCCGGATTTTGTTACAATGTATGCCCCGTAGGGACCTATCTTCTGGCGCACCCTGGTGATGTTGACATCGATGGTGCGGTCGAGCACCACCACCTCATCGCTCCACACACGGCTCAGGATCTGCTCTCTGCTGCACACACGCCCGCGGTGGGAGATAAGGTATGCCAGCAGTTCAAACTCCTTTCTGGTCAGTTTCACCTCCGTGCCGTCCACCGTGCAGCGCTTGAACTCCATGTCCAGGTGCAGCCCCTCCACCACCAGGGAGTTTGTCCTTGCAGCCGCCTGCGGCACCTTGTGCCCGGAGGTGCGCCTGAGCACACTCTTGATGCGAGCCACCACATTGCGCACGGTATATGGCTTCACTATGTAGTCGTCCGCCCCCAGGTTGAGCCCCATTACCATGTCGTCCTCGCTGTCCCTTGCCGTGCAGAATATTATGGGAATGTCCGCGGTGGCGATGTCTGCCTTCATCATCCGGGCCATCTTTATGCCGCTTATCTCGCCCATCATGATGTCCAGCAGGACAAGGGAATAAGACCTCAGGTCGTAGGTCAGAGCCTGTTCGGCACTGAAGGCCGTGTCCACGTCGTAGCCCTCGTTTTCAAGGTTCAGTTTCAGCACCTCGCACAACGTCTCCTCGTCGTCTACGATGAGTATGCGTTTCGTTGTTGTGTCCATACCTTATACATAATATTATTGCGATGCAAAATTACGGAGAAAAAGCATACCATGTACCGTCTGCCTGTAGATTTAATAAAAATGTAACATCTTCCATGGCCGATTTGGGTTTTCACAGAAGCCTAACTTTTTTGAAACAATATTGAAACATTATACCCCTACTTTTGCGGTGTCCAAACAAGAAACGGACACCGTAAACTATGAAAAGAAGAATGATTATTGCCATGGCATTTGCCGGCATGGGTATCGTGGCACAGGCCCAGGATACCAAAGTGAAGGAAGAACCCAAGGGTAAGCCCATCATCCAGGTGTTTGCCAACCTGCACACGGGTTTCGGTGCAGAGAACGACGACCGCGGGTTTGAACTGGAGAGAAGTTATCTGGGTTACGAATACAATCTGGGCAAGGGATTGAGCGTGAAGGGCGTGGCCGACATAGGCAAGTCCTCCAAGGTAGACGACTACCATCGTATCTTCTATGTGAAGAATGCCCTGATACAATGGAAGAAGGGCAAACTGACACTGGCAGGCGGCCTTATCTCCACCACACAGTTCAACTTCCAGGAAAAGTTCTGGGGCTACCGCTATGTGATGAAGTCCTTCCAGGACAAGTACAAGTTCGGTAGCAGTGCCGACCTGGGTGTTTCTGCATCGTACAAGTTCGCCGATTGGCTTTCTGCCGATGCCATTATAGTGAATGGCGAGGGGTACAAGAAGATTCAGGTGAAGGATGGTTTCAACTATGGCTTGGGCATGACGCTGACACCCGTTAAAGGGTTTCAAATCCGCTTGTATGGTGGTTTGAACGAGGCGGCCGAGGAGGGCAAGAAGAACACCGTGAACATGGCCGCCTTCGTGGGTTACAAGACGGAAAGGTTTACCGTAGGTGCCGAGTACAACCATATGTGGAACGCCTCGTACAAGCAGGATGCCGACCAGTACGGCTATTCGGTGTTTGCCTCTGCAAAACTCTCAAAGTGCGCAGACCTCTATGCCCGCTTCGACGATGTCTATTCCAAGGACAAGTGGAACGTGGAGAAGGACGAGTCCTCGGCCATCCTGGGCGCCCAGTTCAAGTTGGGCAAGTATGTCAAGGTTGCCCCCAACGTCCGCATGAGCATTCCCAAGGCCGACGGTGCGGACAACCGGTATTCTGCCTACGTGAGTTGCTATTTCGGTATTTAATCCACAAATATTTAGGTATTATTACAATATAAAAATAGGAATATTATGAAAAAGATGTTTTTGTCAGCAATGGTGCTGATGCTCGCCCTTGCCATGGTGTCTTGTGGCGGAAAAGCGACAGGCGAGGGACGTGAGGCACAGGAACTTTCCGGTGCAGGTGCAACCTTTCCTCTGCCTTTCTATAATGTGGTCTTCGAGCAGTTTTCCCTGCTCAATGGCGATGCCGTGGCATACGGAGGCATAGGTTCGGGTGGCGGTGTGCGCAAC
>JAGBYI010000138.1 GCA_017628845.1 Bacteroidaceae bacterium
ACCTATGATGCCTATCTTGGCGCCATAGAAGAAACTCAGGTAGATGTTCTTCAATACTTGTTTCTGGTTCTGTGTGATGGTCTTGCTCACACCAACCATGGAGAAAATGATTTTCTTGTCGTCTACTGTTGCCATGTATAAACTTATTGTTGTATATGTTGTTACTTTCCTTAATTACAAAATCAGTCTGGACACACAAACGGCCGCTTATCGGCGTATGGGTTCGATGATGGTCTTCTGCCCCTTTATCTTCTGCCCTCCGATGCGTGCCATGAGCGAGCGCATGCAAGAGCGGTCCACGGCGGCAAAGGACCAGTGGGGGAACACGGTGACCATGCCAAGCTGGTCGCGCTCCAGGCCTCCCGTCTTGCTGAGGAAGCCAACGATGTCCACCTTGTTGACCTTGTCCTTCTTGCCTCGGCCTATGTATAGTGTTTCCCATTTGGAAGAGGGAACCTGACAGGAGTCGGGGACCTCCATGGAAGTGATGTCGGTGAGGCAATCCAGTTTGTCCAGATTTTCCTCGGGCCCCAGGATTAGGTAAGATGCCCCTGCCCTGTCCCATCGGGCGGTACGTCCGTTGCGGTGGATGTATGCCTCGCTGTTCATGGGCAGATGGTAGTGTATGATGTTCCCGACGTCGGCTATGTCCAAGCCTCGGGCGGCAAGGTCGGTGCTTACAAGCACGTTGGCGCATCCGCTCTGGAAACGAAACAATGCCCTTTCCCTGTCCTTCTGCTCCATGGCACCGTGGAAGGCGGAGACGCAGAAACCTGCCTTTAGCAGGAACTGGTACACGCGGTCCACCGCCTCGCGGTAGTTCAGGAACACTATGCTGGGAGTGCTTCCCAGGGAGCACAGCAGGTGGCCGAGTGTCTCCAGCTTGTCCTTCTGGGGAGAGCGAAGCAGGTACTGGCTGATGCGGTCGGAGTAATCCGTATCGGTATCGGCAAGGTAATTCATGCGGTGAACCCTTTCTGCACCCACAAAGGATGGTATCTCTGGGCTGTCCGTGGCAGATAGCAGGATACGCTTCCTGAGTGATGGCAGGAGGGCAAGAATGTCGGCCATCTGCTGGCGGAAGCCCAGTTCCAGGGACTTGTCGAACTCGTCTATCACCAGAGTGTCTATGTGGGAATAGTCGAAATTCTCCTTCTGCATGTGGTCAAGAACACGGCCGGGGGTGCCAACTATCATCTGTGGCGAGAGATTGCGCATGGCACGGTGCTCGTCCATGGCAGGGCGTCCGCCATAGCAGGCATAGGGTTTGGCGTTGCGGCAGAGCCTCGTGGCCACACTCTGCGTCTGTATGGCAAGTTCGCGGCTTGGCACAAGCACAAGAACGGTGGGGTGCACCTGAGGCTGCATCGCCTCCAGAATGGGGAGCATGTAGCCCAGTGTCTTGCCGCTGCCAGTGGGAGAAAGCAGCACAAGAGAGTCGTGCCGGCGCACTTCGCCGAGCATCTCCTCCTGCATGGGATTAAGGGCCTCGATACCTAAGGCACTAAGGTCGTATGTCATAATAAGAACTAACTACCGGATACAAGAACTAAAATGATTTTATCTCAAGAAATGGTCCACGAGGAAATAAGTTCCCACAGACGCAGCCCACCCTATGAAAGCAAACAGGGTGACACGGCGAAGATACCACCATACCGTAACGCCTTCTGCCCTCATCAAAGAAAAACCTGCCACACTGCCAATGGGCAGCAGACAACCGCCCACATTACCACAAAGGGCAATAAGATGCCAGTACTGACCGTTCTGAACGAAACTCTCGAGATAACCTCCATCTACAGCATCCACAGGAAGGACAGAGTAGATGTTTATACCTGCCATTACCAAGGCGATATTATCAAGTACAGCACTGATGAGTCCCATAAAGACACTGGCCAAGTAGATACTGTGTATATTCTCGTCCAGCCAACCGGCTGCCATGCGCATGGCACCGATTTCTATAAGCACATCGACACATAGGCACAGTCCCACACAGTACATGATAACCTGAAGGACCTCGTACTGCAACTTGCGCCCAAGCGATATGCTTTGCGGCTGCTCCGTGCGGATGCGCTTGCCGTTTATAATCTCGTTGAGCACCCATACCACACCAAGACAGCATAATGCTCCAAGGAAGGGAGGCAACAGGGTAATACGATGGAACGAAGGTACGAACCACAAACCACCTATGCCGAAGAACAAGAGTAGGGCCTTCTGCCACCAGGCAAGGATGCTGTCGTCTCCACGAAAAGAGTATGCAGGGCGGTCGAGGTCGAGATGTTCGGGAAGATTCCTCTGGATAAGCGCAGTAGGAATTACCGTAGCGACAATGGAGGGCAATACCAGGGCCGCGCTGAAGTTTGTTGCCGTAACCGCTCCCTTAGCCCATACCATAAGGCTGGTAACATCGCCAATCACTGTCCAGCAACCTCCACAACTGGCAGCTATAACGATTGCGGAACCGATATACATACGCTGCTTGGCATTACGTACAACCTTGCGAAGAATCATCAGCATCAACACGGTAACAGTGAGGTTATCTATGCAGGCACTGAGCAGGAACGTCACCGCCACAGTGAGCCAGAGCATCTGTGCCGTGCTCCTGCGCCTGAGCAGTTTCTCCACGAAGGAGAAGCACTCGTTGTCAGTAAGCACCTCCACTATAGACATGGTGGCAAGGAGGTAGAGCACAAGTTCGCCTACCTGACCTACATAGCGAAGAAATATGTGTTCGGAAATGTACTCCTTGCTCAGAAGAACTGTATGCTGGGCTCCATCAAGAAAGGTCTGGTATTCCTCGGCATGGACGGCATTGATGAACGAAGTGCCAGTACACATGAACAGGACCCATCCTACCGTACCGCAGAACATAGCAACAAGGGCTTTGTTTACATGTGTTACATGTTCCGTAGCAATGAACAGGTAACCAAGAAGAATCACAACAACTATGGCAATCGTCATCTGGAAAGTATTTAAGGAATTAGATATATTCGGGCACAAATTTACTTAAAAAAAACAAAATGCCCAAAGAGACGGCACACTTATTCCAAAAATAAACGTAACTTTGCCTCACTATGAAAAGAAGAAAAGACATATTGGCCTCTACCATATTATCACTAATGTCGGTTGCCGCACCAATGCGCGCCCAGCAAGTGTCAATTGTTGCTGACGGCATAACCTTCCCGATAGAACAACAACAGACTCAGACAGAAATTAAACCGGGATGGAAAATAGTGGACATACAACTGAAAAGCACCAGACAGAGATACCTGTGGGGCAATACAGCAAAACAATATACCCGAGACACACGTCCACAGTTCGTCATAGATACCGATACGTTGCTGCTCAGCGACATGATAGTGATGAAACTGAAGACGAAAAAGGAGTATCGCAAGATACCCAAAGCAAAAATTCAGGACAACGAATGTATTTACGTGGATTTCAACACGTTCATTATAGAACCGCACGAAGAGGAATCATTCCTGATCCGCCCCACCCAACCGCTTGAACCAGGAGAATATCTGATTACATGGACCACGCTCTCGCCAATCGGTCAGCTGGAAGACTGGTTCGTATGGCCTTTCTGCATTAAATAACGCTTACGCGTAAAGATAGCAGACGTTCCCCATAACAGCAGCATGCGTTACGGGGAACGTTTGTCTGGTATTCCGAACTACCATGTAGCTGACCATGGTTTATTTCACAGACAGAGCTGGCACTTTCTTGCTGCTGCCGGATTAGAACCATCAGGGTCGATGGGGATTTCATCAACGTCTGGATTGGAGTCGTCATTATCCTCTGTGTTGATTCTAAACATTACAGATGTACCACGCTCGAACGCAACCGGAGTCTGAGCGTGAAGGCGTACTTCATGACTATCCGTTCCGGACATCAGGATGAACTTGAACGACATATCGGCAGGTTCGGTACAAGGTATGACAATACCTACGGAAGTATATCGAGTATCCAACGCGTTTAGCTCTTCCGTGGCCATAAATGCGCCCAGCCGGACACTATCCCTGCGAACTGAATCGGGATGGGCAAAATTCGTCAGACTGCTGTCAAGGGAATATCCTACGGGCGCCTCTACGGGAACATTTTCCGCAATAACGGAAAACGAGTCGACATGCGCAAACGGTACCGTATCCAGCAGTTCCAGCAATTCACGCAAAGTGAAGTCCAGCACTATCCTCGAGCGCTGATGACGGAGATTCAGACGAATATCAGCAGGCATGCTGCCAATGTTGTTATGAGGTTTGGAGAAAGGATTACCAAAAACTGGCGTGCCGAACAGGAAGTCATTACTTGCAATTACAGCCTCGTGATGCTGGTCGCAGTCTACCCCGACCTCACCTTTGGGAGCGAAAAGTTTCTCCCTTGTCATAGAGGAGTCATACGGAGCATAAGCAAAGACAGCAATCCTGACATCTCTGCCCATTGGATAGAACAAAGGTTCACCATTTGCCGGGTAAAGGTTTCCAGCATTGTCGATACTGCATTCTACATTATCGTAGGAATAAGAGATATTGCGGTAATTTGACCCTATGGCCAAAGAATCATAGTCTCTCTCGTACATCACAAACACACCCAAACGGGTATCAGAGGACAATGTTCCGCCAGGCATGTCTGCAAGGGCAGCACGAGTAGTCATGCTGACAAACCCGTCAACCCTAATGCACAGAGGGGTGGCAGACTCATCCTTGTCTGTGGCACCACCCTCGGGCAACATATCGCTTGTACATGCCGTCATGACCAGCATAGCCATGATACATATATACATATAGGTACTCAATCTTTTCATCTGCGTATATTAGAAATTGTAACGGGTTCCTATTCCAAAGTTAATCTTTATGCCATTCAAGAATCTGGGATAATACTCAGGCATGTAGGTCCTGTTGAAGTGATACTGACCTACTACCTCTGCCGTCAAATCCCAACGGTTGGTCAGGCGCAAAGCAGTAAGGATACCTGCAGCCATGCCCATAGAACAATTACCGCTGTAGGATTTGCCCATATAACGGAAGTCTGAACCTCCCATCATCTCTCCTTCGGCCAGTTCATTGGATTCTGAAAGGATGGAAGAGAATGTTGGACCGAACTCGAAATACATATTCAGGGCATTGCGCTTGTCATATCCGGTCCACAAGTTGGTGACATTGAGCATATACAACAGACGGACATCCATCTGATGTAAGGTACTGTTCATTGTTCCGTAATAACGCTTGAGCATATCGGAGACCATGACACCGTATGGCTGGTTGGGGCGCACACGCGACTGTATGTCGTATGATATATGGGCACGCACTCCATGCAGGCGGTCAAAGTCGTAACCTCCTGTGAGGCCTACAGACGGCTGTATGAAGGTTGCTCCCGTAGAAAGACGTATGCATTGCAGCATCTTGCTGCCACCGATACTCAGACCACCCCACCATCCGCGATGTGACATTTTCTCAACATCATGTGGACGCTTGCTATCCTTTGTCTCGCCCACGGGACGTGATATTCTGGTGCCGACACTGATAGTGAACATCTTATCGGAATAACTTTCATCAAAGTTCATTGCACTGTTATGCACAGAGTAGCTGAAGACATCATACCTTGGTTCGACAAACAACTGTGCGGTATTCGACAACCTGTACAGAGCAGACATTGACGTGGTAAATCCTATATACCCCTTTGTCAACCCGGAAATCTTTGAAAGGCCACCGAAGTTCAAACCTAACGACATGTTCAGGTCCCACTTTGGTGCCGTTTCGGCTTTCCTTCTACTTGCCAAGAGGTTGAGGGGATTAAGCATCAACTCGGCTCGCCCACCTACCATGAACTGGGAGTTGTACTTTTCATAAGGAGCATGGACCTGAAGACCGCTTACCGGCTCATTCACCGCATCTATGCTCTTTTTGTTCCAATATACCTGACGGCCGCCTAAACCAAGTCTTACGCCCAACAGTCCGTTAAACCAGTAACCGGCAGAAACGAACATGCTGCTTCCGCTGCCTCGAAGCCCAAGACCGGTGTCGGCAGGCACAGCCCATCCATACTGAGCCTCCAGTTGCCATCCACGCTGCCATGGTTTGGATTCGACACCATTGAAGAATCTGCGCAAAAGTTCCTGCTCGAAATGGTATCTGGCACCTACGGCAAAGTTGTATTTGAGATTATTGACAATTCCATTCTGCCCAGGATTTGTGCCGGTGATGAAATTATACTGTCCCAGAACCTCTGCTGTTACATCAACATCCTTTGCAACCTTCAAAGAAGCCATCATAGAAGCTGTTATGGCAGGAGAGACACATCCACGACGCGAGTTCTGAAGATATAATTTCTCCATCGGCCTGATCTTGCCATCCTGAGACTCTACCCAGGAATTGCTTTCTCCTGCAACCCATGACAATGCAGGTCCGGCAATCAACCAGAGATTAAACTTTCTATTGGCATCATATCCCTGAAAGAAGTTATTGATGTTCAACATGTATCCCAAACGAAGGTCCATCACATCATAAGAACTATCCCACAGGCCGGAACCGTAAAGAACCTTACCGCCCGAAGCAAGACCAGAATATGAAGAGACCATACTTTCGGAAATACGCTGGTATGCCAATTGTGCACGGAATGACACCAAGGGCTTCCAGTCGTAACCGACAGAAAGAGACAAAGAGGGATTGAAACCTATACCACCAGACTGATGAAGCGATGTTGTGTGCTGTACCTTTACTCCACCGAAATCAAGTCCTGCCCACCAATGAGGAACCATGTCCTTAGAATTGTAGGGATTGAAAGACGGGTTGGTAAGATAAACCCTTGTACCCACACCGACAGAGAACATATTGTCCCTTATGGTAGACTCAATACCGGTATTAAGATACGGTACACTATAAAGTGCTGACAGGAAACGGGGTTCTACAAAGATATATGTTCCCGGATTGTTGATACGATACATGAACTGCATTGCTCCCGTAAATCCATAATACTTTGAGAACAGGTTACGTCGCTCCTGTTGCTTTGCCTTTACTATACCTCCCAGTTCTCCACCTAAAAGCATATTAAGTTCAAAGTCGTGCCCACCCTCCTTGTTTCTCCACTTGTTGAAGAAATTCAGAGGATTAACGAGCAGTTCAAGTCTCGCACCGGCATTTGCCATGCCCTTTGACTTGCGCATATCAACTCCACGGACCTTAGTGTCGAAGGATTGATGCTTGAGGGTCTGGGCATTAAGTCCCAACCTTGCACCAACCACGGAATTGAACCACATACCCATGGACATGGCATATTGCGTACCGCCCAGGCGAAATGCATTGTAAAGCGAACTTGTTGCCCACGAGAAGCTGCTGTCATAGAAGAACCTGCTTCCTTCCTGTCCTCTATAGTTCATCTGGCCTGGCAGGAAGTGGTACCTGCTACCTACTGTCAGTCCGTATTTGAGATTGTTGAGTCTCGGTCTGTTACCGGGATTAACACCGTTTACAAAGTTGTACTGACCCATTGCCTCAACGGTAATATCATACTGAGGTGCCAAACGCATACTTGCCATCAACGATGTAGACAAGCCCGGAGATATTTTTCCCTTGCGGCTGTCCTTCAATTCCAACAGACTGAGTTTGGGGGATTTGCCGTTCTGACCTTCAACCCACGTGTCTGTTTCATGGAATGCATAACTGACTGTAGGACCTGCTGTCCACCAAAGGTTGAAGGGACGGTCCTTGCTGTATCCTTGGAAGAAGTTGTTCAGGTTTAGCATATAAGCCAAACGCAAGTCCATGACATCATAGGCGGAATCCCACAATCCGCGTCCTCCCTTCTTCACAGAACCTTCGTAACCGGAATAATGAGCAGTATGAGTGTCGTATAAACGCTGGTATGACAACTGGGCACGAAATGAAGCCATTGGCTTCCAGTCGTAACCGACAGATAGTCCCAACGTGGGATTGATTCCCAAGCCACCTGTTGTTGTAGCAACAGACCTCTGCCATTTAACACCTCCAAGGTCGACACCTGCCCACCAATGAGGGATAAATCCTCCCTCTCCCCTGCCATTGAATGTGGGATTTGTCAAGTAAACGCGAGTACCGATATTCAAGGACATGTTGTGCTCCACAGTAAACAATGAGTTCTGGGTATTACGGTATGGAACACTGTACATTGCTGCGAGGTAACGAGGTTCGATGAATATATACGTTCCTGGTTTGGCTATACGGTACATGGCCTGAAGGGCACCTGTAAAACCGTAATAGTAGCACTGGAATCCTCCGGAGGTTGTGTTGGGCACGTGGCTTTTCATGTTCCAACCGAAGTCACCGCCCAACAGGACATTCACATTAAAGTCCCTACCCTCTTTCCTGTCACGCATACTCTTGATGAAGTTCAAAGGATTGAGTATCACCTCTGCGCGACCACTAAACTGTATCTGTTCCTTTGATTCGCGTACAGAGGCACCATAAAGGTTTCGCATGGCAGAACTCCAATATGCAGACTGTGCCTGAGCACCGATGCGCAAACCCAACATCGGGTTCAACCACATACCCATGGCAGCCTGATATCCAACACCCGAACGATGAAGTATTCCACCCTCTCTACCAGGAATGACAAGTCCTATACTGCTGTCAAAGAAGAATTTGCCGTATATGCTATCTGCTTCGGTATAATAATTGGTCCTTCTGTCCAATCGGGCTTGAATACCGCCACTTATTCCGTACATCAAGTTCCACTTTTCGGAATTGGTTCTTTCAAAAAGCACACTCATCTCTCTTTGAACACCAACCTGTGGCTCGAGGAACAAGGAGAAATTGCTGCTTAGATGCATGTCTGCATGAAAACCGATATAAGCATAGGGATTAATCCTATGCGGCAAACCGGTACCGGTAATCCTTATGCCACCTCCCACTACAGAACTAACATCAATCATGCGATTCCTATTGTATCCAAATATAAAGGCAGACAGATTGGCCAGATAATCCATACCTACGCCAATACTTCTTGTAGAACCATGACCATTGGCATAGCTATAGGTTATCATGGAACCATGCGCTCTGAGACTATGAATGGGAGAAAAGCGATATCCCAGATAGCCGTTCAAGGTAGCATGATGCACACTGCTGACATTGTCGGACAAACCTTGTATGCCTGCACCAACTCCAAAATAAAAACGTCTCCACCACTGCTTCGTATCTTCAACAAACAGAGAGTCGTTCTCCCTGGGGGAATAACGCTTTTGAAGCTGCACATCCTGGGGAGAGAAAGTGACATTACGGAATACTATAGAGGCATTCGACGAAGAATTGTTTGCCCCACCATCTTTCTTGGATGAAGACGAAAGGCCTTTTGCGTCCTTTTCTTCATCAACGGGAGACTGTTTCTCCTGCAAAGCGGCCTTCTTGCCAAGAGTGTCCGCTTCCGTCTGTCCGTAGGCTAATACGGGAACTGACAGGAGGCAATATATTAAGCATCTTACCCCACTTGCGAGAAAAGCGGAGCAAAAGCACAGAAGTCTATGGTAAAGTCTTAAAATCATTTGATTATGTAGACGAAGCTAATACCTAACTGATAAGGAAGGACCGTCCAGCCCCTATCATTATATGCTTGATTTTCCGGCAAGATGTCGTTCTTGCCCGTACGTGCATGGTGATAATAGTACATTCCTACACCACCATGGAATTCAACCGAGAAATGGTCTGACAACCAATAGTCATAACCGATATTCAGACCGGCACCGTAGGTTGAACCATTATAATTGTTTTCTGATATGTCTATGTCATAATGCGCCAATGTTGCACCGACACCCAGAAATAGTTTAGAGAATGTGTTACCGGACAGCCAATAACGGAATTCGGGAATAAAGCCATATGTCTTGGCCTTCATGCCGTAAATGTTCCAGCTGACAAAGCCGTTGGCACACAAAGACGTCTTGTTTCCTGTTGCAATCTCCAACCCAATATTAGGCACCATAGCCACATCCATCAGGGCATTAGTCTTGAGGGCCAACATCTGAGCCTTGACTGGCATGATGGCCATAACAAGCATGAGGACAACAAGTATTTTCTTCATTTTCTTCGCTTTTACTTTATTTATCCGGGCCGGAAGCAAGGCCTCCGGCCCAGATTGCATTATAGTTCTATACTAGAGTAAACTATGGATCTGTTACAGGTTAAGACCAGGACCATCCACCTCTGTCCAAGGAGTAACTTCTGCTCCAAGGGTAACCTCTGAAGGACCATGAACGGTAATGGTGATATTGTAACTCTTTCCGCGCTCGAAACCGCCGCTGTTCTGAAGGATAAGGGGAATCTCAGAAACGAACTTACGACCGTTTTCGTCATGAAGAACCAGACGAACGGTATATTCTGATGCAGGATAAAGCATGATGCTCTCACCCCACTGCTTCTTCAAAGAAGGAAGGGCAGGAACCTGTATTGGATCTACGATATCGCTGGAAGCATCCTTGAGGAACAAGGTATCTGTCTTGCTACTTCTGGTAGTCAAACGTTCGCCAATGCCCATGTCAAGTCTGTTGAAGTCCGCAATGCTGACAACAAGATTAGTGTGTGCATTGCAAACCTGCAGAGTGTCGACAATCATTTTTGATGCCGATACGTAATCCATTTCAGCCTCGCTGGCACCAGGAATCTCAACCTGAGGACCTGGCTGGACATGGAACACGAGACGGGTCAGCAAGTGCTCAAACTTCAGTTTGGGACGGTTTGCCTCTGTCTGGCCGCCGTTAACTCGGAAGTACTTTGCACTCCATGCATAGTCAGCATCGCTGGTAGCACGTCCCCACAAGAGGTCCTGAGTTCCATCGATAGTGTAATTGGCCTTTACAGAAGTTGTCGTGTATATAAGGTCTGTGGTATAAGGGTAGTTGCCATAGAACTCATAACGATAGAACTGAGTCACGGGATAGAAGTATCTGTCGTTGATGTTATCCCACTTAACAGAACTGCCGACAATATTGGCCTTTACGTTCTTCATTATGCAGCATGTCTGGTGCTCTGGAGCATTATCGAACCACTTGATACCCTGGGGAGCCATGTTTTCCTGCATGGAATTCTTGGCAAGACACCACACGGCAATACCTGCAATGCCATCGCTTCCGTCGCCTGTAATGGCAGCACGTGTTGACACAACAGAGCCTCCGCCTAACTGAATGGGATATTCAGAAGGCTGTACGCCATTTGTACCAGGTTCAGGCATAATGTTCTCTTCGTTTGAGCATGAACACACAAGAACGAGAGCGCTCAAAGCCAAAATCTTATTTACAATCTTCATATAAATACTTGTTTGTTTTTGTTTATCTTAATCCTATGACCTGCCAAACGTGTTCTGCAGGTCACAGAATTATTTCGGATGATAACACTTTGCTTAGATTAGTGCAGATCCTCCTTACCATCAGGATGAGTCTGGAAGCCGTCTGAGTCAACGTTGATATCTTCGTCCTCTTCAATCCACTTCTCTATCTGGGTATCTACGACAATGCTCTCGAGGCCATATACGGTTACATTCAGGTGATAACTCTTTCCTGCCTCAAACTTACTGTTTCTGTCAGGGTGCAGGAAATTAACATTGATTGTCTTTTTCTCTTCTACACCACCATCAATAGCATAACGAACATAAAGCTTCAGCTCGTACTTGGTTCCACCAGGACTGATAAACAATGCATCACCTACTTCTACATCGTCAACACCGTTCATCTCGATCTGTTCCAGCTTCTTCAAGGCACACTTGCCATTGGCCAGAGAATTCTCGAAGTATCCGGGATCTCCTACAGTCTGCTTCTCCATAAGGAAAAGCTCGGCAGAATCTTCAACTTCCCAAGTGATAGTTTCTGCAGGCGCCTCCTTATAAGCAACATACATTTTACCCTTGTACATTGACTTTACAGAAATACTGTCAATCTTGACTCCATTGGTCATTGTGTTACCGTTCTTCAAAGTGAATGTAAGACGTGACAACAAGTGCTTCATCTTGAGGTTAGGAATGATGTTAGCACGAGCAGTCTTTGCTGAGAAGCCCAAAGTGTTCTCATCTCCGTTTTTACCTGCTGTAACAGAAGCATCAGCTTTACCAACCAGCAAGTCCTGACTACCGTTCATGGCGAAATCCACAGTGATAGCATTATTGGCAATTTTAATCTCGGGATTACCATTTGCATCCACAGATGTAGCAGCATCGTCTACATGATAGGCAAAGAAGTCACTTACACCCTTAGTAGGATAGTACTTCAGGTTACCCCCCTCGTTGGGGTCGCACTGATAATCCAGAGTCCAGACAGTAGAACCACCACGGTCAACGCTCTTGGGACGTGCAAAGAAGCTGTTGTCGAACTGCTCTTTCAGGATCTGACCCTTCACGCTGGTGAAACCCCACTCGGCAGTCTGGTCTTCCAAAGCATCCTTGTCGCTTGTGGTCATCAGGACATAAAGGTTCTCATAGTTCCAAACGTTATCGGCATCAGTTGTACCACCGACAGTACCAGTACCTCTGGTAACAGAAACATCGGCCTGACCCATGTTCAGACCCAATGAAACGGGAACCAGATCATTGCTCTCTGCCTCCTGTCCAACGCCAGGAATTGATTCGTTTGAGCAGCTGCCCAAAAGAACTGCAAGCATCATAGATGCAAAACTAATCTTCTTCATAGTGATTAAGTTTTTTGTTAATAATAGTGTTAGTTAATAATGTTATTTATGTTTATCTTGTGTTTAGATTAAAAGCATTAATCCCCGCCGGCATCAATATCACCGCCATTCTCCCACATCGTGGGACGAAGCACATCCACCAGAATAGAGGATTTGCCATAAACGGTAATAACCACAGAATATTTGCGGCCACCAACGTATTGTACCTTTTCACCATTCTCATCCTCGTTGGGGATGTAGATGGTCACAGAGAAGTCTTCCCAAATAGACGCTTTGGAGACGTCACCACTTTTCTCGCCCAGGTGGTATCTGCCGCTATTCTGGTCGTAATGCATATTGAGGTACCTGTAACGGAAGTTCAGAACAAACTGGCGTTCAGGATTTGAAGACGTGCTTGCAGGATCCTTAATTCCGGTGGGATACGGAGGCAGAAGAATAGTCTTGCAAAGCGAATCACGATTGGTATCTGACACCCAATGAGAGTTTTCCGGAATGATATCCTCCCCAAATATACGGCTGTACTCCTCAACCTCTGTGGCCAAGTAATCAAAGTCCATATCGGCACGGTTAGACAATGTGAATTCGGTATTCTTCATTTCGTTGTCCACAATCTGCAAATCAAACCATGAAGGTTGGCCAACGATATTGAACAGTTTGTTTTCCTTGAATTGGGTGATATATTCATCACGCTCCCATTTGTCGTCTGCCACTGTCACATCGATAGTCTTGGCTGCTTCTATGGACACATCGGTAACGAAAATCTTCAGGAAGTCACAAGCATTGCTGTTCTTTGGGTTACCGCCCTTAACATATATATCAAACCTGCTCATAAGGTGGTTCACATTGAAGATTGGATGCAAACCTCTGTTACCCGACAGGCGGTTATACATATACTCGTTGCCACCCTCGGTGAACACCTTTGTTGTTTCGTCATTGGGCAATTGGGCAACTTCCTCGCTATACTGTTGGTCCGTGTGATAAGCAAAACTATGCATGATATCGTTTGTACCGTCCACATCCATACGGGCAATGAGTTTGTTTTTGCCTTCAACTCTGGATTCATGCTCCAGACCATCGGTTCCTAAAAGGAAGAACTTGTATCTGTACAGTTTATCATCGGGGTTATACCTGCATATCACTGGCTTGTCCGCCTCATCATAGAAAATAGTATGTCCCTGCTGGTCAGAAATACCCATACGCTGGTCCCAAAGCACTCCATAATGCTTGTCGCCCGCCATGGCCGCATTATAGTCTGCCGCACCACCTATCCTGTTGCCGGTAAGTAGTCCGTAGGTGCAGAACCTTGTATTCAGCCAATGCGTCTTGTCTGCATCAAAGTTGCCGAACGGTCCCACCCAGCTTCTGGTAGCGTCAATCATATAGAGTGGATCCGACAGGGTGGGAAGAATGTTTACCTTCTTCATATCCACCTCTTCTGGCGGCACCACATTAGGATCACGTTCAACCACATCCTCGTATATGGAATTGAAGGATTCATGGCATGAAACCAGCAACAATGCCGTTATCATCAAAAACAACAAACGTCTGAACATATATTGTGTACTTGTCTATTATTTAATCATCTATATCTGTATCTATTATCGTCTCATCTACCCAGGAATCCAAGGCATCACCGACATTAGACAGTTTACCTTTGGATATCAGCAGTTTACTGCGTATATGCAGGTTCAGTTCCTTGCATGCCTGGACTACATTGCCATTATCATCATATTTTACCGACGGATTGTCCGTAAGCAGCCAGTACAGGTTGGTGGTACCATCCAGACGGCGCTGCCTTCGTACATTGTTCTTGTCCGTATATTTCACAAACACGCTGACATTCAGAATGCCCGGACCTTGCAGGAAGGTATGTGAAGTACCACGTACAATACCAAGAACATGCAAAGTGCCACTGACCTTGATTATCCCGTCAGATGCTGTCTTGACATCAGACTTGTATATACCCTGATAGGTCTTCTCTATGTCCAGTTCCTTGGTCTGCAGGTTCATGACACCTGCAATTCCGCTCAAAGAGCATATAATGCTGTCCACCTCTATGTCCTTGTCGTCTACCTCGGCATCAAAACTGACACTGAGCTTCTGTGCCATGGTGTATGGTTTCAAGGTCACCTTATAGTCCTTCTTGGCATTTGAGTTCTCGTCCACCACCAATGTGTTGTTGGCAAAGCATAAAGAAGATTTTGTCGACACGTCTATCCATGTACTGTAGGGATTACGGTCATACCAGTATGCATATTTTGCGGGCAATTTATCCTCTGTATGCGCCTTATAGAAGAACATCTCATCGTCAGACATAATGTCTTCTGTAAATTGCTTTGCCAACTTTACCGTCGTATCATTGTATGTATATGTAGAGATTATCCACTCTCCTGCCGGAAGATACAGGGAATCCCGTTCTGGTTTTGCATCTATTGTGTTGGCATACAGGTTTTTCTCCCCCACTTCATTTGGCGCTATCAGGCATCCGTACAGACGGTTTTCACCGCGTGCTTTGTCAGTAGCCCAACGGCTTGCCATCTTGTCGCGGAAAATCGGCCTCAGGGCTATGACTATCATGCTGTCCGGTTTTTCTATCTTCAGGCCGGACCAATCAAAGTCCACGATCAGCTGTCCCTTATGCGGATGCTCATCGTAGCACAAGTCCAGATTTGCCACATTGCAGGCATTATGACATAGCATCAATGCCATGCATAGCACAACCTTTCCTGTATTAGCAATCCTACTGTATTTCATCATAGCATTTACACCTTATTTATATATATAGGAGAACGTTTCCTGCCAAGTACGGCTGCCATGGACTCGTCGTTCTGCTTTTCCGCATCTCCATCCTCCTCTGTGCTGCCATATTCCTTAGGCTGGTCTATAATCTCTTCCCTTGGCATCATTGTGGTATCTGCTTCAACAGACATGGAATCAGACCCAACATTCAAGGAGTCATTTACTACTACGGCAGTGTCTTTTGCCGCCTTGGACTTGGACGCCTTTGCCTGCCTTTTCGATTCTTTTTTGGCACGTCTGTCCGCTTCCTTTTCCATATGCTTCAGACTGTCGGCACGGGCTTCTTGAGCCTTTTCCTGCAATTTATGCTGTTCCTTCAGGTATTTCTCCTGTTTTTCCACAGGTATTCCCTTAATCAGCCTGAGGTAATCCTGGTGGTCCTTGCCAGTGAATACTGTATCCGGCTTGATACGCTGGGCAGCCTCCAGACGACGACGATGGAAAATGTCCCAGAACGACGTACTATCCGCCAGGACGCCAGAACGCAACTTCATCGCATTCAAGACCCTCTCCCTTTGAGACTTTACATTCATATATTTTGTCTCGGCAGCAGTCTTTCTTGTTTTATATGAATCGACGTGCTTGTTGTAAAAGTCATCAATCAGCGACCTATCCACCTTGTGCTTGATACCACGGAAGCGCCACACCAGACTTACATGAATGTCCTGTATTATAGGATAAGGCACAATCTTCCATGATGGCTGGCTGGCTCCTGCATCGTGCACATAGTGCTGGGTATGCTCTTCATAACGATAGGCAGCGTATTTTACAGCCTTCCAGCCAACGGCAAGTCCCAGGTCCAGGTCCAGACTCCCCTCACGAGGGAACTTCTGTGGCCAAAGCGGCAAAGTATAGCCAGCAACAACGCCGGCACCTATTCCCTTGCCCTGTTTTCCGTTTCCGGTCAGAGAGATACTCCAATTGTCAACACCTGCCCAAAGACCGAGATAGTACGCTCGCCAATTACGCGGATTGTCCAGTGTACGTCCTGAGGTCACGTTTCTGCGTACCTTATGATATGTATTATATAGCCAGGCACGGAAGCGGCCTTTCTTTGTGCCAAGCGAGTCCTCAGCAAAATCCAAGGAATCCTTCTGCTCTGCCGTCCATTCCGAGTTCGCCCGTATAGAGTAATTTACATCCTTATTGGTAATACCCAGAGCCTTGGCTTCTTCGCCAATATCATCGTTGTAATATCTTACACCTGCCAATGTGTCTGCATTAAAATAGACACTTGCTGTGTCTGTGACCAATTTCACCATGTCCTGATAGTACTTGTCACCACTTCCGTACTTACCTGTGCGCCAATATTTCCTGCCCTCTACTCTGAATGCATTCACATTGTACACCAATTTTCCATGCGTACTGTTGCCATTGTACTTGCCGAACATGGCAATGCTGTAGTTTGTACGTGGAGACTGTTTCAGGTCCACCTCTATACCTATATTGGGAACCAGTGTAACCCAATCCACGGCATTCGTATGGAAACTGATTCTCTTTATGAACTTGTCGCGCTTATATTTCTGTACAAATGCCACCTGTGCCGTGTCCTTCTTCTGCACATAGCGCTCAAACACAGCCCTTGCCTCCTCGGGAATGGTGTCGAGGGGGGATGATTTCGTTTCGGTGCCTTCTGTAGATTGGGCAGAGACCCGAGCTGTACTGCCAAACAGGAAAAAAGCAAATAGCGTCAGCAGAAGGAGGTTCCTACCGCTGAGTATGCGCGATTCTATATTGTCTATGTCTACCATTATTCTCGGTATGCTATTTAACTTTGTATTACCTCTGGTTCCAGAAGTCTTCTTCTGCTTTCTTCTTTCTTAGATACTCTTCGTATTCTTGTTGTTGCTTCCTATTATTACGTTGTACTTTTAAAGCATTTATGATTGCCTCCTTGTATTTTTTTGCTGTTTCTATCTGAGATACAACATTAACAATTCTGCCATTTATTGGTTTTGACTGGTCAATATTCATTTTTTGAGACATAAGGAAACAATCAATTGCCTTATCTATCATTTCTGTCTTAAGCATTCTTACTGCAGGTATCAACAGATTTATGCCCATCATATAATATGCCTTAGCTGGTATTTTACGTATCTCTAATTTAGTAGGATGATTCAACAACAAATCCATGCCATGCAACACCATATCAAGTTGAGTATTACATGTTTCAGTATCCCCTTCCCATTCTTTATATTGGTTTGTATTAAAACCATAATTAGTACGTTTGGAGGTAGAGTCATCAGTTTCTGATCTATAACTTGGACGAGGAGTAAACAAAGATTGAGCAATAGAAAAACGAATTAAAAGCTTTTCTACTTCCGAAGAAGGAAAATCTAAAGCCTTCAAATAACAATCTATTTTCATTTTTCTTCCTAAAGAATCTGATGGGATAAAAGAAGCATAGCCAATACAATTTTCATATGTTGGGCGAATTTTATAAGATGTTTCACAATATTTGAAGAAAAGCGAATCTCTAGTAAAGCCATTCTCGTACATAAAATGAATTGAGGAATTGAGAAACTTTTCATTACCTTCATTCTCTATTAATCGTGGTCCAAAGTATTTTCTTAGCGCTTCAGAACTTGCAGCGCCACTTGCTTGGAATAAAGGTTTTATACCATACGGAATTGTGTCATAGAACTCCATATATTGACCACGAATAATAGTATCACCCTTAAATTTAATATCTACACCATTTGTTATGCTATTATATGACTGATACAATTCTTTATCTTTATTGATTGCATCATGTACATCCCCATAACGTATCAAAAGATTATCACAGACTTCAACCAATTCCAAATAATCATTCAAGAACTGCTCATAATACCTCTCTCTATCAGAATTATACAATGCCTCACATGCGAGATAGTATTCTCTAACATAGAATGCATCCAATTCACTTCCTGGGTCTATATTATTGTCCACAAGCATACGGAAGGCCTTTCTGTAGTTCTCCCTTGCCTGTACCTTGTCATACAAATGGGCAGGGTAATATTTGGGGTTACCGGCATACTTATAGTACAGATGGGCATACTTGGTCATGGCCACGGGCAAACTTAGTGTATCGTCAGCAGCCTTAACTGTTGCATCGCGATTATTACGAACAACATTGACACTGTCAAGATTGTCTATAAACTTGCGTCCCAATGCCAATATATCCTCTACAACAACCATTTTCATGGCAGCATCAGGCATAGCCTCTATAAGTCTTTCATATATACTTGTGCCGTCAGGTACAAACTGCGCCTTCTTGTTCTGGTCTATATATGTTTGAGTCTCAGAAAATGCACCGGAATAAAAAGCATAGTCCGCATACGGGGCATAATCTGTCAGTTTCTTGAATTTCTCGTAAAAATCCATATACCACGCAGAGTCCAGAGGAGCAAACGGGTCTTTGTATGGTGGTCTTTCAAAAACAGCACTCATCAAAGATTGTACCTGCCCTGGAGCCTTGATACCCACACGGCTTCTATAGTCACCCTTTTCCGGCAACTGGGCATGACAATCCATCATTGCCACAAACAGCAATAATGCGACGATTATACCTTTATATATATATGTCATATATCTTGTATTATTTACCTGCTTTACGTTTACCCACATAAACGGGACGAATTACACAACCGATAGTACGGTCTACATAATCAACCATGGGAGCATCATACCCCAATTTTAGAGATTTGGCCGACAATACTATTTTCTTATTAACCGAATCTTCTGGCAATTCACCATTAAATACTCTCTGTATACGTGAAGATATGGCATTTACTTCTTCTATATTATCTAAACTTGATGTCCAATAAAAGGCTGTTGTTCCGGAAAGAACACGATGGTTTCCCTCTTCCTTATGACCGGCACAAGGGAGAAAGATAGACTCACCTACATCCTGTTTCTTGTTTTTTACCAAAAATCCACGAGTTCCATTCAATATGTAGTGCTGAAAGGTACAATTTTCAAGCAACTCTTTCATTTCCTCCTCTGTGGGCATTCGCCAATTATCCCCCAGGTTTCTTTTGGCGGCATCATCTTCAAACTGTAGCACCAACAGATTGTCGCGCTTCCAGTTAGGGACAGGAATATAATTGTACTTCTTGATACAAACATCATCAAAGTGCATATATTTGGAAACACCTCCATAATATCTCTTGGTGTTTACCTCTCCCCAGGCATAATAATCTCCATACTCCTCAGGAATCTCTGCTCCTACATTCATGTCTGCCCATAAAGTACCACTGGGCAATCCCAAATCAATTGGTTCCTGGGCGTCTACTATGTGGGGTAGCAACACAAATAGTATGGTTATGTATATACCTTTTATTCTTATCATTTCTTTATGCATGTAATGATGGGTATTTTTATTTGGCTGGTGTGAGCATCTTTTTCTTATTTTCCTGCATTTGATGCACTAAAGCCTTGTATTCCAATGCTATTTTATCCAACGGAATGCCTGCCTGCATGCGCTTCCAAGCATATAGAACCATCTGTCGGTAAGCGTTATTGAAATATCCATCTTTCTGAAGATATTCCAGATTCTTTTCATCCAACCTTATTGCGTTCAACATAGGAGTGGCATATGCTGTAGGAACAGATTTATTACTTCCATTATCCCAATCATCGTATTCCGGTTCGTATAACGCTGATGGCAATAGACTTTCTGTTTCAAATTCTGTTACCGCATCCGGTTGATTATTGAAGAGGCAAATAGCTCTCAGATATTCCACCTTACTGTCGTTTTCTGGAATTTCCTCTCCATAAAGTACCTCTATGGCCTCCTTGTATCTCTCCAAAGCGGCAAGCATTACCGCCTTGTTCATGGGAGAGGAAGCCATAACATAATCACGTACTTCCTGATATCCTTCCGATGATGCAAGATAATGACCGCCAAGACACTTGACAAACATTATAAGTCCGTATAATTCCGGAATTTCCAACAAATTGTACTTAATAATCAATTTATTGGCACCATCAAAATCCTCGGCCTGACAATACATAAGCACTTGTGCAACAAGAAAAGGCAGACTATTCATTACTAGATCGTTTTTCCTCTCTGCACCAACAGGACCGTCATCAAGATATGACTTTAGAATTTCCTTATCTACCACACCCTTTCGAATGGACGCAACAGCATAATAATAAGCAGCTAATGGGTAAGGAACAGGATAGTCTTCTGGTGGCAACAGTATGTGATTGCCAGCAGAATCCTTTTCTGTAGGATGCATAAATTGCTTCTTTACCGTTCTATGAGGTACTTCTTTACAAGCTCTTTTGGAAATTTTATATAATTCGTCCCAATCTTCCTTATCAGCCAAATAACAAATTATATAATAATATTGGTATGGCAAGATTTTTCCTTCGCGAAATTTAACATCAGACTCATATCTAGCAATAACATCTTCCCGACTAAGTATTTTTTTGGTAACAATAGATGCCTTAACCCTCACAACACGTACTTTGTCCAAGACATATTTCTTAACATACTCGTATATGTCTGGTCTAAGAGAACTGATAGCTCTATTCTGAGCATCAAAACCACTTTTATCTGCTACTATTCTCCTAATCTCATCGGCATAGGCACGAGCCAATGTGTCGGTCATCATTGACATAGTATCTGCTACCGTTGTCCAAGGCACTATATTATCATGTTTGTCTAATGGAGAACTTATACTAACATCAGGGAAATGTCTTTTCAACAACTGCTCAATAGTTTTGGAGCGACCACGTGAAAGTCTTCTGTTGGTTGCCTCAGAACCCTCTGGTGAAGAGTATCCCAAAACCTCTATATTGTCCAACTCTCCTTCAGTAAGATTATAGTATTGTTCCAACCATTGTACCATGTTGTCACGCTCACTTACTGTACTGGAATCTCTTAGGTTTAGAGTCTCTTCGCCCAATTCAAACTTTATTTTGAAATCAGTGGAATCGTTCGTATTCTCTGCTATGCCCTCTATATAAAACAATGTTCTGTCTATGGGAGACAGTTGCCTTGCATCATCCCAATTCAAAAATCGCATAGGTTCACACTCCGAACCATCACTAAACAGTATAGAGTCTTCATGAAATACAGAATTATAGTCTTCATACCATAATACACCCGGAACACGATATCTCGTACCTTTAGTAATCTTCGCATTCTCGGAATAAAAAATGCGTTCGCTCTGATGGTCCTGCAGACATGTCCCTCTATCATACAGAAACTCATCCAATATATCTCGAGATGGCGAAAAGCTCATCCTACGCGACATACTCTTTCTATATCCCTTACCATCAACCACAACCGGAGGCATATTCCTTTCTGCCGACTTCAACATCACAAGAGTTTTTTCTGCATGCACACTGTCCCCTACCTGACAAAGGATCTCTGCAACAATACCCTTTGTATCTGTCCGCACAGTATCTGAACCTATATAGAGTATCTCATCACCAATATTAACGCTATCTCCAATTTGAACAGCAACTTTGGTAACATGTCCGCTATGTTCTGTTACAAAAGCAAAAGGTTCAAGAAAGTGTATGGTGGGCATTGCCACAAAACGGACATCACCCCTTGCAAGATCTCCCAAAATATCTATTTCCCTTTCTATTGGCACATAATTTGCGTCATGTCTTGGCACTTTACCTCCAGGACCACGCATAGATTGTCTAGCCGTAATAGGAACAGTCAGTAAAGTTCTCTCTTTCTCTTTCGGGTCCAATACTAAAGTATCCAAAACCAGCTCTACATCATTGTCCAACTTGTCATCCAGATACTTTTCTATCTCATATATTTCTAAACTATGAATATCAGAACAATCGCCACCATCAAGAATTACAGCTCCAAAAGAAGGTACGTTTATTACACACATACCACTGGCATCTGTCTTTTTTGACTCTATCAAACCATGCTTTTTTTCATCAAACTTCTTAGAGAAGTTATCTTCTCTTTTCATTTCATTGAATGCTTCTCTGGCTTGTTTCTTTATAGAAAAAGAGTATACAATAACCCCAGATAAAGGTTTATCACCCTTTTGAGACCTAACATATACCGCCATCTGTGCATGCAAGTCTACAAGCACAGCAAACATGACTAAAAACAGGAGTATCGCTTTCTTCATTCTTCGGAATTATAAATATGGCTGAAGCTGAGTGGGGGTATATTGGATAAACATATCCCATATCATCGCTAAATGGGACATATCATCTATAGCCAGCAGACACAGCAACAGGACTAATGAAATAGAATTTGTGAGGGTGCGTATGCAGCGAGGGGGGGGGGGGGGGGTAAAATACTAATATCCAGAGCATTAGGCATATCATTCATATTATCACCCTCAAAATATGAGGTATGATATATGTTATTGATATGGTGATGGCTTGTTAACACTTGTTTACTATTCACATTGTTTTCGGGTGCAAAGTTAACGTTTTTTTATTCAATTTATTTAAGTTTCTTTATAAAATAAAGAGATTGAAAAGTATTTATTGATATATATCAACTGGAAAACAGTTATAAAAATTCTCAACAAACATAACGTAAATGCCATACAAACAAAGCGAGAACAAAGCTACAAAAATATTTTATCTTGATATTTCAATCATGATATTAACACGAAAGAGGGTAATTAGACTTCAAGAATTGACGCCTAATAGTCATTTTCTCAACATAGATTAACACCGGAAGTTCTTTTTCATACATTGCGAACGTGGCGGACAGGAAACAGAGCACGAATATGAAAGAATACGATGTGTATATAATTGATTTCCAAGCACATTTAAGTCATAGGCATTTTAATGCCCATGAATTTCGCTTAGGATGTCTATGCCCATAAAAGAGAAGCGATAGATGACGTCCCGAGGACGGGCCTTTGTCCTCCCGAGGACCGAGCCTTGACGTCGGGAAGACAAAGGTGCGTCCTCGGGACGTCCTGCCCATGACATCTGGGAAAGAAGTTTTGGAAGACATCAAAGGGAAGGAATCGGAGGCATGGCGCAGAGGACAGGCAAAAACGGCAATGTCATCTTTTTTCCAACTTATATTCGTAGGGAATGCCAAGAAGCTCCTCGGCATAATAATAAAAGGCATCCGCCAATCAGCGGATGCCCGATGTACAAGGTACCAATGAAGTTGAAAACAATGGCGGATACTGCACGCAGCATCCCTACTTTATATAATATATGTGTAAATCAGTTATATCTGTGTTATCAGTGGCCCATTGTCGTTAAACGTTAAACATTATTCTCACCGCTCACCGTTATCCTTCCACCACCCAGCGCTCAATATTTCGTGTAGCACTGGTAATGTTGGCACCTATCTTTATTACCTTGCGGCCATCAGCAGTAAACGGAAGTGCATAACCTTTTTCGTTTATCTGTGCCAGAGCCTCCTCTGCACTGCCATCAAGCTTTAGCTCTATCACATAGACGTACTTGTCTGTTGCTATCAGCAAATCTATGCGGCCACAAGACGTATGGTATTCTGCTTGGGTATAAAAGCCCATAAGTCTGGTGAAGATATACATTACATTTTGG
>JAGBYI010000139.1 GCA_017628845.1 Bacteroidaceae bacterium
GCTGCGGGCGGGCCGTTGGCCTAGCTGGCGGGCGGACTACGGGCCGCCGTTGGCGGCTGCCCTCGCTCCGCTCGGGCGGGGGGGCGAGAGGGCTCGATGCCCGACGCGCCCCCTCCGTTGTCCCTCCGCTGCCCCTCCGCTCCCTCTCCGCTTTGCGCGGCGGGGGCTGCGGGGGGGTTAGGGTTGGCGGCTGCCCCAGCTATTCAAAAACTTTCTTTAAGAAGAACCCGTCGGGGTGTTTAGGAGTCCATTTTTCGCCCTGTATGCGGTGCACAAGCTCGTTAAACTTCTTAAAGGTAGGGTGGGCTACCTCGCCCCCGTTGGAGCGCTCTACGATAAAATTACAAGTCGCTTCCGTCATGCCATACTGCATGCACACTTGGGCAATATAGCCAGGGGCGAAGCCTTCCCTCTTGACCTCGCAGATTTTCTCTAAATACTCCACTCCTACCTTTGGACTCCCCGAAGGGTCGGGTAAAATTATATCATGTAACGTTGTATTAGGTTGAGTAGGGTTAAATGCTATAGCTTCTCCATTGTTCTGCAATGGGGTGGCTATAGCTTCTCCATTGTTAGAAGCTGCTCCCCCCCAACGATGCGCAGCCCCTCTCTTGCCAGCTTCGCGGAGTTTCTGCTTCCTATCGTCATACTCTCCCATGACCTCGCAGAGCCATGGGGAACGGATTTCGCCCTCTTTGTCTATCTCAAAGAGTCCGTAATCCTTGCAAATTCGCGATACCTTGTCCAGATCTGAACAGTGCATTGCGTACGCGAAAGAGTCAGGGGCATAGCTGGTTGAGTAGTTGGGGCAATCGCGGAGGATTTCAAGAAGCATCCAATAGATGCCATAGCCCTCTACACCCTCACGCATGAGCATGCGCACAAGGGCGGAAGATACCCGACAATTAGACGGGTGCGGAATGTAGTTGTACATATAATACCATGCTGCCGTGCTGGGTTTAAGGTCGCGGGCTGGGGGAGAGCGACTCCCCCAATGATGCGCACGGCTGAACATCTGCCCGACCTTTTCGGGGGCAAAGTTACGAAAAAAGGAGCGAACCCGCAAGGGCCCGCCCCTAAAAACAACTTAACCAAACTCTATTTAGATTTATTCTAAGCCACCGATAGTTGCCTCGTTGGGTACAAGGAACGGTGCGCGGTAGAGGTCTTGGCCGAACTGGGCCACGATATCTAGCACGGCATACGTACTATATGCTTCGGCAGAGTCGGGTATGGTGCCAGATATGACGGTGCCTACGATGTCGGAGCTCTCCAGCTCAACGGGGACGGTGTTCCCTGCTTTGGTGAACCTTATTGCCACACTTGCCAAAGTGCCTTCTGGAACCTGCGACAGTTGGACACGAACGGGAGCCCCGCCTAAGTCCCCTGCTGGGTAGAAGCTCTCACCCACGTTGCGGGCTACTCCGTCAACAGTCACACCGACAACTGAAGGCGTAACGGCTGCCTGCTCATTCTCGCCCGCAGTTGTGCTAGTGAGGAATGCATCCGCAGACTCGCCATAACTATCTATGGCTGCCTGCTGGGCTGCTGCGCTGGAATACTGCTCAATCAGCGCGGAATTGTTGGCTACAACGATATCCTGAGAGGAAACATAGGTTTTGCCTGCGATAGTGCGCGAGAGGATAACGAGGAAGCCCCCTGCATTGCCCGAGTCGTTCACAGCTAGCTGGCTAGTACCGCCTGCAGTAACTTGTACGATATAGTCAATGGGCATGAAGTCGTAGAAGGGCCGAAAATCGTTGGAGTTGAGAATAACCTCATACTTACGAACGACTACGAAAGGAACTCCAGAATTTGAGTTTACCTGCTGCGTGAGTCGTACGAAAGAAATCTGGTCGCCCTCCCTAAGCGCTGGGTTCATCTGGATTAGTGCAGCGCTCACTTCTCCCACCGTGCTAAGCTGGGACAATGTGAAATCTGCAGGCAAGTAAATGTTTGTTTTCCACTTGCTTGCTTGGTAGGTAAATTCTACACTTGCCAAACTTCCCTGCGTCATGGTGTAGGCATCAACGACACATCCACCTTGACTTGCGATGCTTTTCGGGAGGTAAATTCGCGCGTTCGGTACGTTCAAGCTCATAAACTTGTTGTACTCGCTCTGGTTTGATTTCTTGGTTTCGTACGCGTACTTCATCCACCCAGCATTAGCACGGTAGAAGTTTACGAGGTTTGCCCATTTGGTTCTCTGCTCCATTTGGGCTAAGGTACGCGGATTTGCCACACTTGCAGCGAGCTCTCTTGCCCGCGTTTGCCCCATAGCTTGGTAAATAACCGCGCCAGCCAGCTTCTTTTTTTGGTTCTGTAGCCAAAAGTTTTTAACAATAGCCATAACTGAAAGTTGATAAGTTAAACAATAGAGTTGACACCGCAAAGATAGTGTTTATTTAGATTAGTTCCAAATAATTGCCCCGAAAGTTCGCACTATATATATATAAGGTAGGGCAAAAGTTACCACGGGATGCCGCAAAAGTTACCACGGGATGCCGCAAAAGTTACCACGGGATGCCGCCAAGGTCGCTGCAAGTTCGCGGCACTTCGGGCTGCACTTCGCCTGCCGAGCCCGTGCCCCGCCCGTGCCC
>JAGBYI010000140.1 GCA_017628845.1 Bacteroidaceae bacterium
AACTGGGAAGTTCTCCCCTCACAAGGTACAGAAGCACAGTCGGTGCTTCTTCTAAAGACCTTGCTCGCCACAAGGGAGGGGAGTATAATGTATAGAGATTTGGAGGTTAAAATTTAGACTTCATGATTAGTAATGGTATGGATAACCTTTCTCCCAGTTGTAACCACTCCCTCCCATAGAGGGGAGGGCTGGGGAGGGGTCTTCCCCCTCACTCCTCCACATAGTCCTGGTTCTTGTGTGTGAATACGTTTATGGTTTTCTTCAATCGGTACTTGGTGCCGTCTGCTCCCTTGGCATTGACAACAAGGTAGTAGGCACCGTTGCGCACATAGCTGCCACCAACGCGTCCGTCCCAACCTTCTGCTACATCATCCCACTGGTAGAGGCGCTGGCCCCAACGGTTGAACACGGCGGCATGGAACTCCACTATGCTCTGGTACTCCTTGGCCTTGAGAATGTCGTTCTGCCCGTCGCCATTGGGTGTGAATGTATTGGGGAATTCCAATCTGCTACCACTTATCTGTAGACGGAAAATTATGGAGTCCATGTCCTCCGAGGGATACTCCCACTTCATCTCGCCATTGGTGAAGGTGGCCTTCAGGCGCACCTTGTACGTGCCCTTGTGGATGAAGTCATAGTCGAGATTCTCCTCAAAGCGGTGCACCAGTTCAAAGAAATGGTTGCCCATGGAACCGGTTACGGTATCCACCTGCACCACCCAGTCGTACGTCACATCCCAACCATCCGCATCCTGAGGATTGGCAAAGAAAAGTCCGTTGAGCGGAGCATTCTGTATATCCGCCAGTTGCAGGTCGTCGGGATAACTGCCCGTCAGCACCTCGCCCTCGGGATTGGTGTACGTCACCTCGGGCTTGAGCGAAGGCATCGTCTGCGCCAAGCCCATCATGGACACAAACATCAGGATCAAAAGGGATATATATCGCATGTGTAATATTATATAAGGTGTATTTTTACCTATAATTCCATGCAAAGATAACGTAATGAAATGAAAAAAGCAACATTTCCAATTGGAAAGTGATTTGTTCCAAGGAAAGTTGCCTGTATGGGGAGGGTGTTTTCCGTTCTCGGTTTTATCCACCCCCTCCCCCCCTGCGGGGTACTCTCTCCGAGCCCGACGTTAAACTGGGGAGTTTAACCCCCATAAGGCACAAAATGACATTGAGTCATTTTTCTAAAGGCCTTATTCGCCCTGTCTCAGGGGGAGAGTCTGTTACAACAGAATATCACCGCGCCAGCCGATTGTCCCCCTGAGACAGGTGGGACGAGCGAAGCGGAGGGGGTGGATTAAAGTTAAAGGAGAAAGGAGAAAGATGAAAGTAGAAAGCAGAAAGCAGAAAGGTAGAAGATGAAATTGAAATTTCACCTTTCCGTTTACTTTGTCCCTTTGCGCCCTCTGTCGTGCGTAGCGAGCGACTACTCCAGCGGCAGCGTAGTTTGTTTTTGGATTCTGCGACCTTTGCGACCTTTGCGTGAGATAAAGATAAGGACGATTGTTTTTCACGCAAAGAACGCAGAGAGCGCAAAGTTTTGTTTCCCTTTGTGTTTCACGCTGGCGCTGAAGGGGTCGCAAACTTTGTTACGACAAGAGTACGCAGAGAGTTTATCCACCCCCTCCCCCCTGCGGGGTACTCCACCCTGTCTCAGGGGGAGAGTCAGTTACTACTGAATATCACCGCGCCAGCCGATTGTCCCCCTGAGACAGGTGGGACGAGGAGCGTAGCGACGGAGGGGGTGGATATTTTTCACCTTTCCGTTCATCACGACCACCCAGCAATGTTGAAAGTATCATTACGTAACACCTGTTTTAGCATTTGCAGAACAAAAGTATCGGTTACGATTACCAAAAGCTTTAAGACAAGGAGACAAACAGTTGAAATACGTTTTCATAAAATTGTACTAAACGTTGGGGACAATTGTACGCAATATTGAGTACATTGCTCCTAAACGTTTGGTACAATTGTCCTCAATATTGGGTACATTTTATAGAAGGCGTTCTTTCTGCTTATACTTATCGTTCCTATTGCCTTTGGATAGTGTAGTTTAGAAAAATACCAAACAGAGGGCACGATGTGAGATTGATAAAACGAAATCAACAGGAGCGAGAATGTGCCTTGACACATTCTCGCTCCCATGGAGTTTTCAACAATCACTGACTTTAGTTACTACTGAATATTATTATTGTTCTTTGTTCTTGGTACTTGGATGCACAAATTCTCAACGCACCACAGCACGCACGGTGTGCCCGTAGTAGCGGGACTGGGATCTATGATTTTGCGTGTTAGAACTGTAGCTGGAACTCCACGCATAGTATGGCTCACCAACACCGTAGAGCGAAGACGACCAATAGCAGCACAGTACGTCTTTGTCATAAAAATTACTATTCATGCAATAACCTGCAGCAGGAAGGAAGATTGATTTTCCATTATGACCGGTTAGCGTGTATCCATTCGTACCGTTTAAAGTAGTCCATGTCCATGTACATTCGTAATAAAGTTCACATAGTTCTTCATATGTTGGCATACGCCAATCTGTGCCCATATTGACGTAGGCAGCATCGTCTTCAAGGTCAAGGACGGTCTTGTTGTCTGCATCAAAAGAACTATGACCGCAGTACTTTGTCGGGAATTTAGTCGACCCCTCTGACCATT
Source organism: Bacteroidaceae bacterium (assembly GCA_017628845.1). Lineage (GTDB taxonomy): Bacteria > Bacteroidota > Bacteroidia > Bacteroidales > Bacteroidaceae > Physcousia. The sequence continues at coordinate 2,670 of JAGBYI010000140.1, forward strand.
TATATGTATTCCAATTGTAATCAATCTTCGATGTGGTTTCTCCCCACGCGAAGTAGTCCCCAGAAGCCTCGGGAGAGTCGGCACCAACGTTGCGGTCGGCCCACAGGGTTCCGCTGGGGAGACCGAGGTCAACGAATTTATACACCCTTTGGTGGGGAGTATCAGGAAGATTGAATGTGATGGAATCCACCTCGGACAAGGAGCGCTGGACAAACTTTCCATCCTTCCACTCATAAAAATACTGACCTTGTGCCATTGCACCAAGGACAAAGACAAACATTGCAATAAGAATAAATATCTTTTTCATCGTTGTATTGTTTTGTAGGGTTGTTGTTTTAGGGATTTACCATTCTATAACTGATGCCGGTGGTGGTGCGTACCACAAGGACGCCTGTGGCATTCAAGGGAACACTGAGGGTGCTGCCATCGGTGGTCTGCTTCTGCATTGCCACACGACGGCCGGCAAGGTCGTAGACACTGACGCTCTCGCCCTGGGGCAGCCCAAAGACATGCAACTGACCGCCGCTGATGCGGAAAGTGATGTTAGGCGTATTCTCTGTGCCAGGGGCAGAGTCTATGCCTGTACCGGAAAACTCGCCGAAGCGGACATTCCTGACATCGGCATAGGCGTAAACGACATTAGTGCCGTCGGGGGCGGTGATTGTGAGTTCCTCGCCCATGGCAAGACGTGGCTTGGAGGAGAAGGCAAAGGCTACCTCTGTGCCGTCCTTAAGGCTCAGGATAACGCCCTCCTCTGCCCTGGCGCCAAGGACGCAGGAAAGCAGGAGCACAGCCATAAGTCCGGTTCGTGCAAAGGGTTGGAATAAGTGTTTCTTCATCTCTATTTGTTTTTGCGCCTCCCTGCTCCCTCCGTTCAGCATCTGTATAATAATAAATAAGGTGTGGGAACTATATCTGTCTTACCCTTAGATTAGGCCTTCGCACTGCCTTTGACACGGATAAAACAATAGCCCACACCAATATGACAATATCCCGACCTGTTAGGGTAAGTATATATATCAAATGATGTGGTGCTACTGCCATCATCTTCGTGTCAGAGTTAAAGTTGCGAAGTTTAATCTATGAAGATAATTTCAATAACACCTTTACGATAAAGTCCTTCCTACACCACCGCTGCGGTTTGGAATTGACGCAAAGGTAGCACAAATTAGCCAAACAACAAAGCAAACGACAACAAATTCTCATCCACGGGTTGAGTAAATTCGTGAGATTTGCGGGAAAATACGGGGACGGGGACGAGGAGTTTTTCGTTCAACGTTAAACGCTCACATCTCTGCGCTCTCTTGTCGTAACGAAGTCTGCGACCCCTCCAGCGCCAGCGTTAAACACGAAAGGGAATAAAGACTCTGCGCTCTTTGCGTTCTTTGCGTGCAAAACAATCACTCTTATCTTTACTCTCGTTGACCTTCGGTCTTAGAAACTCAAACTCGGCATAAAAAGTAAACTTTTTCTGCACTCGCTTAATCGTTTCTTTGGAATTTCGCTCACTTAATCGTAACATTGAGGCTGCGCCTCGAAGGTACTAACGTTCGGAAATTCTCAAACAAGTTTGGAATTTCGCTCACTTAATCGTACCTTTGCACACATGAAGAACAGCATACTACATATATTGCTCCTATGCCTTGTGCCTCTGGTTGCATCTGCACAGGTAGGCAAATACCGCTCCGACCTGGCAATTGGCGTGAACGGCGGCATAGTGATGAACAAGGTAACTTTCAATCCAAAAATCCAGCAGGGATTGAAAATAGGACCCGAACTGGGTGTAACGGTACGCTATACCTGCGAGAAGTATTTTGCCATGGTATGCGCCTTGCAAACAGAAGTGAACTTCTCCCGGCAAGGTTGGACAGAAGCACCCGAAAACGGAGAATACGGCTACCAAAGGGATATGGACTACATACACATCCCCTTTATGGCACGCTTGGGGTTCGGCCGAGAAAGAAAAGGGTTCATGGGCTATCTCATCCTGGGTCCACAGATTGGATTCTGCATTGGCGAGAGCGACACGCGCACCGGCGAATGGACAGACGGTCCCAATCCCTACGATCCGGAAGGTCCCTACATCAATGTCCCCAAGAATCCTGAAGGCCAATGGAGACAATACAACCTTGGTGTTGAAAAGAATTTCGAATACGGCATCATCGGAGGTGCCGGCATAGAGTTCAGCCACCCCAAGGTTGGACACTTCACTCTGGACGGACGCTATTTCTTTGGTCTCTCGGACATCTTCAACAACGGAAAGAAAGACCCCTTCGGTCGCTCGGCAAACTCCAGCATCATAGTGAAACTTTCCTACTTCTGGGACGTGAAGAAAACAAAGGACAACACGATAAAGTAAGCAACAAAAAAACGAGGCAACCACCACACACAAGCGACAGTTGCCTCGTTATCTTTTACCTTCTTGGCGCTGATAGTTAGTTTACCCTCATCCTATCTAAGTCTGTCCAGACTCCTTACCAGCATCTCGTCGCGCAATATGCCACGGAAAGCGAGATAGAGCAGGATGGCATTTATGGCAGGAATAGCAGCCCATACCTGCGGACGGAACTCACCCACAAGACCTTCTCCTACCATATATGCGAAGGCCACATAAGTGGCATACCAACCCAGCAGAAGGATGATGCAGAAAGTGCACACTCGCATCTGCAGGGCACGACGACGGAAAAGGAATATGGCCATGAACTCAAGGATACCGGTAACGGCCATTATTGCCGTCAGTGCCCACGGATGGTTCTCTGTCTTAATTTCAAAGAACATGCATAGCACCGTCAGCACGAAGCATACCAGCAGGTAGAGCGTTTGAATTCTCTGTATCATAATTTTGAACCAGTGTAGCAGGACGCAGGTTTAGTTCTCGTCCTCCAGTGCCAGGTCCTGAACCAGCTTGCGGTGGTGCACACGACCCTCTTCAAACTCCTCTATGGCAATCAGTGTTGCCTTGGGCATTCTCTCGTAGTAGCGGCTAATCTCAATCTGCTCGCGGTTCTCAAAGACTTCTTCCAAAGAATCGTTGGTGGTGGCAAACTCCTGAAGCTTCTGGTTCAGTTCCTGCTTGATGTCGGCAGAAATCTGGTTGGCACGCTTGCCAATGATGGCTACGCTCTCGTAGATGTTGCCGGTTTCTTCACAGAGGTTCATGATGTCGCGTGTCACCGTGTTGGTGGGCGCCTTAGTCTTCTTGTAATCCATATATTTGATTTTTCTTTATTATCGTTTCTTATTTTACCGAATACTGGCGGTTCATTCTACCACTTCATCCTTGGATGCGTGCTTAGTCACATAATCCGTACTCTTGCTCATAATCTTCTCTGCCTCCTTCACATAGCGGCTTTCGGGGAAATCATTCACAAAGGAATAGTATTCGTCGATGCAATCACGATAGCGCAACACACGCTTTATGTCAATGCTTTGCTCGGCAAGGAGGTATTTGGCACGGAGCACCATTATAGAAAGTTCCTCGCGGCGCTCAGGCTTGGCAAAGGGGAAGTCGCGCAAGGCATTCTGTGCTGTCACCACACAGGCCTCGTAGTTACTGCCTCCATAGGCACAGTTCATAGTGTATGTGCCAAGGTCGTAATAGAGTTTGGCGCTCAGGTACTCCTTCTCCACCAGTTTGTCCTGCAAGGCATAAATCATTTCCTGGGTGCTCTCTTTGATGGAAGTATAGGGATAGTAGTCCAGGAATTCCTGAAACTCCTTTATTGCCTCGAATGTGCTCTGCTGGTCCAAGCGCGGATCTGGGGTCATGTTGTACAGAGACAAACCGCAATAGTAGCGTGCATACTCCACATAAAGTCCCTTGGGGTAAACCTGATAGTATTTCTTGAAATATTGTGAAGCGGCATCGTAGTCCTTGTTGCGGAAATTGCTCATGCCAGCCAGGTACAGGCTCTCCTCGGCATTAGCAGTTCCCTTCATTATGGCCAAAACCTCAGCAAAATACATGCTTGCCTGCCCATATTTGCCTTCGGCATAGAGCGACTTGGCCGCCTCGTACTTATACTCATAGTCACGGGTGTTCTGCAGAGCAGTCCACTTGGCACAGGAACCAAGGAACAAGGAGAGCAGGACTATTAGCAAATAAAACTTATTCTTCATCATTTAAGTGTCTCACACACGCACATAGCGCGACTTTCAGCGTGCAAAGATACAAAAAAGAAATGAATTACCATACACTTGTATCACAAAAACTCGCATGGGCTTGCTAATAAGGTGACATTTCAATACCTTTGCAATATGAACTTCGAACTGACATCCAAATTCCACCCCACCGGCGACCAGCCCGAGGCGATACGCCAGCTGACCGACGGCGTGCTGAGCGGAACACCTGCCCAGGTGCTGCTTGGCGTAACGGGCAGCGGCAAGACATTCACCATAGCCAACGTCATCGCCAACATAGGCAAGCCCACCCTCATACTCTCGCACAACAAGACGCTGGCCGCACAGCTCTATGGCGAGATGAAGCAGTTCTTCCCCAAGAATGCCGTGGAGTATTATGTCTCCTACTACGACTACTACCAGCCCGAGGCATACATCCCCAGCACGGACACCTACATAGAGAAGGACCTGGCCATCAATGCCGAGATAGACAAGTTGCGACTGGCCGCCACCTCTGCCCTGCTTTCGGGCAGGAAGGACGTCATTGTGGTAGGTTCCGTATCGTGCATCTACGGTATGGGCAACCCGCTGACACTGAGCGAGAACAGCATAGACATCCGCGTGGGGCAGCGCCTGGACCGCAACAACCTCCTGCGCAAACTCATAGCAGCGCTCTATGTGCGCAACGACGTCACCCCCAACCGTGGCGATGTGCGTGCCATAGGCGATACGGTGGATATCTGGCTGGCCTATGCCGACACGGTGCTTAGGGTCACCTACTGGGACGATGAGATAGAGTCCATACAGGAACTGGACCCTCAGAGCATGCAGGCGCACACCTCGTTCCAGGACTACCGCATCTATCCTGCCAACCTGTTCATGACCAGCAAGGACACGCAGGAGGCGGCTATCCGCCAGATAGAGGAAGACCTGGAGGCACAGGTGCAGTATTTCACGGAAATAGGCAAGACCTACGAGGCCAAGCGCCTGGAGGAGCGTGTGCGCTACGACATAGAGATGATTCGCGAACTTGGACACTGCTCGGGCATAGAGAACTATTCAAGATATTTTGATGGCCGTAAGCCTGGCCAGCGTCCCTATTGCCTGCTTGACTTCTTCCCCGAGGACTTCCTCCTCGTTGTGGACGAAAGCCATGAGTCCATCCCTCAGATAGGCGCCATGTACGGTGGCGACCAGGCACGAAAGAAGAACCTGGTGGAATACGGGTTCCGCCTGCCTGCCGCCAAGGACAACCGCCCATTGCAATTCAACGAGTTCGAGGAACTCACGCCACAGACAATATACGTATCTGCCACACCTGCCGACTACGAGCTGGATAAGAGCGAGGGCGTTGTGGTAGAGCAACTTATACGCCCCACAGGCCTGCTCGACCCAAGAATAGAGGTGCGTCCGTCCAAGAACCAGATAGACGACCTCATGGAGGAGATACAGCAGAGGGTGGAGCGCAACGAGCGTGTGCTCGTCACCACCATAGCCAAGCGCATGGCAGAGGAGCTATCGGAGTACCTCCTGAGGCATGGCATCAAGACCACCTACATACACTCAGATGTAGACACACTGGAGCGCATACGCATCATGGATGCCTTGCGAAGCGGCGTGTACGATGTGCTTGTCGGTGTCAATCTTCTTCGCGAGGGCCTGGATCTGCCCGAAGTGTCGCTCGTGGCCATACTGGATGCCGACAAGGAGGGTTTCCTACGCAGCTACAGAAGCCTGACGCAGACCATCGGCCGTGCGGCACGAAACCTCAATGGTCTTGCCATCTTCTATGCCGACAACATGACGGGGTCCATGCAGAAGACCATCGAGGAGACCGAACGCCGTCGCGAGAAGCAGATGCGCTACAACATGGAGCATGGCATCACACCCACACAGATACAGAAGGCGCGCACCATGACCAACCTGCTGGAAATCCAAAAGGAGATTGGCGACAAGCGTGCCTATGTGGAGGTGGAGGCCCCAAGCATGAAGGTGGCAGACCCCATCATCGATGCCATGACGCCCCAACAACTCAAGAAAGCCATCGACACCACACGCAAACGCATGCAGGAGGCCGCCAAGAAACTGGACTTCCCCCTTGCCGCCCAACTTCGCGACGAGATGCTACGCATGATGAACATGCTGGAGGAAGAATAAGAGCGGGAAACGGAGTAACGCTAACATCCACTTTCTCCCCCTGAGACAGGGGCGAGTACCCCGCAGGGGGGAGGGGGTGGATAAAAAGGAGAAAGGAGAAAACAGAAAGCATCCACCCCCTCCGCGCTATACGCTCGTCCCACCTGTCTCAGGGGGACAGTCAGTAACAACGGGAAAACTGCGAGTAATCGGAGTAATCGGAACACTCAGAACACTCAGAACACTCAGAACACTCGGAACACTCCGACCAATCCATTCCTCCCACAAAGCAAGCAAGGCAGGTCCTACATCATCTGTTGGGCCTGCCTTGCTTTATGTATATGCTGGTTGGTTTAGCGAATAGCCTCCACCAGTTCGTCGGGGGTAACGAGGTTCTGCTCTCCGGTGACCATGTTCTTGAGCATAACCTTGCCTTCTGCCATTTCCGTCTCGCCAACGATGGCAACGTATGGAATTTGCTTTACATTGGCATACTGCATCTGCTTCTTCATCTTGGAAGAGTCGGGATAAATCTCGGTTCGGATGCCTGCCTGGCGGGCCTTGGCAATGATGGGCAGGGAGTATTCCACCTCCGCCTGGCCGAAGTTGACGAAGAGCAGCTGTGTGGCGGTGCGCACCTGCTCGGGATAGAGGTCCAACTGGTTGAGTACGTCGTAGATACGGTCGGCGCCGAAACTGATGCCCACACCGCTCAGGCCAGGCATGCCAAAGATGCCTGTGAGGTTGTCATAGCGGCCACCGCCTGTGATGCTGCCTATCTGCACATCCAGAGCCTTTACCTCGAAGATGCAGCCCGTGTAGTAGTTCAAGCCACGTGCCAGGGTGAGGTCCAGTTCTATGGGGTTGTTCAGCGAGCAGATGTTCTTCAAGGCCGAGAGCACGAACTCCACTTCCTCCACACCCTTCAGGCCTGTCTCGCTCTGTGCCAGAACCTCGCGCATGATCTGCAGTTTTTCCTCGTTGCTTCCGCTCAGGTTGATGATGGGCTGCAACTTGTCCACGCCCTCCTGGGGTATGCCAGCGGCAAGGAGTTCCTCGTTGACCTTGTCCAGACCAATCTTGTCCAGTTTGTCAATGGCCACGGTAATGTCCACTATCTTGTCGGCCTGCCCAATGACATCGGCAATGCCGGTGAGTATCTTGCGATTGTTTATCTTCAGGCACACACGGATGCCGAAACGTGTGAACACGGTGTCCACGATCTGCATCAGTTCCACCTCGTTCAGCAGAGAGTCGCTGCCCACCACGTCGGCGTCGCACTGGTAGAACTCACGGTAACGGCCCTTCTGGGGACGGTCGGCACGCCATACGGGCTGAATCTGATAGCGGCGGAAGGGCATCTGCAATTCCTCGCGGTGCTGAACAACGTAGCGTGCGAAGGGCACGGTAAGGTCGTAGCGCAAGCCCTTCTCGGACAACTGAGAGGTGAGACGGCCCAGGGTGTTCTCTGTCCATTCCTCGGCCGATACGTGTGAACGGAAGTCGCCGCTATTCAGTATCTTGAACAGGAGCTTGTCGCCCTCCTCGCCATACTTGCCCATCAGGGTGGAGAGGTTCTCCATGGCGGGAGTCTCTATCTGCTGGAAGCCGTAGAGGGCGTAAACGGAACGTATAGTATCGAAAATGTAATTGCGGCGCGCCATCTCAACGGGGCCGAAATCGCGCGTGCCTTTAGGTATGCTTGGTTTCATTCTGTTTTGTTTTTTCTAAAACGTCATCTTGTTTATTTCGTGCAAAGATAAGGATTATTCAATTAACTACACGCATATATAGGAGAAATATTTACAAATTCCACTTCTATCCCCGTTTTTATCCCTTCCTGATGCCGACATTCTCCTTAGATTTATATATCTTTGCGACAAATAAGAGCCATACATGAATTCAAATAATACAGACATAACCAGCGCACAGCACCAACGCATGAGAGACACCCTGCGTCTGGCACAGACACGTCTGCAAAATCTGGAGGAGAGCATAAAGCGTTTGCGTGCCCTGCAGGAGAAACTGTATCGCCACCAGCAGTTGAACTCGGAACTGGACATAAACTCCCGACAACTTTTCATCCTGAACAAGGAATTTGCCTCGCTTACCGAAGAGGCCACCGAGATGGAACGCTTCGAGACCTTTGAGAGTATCATGGCTCCATTCCTGAGAATGCAGATTCTGGAAACGGAGGCAGAGGAGAACAGACGCAACGGCATAGAGATAGAGCAGCAGATACGCAGCACCAGCAACCAGTTGGAAGACCTGCGCAAACAGTTTACCGCCACCAGGGACAACATCAAGATTACGGAGGCACAGCACCAGGACATCTGTCGCATAGTGGAAGAGTGCAGCCAGTACGATGGTGCCTGCAGTATATTGGAAAGCAACATACAATATCTGGAGGAGGCGCTTGCTGCCGAGGAAGACCGCAAGAATGGACTGCTCGGTCAGATTGATGCCCTCAATGAGACAAGAACCATTCAGGAGAAAAAGTTGGAGCACCTTACCAGCCAACGCCATACATTAGAACCTCATGAAGGGTGGATTGAGAAAGCCGAACTGATACAGGCCATGCTATATCGCCTGGGTGAAATATCCGAAAGCCTCACCCTGAAGAAGCAGCATTACAACAAAAATGCAGAAGAGCAGAAAAAAGCAAAGGAAAACCTGGCAGACATCATTGCCAAGCACAACGATATAGGCCAACAGATACAAGCCCTTCAGGACGAGACGGAAATACACCGCAACAACATCCGTGGTACAAGCAGCTATGAGGTACAGGAGCGTGTAATGACACTGAAAAGCCGCCTGTTCATGCTCTCTGCGGCACAGAGCCTGTGGAGACGCATAGGCACAGGATATGCCAACATTGAAGAGAAGACCCAGCTGATAAATTCCCTTCGTTTGGAAATAGAGCACGACCTGAGGGTGGAACAGGAACTGACGGTGGTGGTGGCAAACCTGAAACGTCAGGTTGCCGACAAGGAGTATTCCCTGAACATGAGCAAAAGCCAGAGCCTCATCAGCCTGAGGTCGGACCTGAAGGAGGGTACGGCATGCTCGGTGTGCGGTGCCACGCATCACCCCTACCATAGCGACACGATGCAGGACCAGTACAAACTCATCAGCGACTTCCGAAGCGAATACGAGACTTTGTCTGGGGAACTGCAGGGACAGGAACGCCAACTGGCCATCCTGCACGACAAACTGACCAAGAATCTGGGTCAGCAGATTGCCGAACAAACGAACCTGGAAACCATACGTCAGAGACAAAGCGAGGATGTGAAGGAGTGGAGGGTTTTCGCACAACTGGACCCCACATTCACCGATTGCTCGGCAAGCACCGACAGCGACTCGCGAATGGCCACCATACGCCAGTTGCTGGACAACACGCAGAGGGACCTACAGAATGCCGAAGCCAATCTGGGCGAGTTCAATTACCACACCACCCAGATTACTACTCTTTCGGAAAAGATACAGCAACTGGAAACCAAGATTACCGAAATTACCATACACAAGAACCAGGCCAATGCCCTTTGCCAGATTCTGGCAGCCGAAGGGGAAAGACTGGAAAAATCGTACAAGGTGACCGAGGAGAAATATCACCGGCACTACGAACTACTGCAACAGGAAATCACTATACAGGAGTGGTTCAGACAATGGCAGGAGAATGCCGACATGCTCGCTCGGGAAATCAGGCAAATGGCTTCGGAATGGAAACTGACAAGTGACGACATAGCCGATACCACCAGAATTATCTCCGACTCCAACATAAAACTGGACATGTACACCCACATGCTCAAGCAATGCCAACAGGGCATAGAGATGATAAACGGTGAACTGAGAAAGCAAAAGAGCAAGAAGAGCGAACTGGGCGAACGCAGACAGAGCCTTCTGCCAACAATGAGCACTGGCGAGGCGCTGGACAAATCGCTAAATGCATACTATCGTGCACAGAAGGACCATGCAGGAAGCATGGTGGGACTTCAGGCATTGGCCCTGCAGCAGAAGGAACTGGAGGGTGCCTATGCCAACGTTAGGCAAAACGGCGACACCCTGGACCAGAAGGCCAGCGCACAACGCAGCCTGGTGGACCTCTGGATTAGGGCTTACAACGCCAACCATCCGCCCGTACAGTACAGCGAACTGAATACCGTGCTTACCAAGGACATAGACTGGAACGAGAAGCGCCAGCGCATCCGCGACAATCAAATGGCCACATCCCTGCAACAGCAGAAGGTGAAGGCTCTGCAATCGGAAATCGTAGCACTGGAGGTGGACACTGGCACTCTGTCTAATGCTCAACTCAACGAAAAGCAGATAGCCACAGAGACACAGATACAGGAGCAGGAGGCTTCGCTCAGAGAGGTACTCATGCAGATTGCAAGACTGAAAATAGAACTTGGACTTTAATACCATATCATGGCAAAATACAATATCACAGAGAAAAAGAAGAAAGAGGCCTCATACATCGGTGCCCTGAGCACATCACTTGTAGAGGAGATATACGAGAAGATACTGCTGAAGTTCGTGGTGGAGAAGAAATACCGCGACCCCGAGTACACCGCAGCCAAGATGGCTGAGGAGATTGGGTGCAACGCCCGCTACATCAGCGCCGTGGTGCATCTCAGGTACAGGGACAACTTCTCGCAACTCATCAACGAGTTCCGCATAAAGGAGGCCATGTATATGATTACCGACAAGCACTTTGCCGACCTCAAGATGGAGGACGTTGCCCGTGCCACGGGCTTTGCCAACCGCCAGTGCTTCTACTCGGCATTCTTCCGCAAGAACGGCATGACTCCGCTGGAGTACCGTGCACAGAACGCCATCCCCAAGAGGAGCAAGAAAGAGGAGACTGCAGATGAGGAATAACACCTTCCCATACGCCCAGTTGCGCTTTGCCGACATACAGTTGCTGCGCTACCGTGTGCCTGCCTTCCAGGACCTGAGCCTGGGACAGAAGCAGTATGTCTATCACCTGGCGGAGGCCGCTCTGTGCGGACGCGACATCCTGTGGGACCAGAACTGCCGCCACAACCTGGCCATCCGCCGTCTGCTGGAGGACATCCTGCAGAACTCCGCCATAGTGCACGAGGGCAAGGACTGGGAGGCTTTCCTCACCTACCTGCGTCAGGTGTGGTTTGCCAACGGCATACATCATCACTATAGCACAGACAAGTTCCTGCCTGCCTTCTCTGCCGAGTGGCTTGGCCAGGCATACCGTGCCATTCCCTCGCCCGTGATTGGGGCCGAGGAGTTCGAGCACCTTGCCGAGGTTATCACCAACCCCTCCGTCATGCCCAAGCGTGTGTGCCAGAGCGGCGACGACCTCTTGCTTGCATCGGCATGCAACTACTATGGCGAGGGTGTCACACAGCACGAGGCAGAGCAGTTCTATGCCCAGCAGAAGGCTTCCGCTCCCCAGCCCGACCAGCCCGTCATGTACGGCATGAACAGCCGTCTGGAAAGGGATGCCGAGGGCAATCTGTACGAGAACATATATTCCTCCACAGGCCTCTACGGACGACAGATAGAGCGCATCTGCTCGCATCTGGAGAAGGCCATGGAGTTTGCCGAGAACGACAGGCAGAGAGAGGTTATCTCGCTTCTGCTCCAGTTCTACCGCACCGGGTCGCTGGACACCTTCGACCAGTACACCATCCAGTGGATTTCCGAGGTGGAGGGCACGGTGGACTTCGTCAACGGCTTCACCGAAGTATATGGCGACCCTCTGGGCCTGAAGGCTTCGTGGGAGGGTTATGTGAACATACTGGACCGCGAGGCTACACGCCGCACGGAGATACTCAGCCAGAATGCCCAGTGGTTCGAGGACAACAGCCCTGTGGACCCTCGTTTCAAGAAGAAGGAGTGCAAGGGTGTCACCGCGCGTGTAGTGCAGGCTGCCATTCTGGGTGGCGACCTCTATCCCAGTTCGGCCATAGGCATCAACCTGCCCAATAGCAACTGGGTGCGCTCCGTCTACGGAAGCAAGAGCGTTACCATAGGCAACCTCACCGAGGCCTACGACCAGGCGGCCATGGGCAATGGGTTCCGACAGGAGTTCATCCCCGATGCCAAGGTGCTGGAGCAGGTCAACCTCTATGCGCACCAGCTGGACGACCTGCATACCGACCTGCACGAGTGCCTCGGACACGGTTCGGGACAACTCTTGCCTGGCGTGGATGCCGATGCCCTTGGCGTGCATGGCAGCACCATAGAGGAGACGCGTGCCGACCTCTTCGCGCTCTACTACATTGCCGACCAGAAGATGCACCAGCTGGGACTCACTCCCACCCCGGATGCATGGCACAGCAACTACTACACCTACATGCTCAACGGTCTGATGACGCAGCTCGTGCGCATCAAGCCCGGATGCCAGATAGAGGAGGCGCACATGCGCAACCGTGCCCTCATAGCGCACTGGTGCCTGGAGCAGTCCGCCTACTGGGCACAGGTCTTCGGCACCATACCTGCCATGGAACTTGCCAGGAAAGACGGCAAGACCCAACTGCTCATTCACGACTACCCCACCCTGCGCCAGTTCATAGGCCAACTGCTGGCCGAGATACAGCGCATAAAGAGCGAGGGCGACACCCTGGCCGCCAAGCACCTGGTGGAGAAGTACGGCGTGGAGGTGGACGGTGCCCTGCACCAGGAGGTGCTTCAGCGCTACGAGGCTCTGGACCTGGCTCCCTACAAGGGGTTCATCAACCCCCTATACACACTTGTAACAGACACTGACGGCAAGGTTACGGACATTACCGTGTCCTACGACGAGACCTTCGACCAGCAGATGCTCAGATATGGAAGAGAATACAATTGACACAAACTGGATGGACGAGACCATCCGCAATATAAAAAAGGAGTTGCGTGCCAACATGAACGGCATTGCCTCCTCGCAGATGCGCCGCGGTGGCATGCCTCACCATGTGGTGTGGGGCATAGAGTTGCCCCGACTCAGGAACATCGCCGCCGAGTTCCCTCGCGACCGCCGTCTGGGTCAGCGCCTATGGAGCGAGAACGTGCGCGAGAGCCAGTTGCTGGGCATACTGCTCACCCCTCCACAGGAGTTCCTGCCCGAGGTGGCAGACATCTGGGTTCACGAGGCCCGCACACCCGAGGCGGTGTCGCTCCTGGCCATGGAACTCATCTCCCCCCAGCCCTGGGCCACCGACATGGCCTTCCGTTGGATAGCAGGCACACATGAACTTGCCTCGCTCTGCGGCTGGCTCACCATCTGCCGCCTGCTCCGCCAGGGCAACAAACTCATGCCCCGCTCCGAAGCAGAACTGCGCGACCATGCCTCGGTCCTCTCTGCCAATGCCCCCCTGCCCCTGCGCAAGGCAGTGATGCAGACGATAGAAGCAATGGAAGGACCCACCCCCAACCAGTCCGCGCGTCGCACTGGGGAGTGCTCCCCTCCCGAGGCACAGATGGACATTCAGTCCATCTTCTAAAGACCTCGCTCGCCCTCTATGGAGGGGAGTAGGCACAACTGCCACTCACCAGACAAGCAAAACGAAAAACCCTCCTAGGGTATCCTAGGTTTTCCTAGGTCCTCCTAAAAACAACCAACAAAGAATTAAACAATAATAATCATAACTACTATGGCAAAAGGAAAAGTTGATGCCCTGCTGGGCATCGTCTTCGGCGACGAAGGCAAAGGTAAGGTTGTAGACGTATTCACCCCACGCTACGACGTTGTGGCACGTTTTGCCGGCGGTCCAAATGCCGGACACACCATCATCTTCGAGGGCAAGAAGTTCGTCCTCCGCAGCATCCCCTCTGGCATCTTCGACGAGGGCAAGCTGAACATCATCGGCAACGGCTGCGTCATCGCTCCCGACCTGTTCATGGCAGAGGCCATGGAACTGGAGCAGGCTGGCTACGACCTGAAGAGCCGTCTGCACATCAGCCGCCGCGCACACCTCATCCTGCCCACACACCGTGTGCTGGACCGTGCCTACGAGGCCGCCAAGGGCAAGAACAAGGTTGGCACCACCGGCAAGGGCATCGGTCCCACATATAGCGACAAGGCCAGCCGCATCGGCCTGCGCGTGGGCGACATCGAGGAGAACTTCGAGCAGAAGTACCTGGCTCTGAAGGCTCGCCACGAGCAGATTCTGAGCGACCTGCACTTCACCGACTACGACATCACCGAGGAGGAGCAGAAGTGGATGGAGGGCATACGCTACATGAGCCAGTTCCCCCTGCGCGACACCGAGTTTGAAATCAACCAGGCTCTCGCCGAGGGCAAGAACGTACTGGCCGAGGGTGCACAGGGCACCATGCTCGACATTGACCACGGCACCTACCCCTTCGTATCCTCCAGCAGCACCTGCACCGGCGGTGTGTGCACCGGCCTGGGCGTTGCCCCCAACAGCATAGGCGAGATCTTCGGTATCTTCAAGGCCTACAGCACCCGTGTGGGTTCTGGTCCCTTCCCCGTGGAACTGTTCGACGAGACTGGCGAAAAGATTCGCGACATCGGTCATGAGTATGGTGCCGTAACAGGCCGTAACCGCCGTTGCGGTTGGGTGGACATCGTGGGCCTCAAGTATGCCATCATGGTAAACGGCGTCACCCAGCTCATCATGATGAAGAGCGACGTGCTGGACACCTTCGAGACCATCAAGGCATGCGTGGCATACGAGAAGGACGGCATCCGCACCACCCAGATGCCCTACGACACCGAAGGCTGGCAGGCCGTCTACGAGGAGATTCCCGGCTGGCAGACCGACCTCACCCAGATGACCTCTCCCAGCGAGTTCCCCAAGGCCTTCCAGGACTACATCGACTACTTGGAGAAAGCCCTCGAGCGCCCCATCACCATCGTCAGCGTAGGCCCCGACCGCGCCCAGACGATAGAGCGTTGAAGAAGACCCAAGACCCCCTCAGTCCCCCTGTAGGGGGATGAGCGTGGAGCGGATGAGCAGATCTCTCCGAACTCCCCCAGGTCCTCCTAGGTCTTCCTATGGTTTCCTAGGCTTTCCTATACCCCCCTAAAATCAAGGAGGTGCAGCACCATCACAGGTCTGCACCTCCTTTCCTTTTGTACGCCCACCACCCACTTTCTCCCCCTGAGACAGGGGGGAGTACCCTGCAGGGGGGAGGGGGGTGGATAAAAGGGGAACAGAACGAAAACGATGACGAAAACATCCTCCCACACAAATCACCAATCCGCAGACACCTGCCATCACTGGGGTGCCTGCGGATTATGCTATTACAAAAATAACTAAACGCTATTCGTTAGCCGTAACGTTAAGCGTTCATCACTTAACCATCACCTTGCCATTCTGGACAAAGATACCCTTCTGTGCCTTCTGCACACGACGGCCGGAGAGGTCATAGACGGCAGTTTCCCGTTTTCCGTTTTCACCTTTCAGTTCGTCAATGCCGCTCTCCTCTGGGGTGAGGGCCACAATTGTGCCAAAACTGCTCCAAGGATATTTTGTCCAATAACTATAAATGGAAGCAGCAGGAACATGAAGAGTGGCGTTTTCTGGATTAGAAGCATTGAATGCGTTGCTCTCTGTAGAAGGCACCTTCTCAGCATAGCAATATACGTCCTTCAGTTTGTAGCAATTATCGAAAGCATAACTCCTTATATGATTAACACTATTGCCGATAGTAACCGAGGTCAAACCAGAGCAACCAGAGAAAGCATACCACCCTATGCTCTCCACGCTATTGGGGATAGTAACCGAGACCAAACCAGAGCAACCATAGAAAGCATACCACCCTATGCTCTCCACACTATTGGGGATAGTAACCGAGGTCAAACCAGAGCAATCCCAGAAAGCCCTATCCCCTATGCTCTCCACACTATTGCCGATAGTAACCGAGGTCAAACCAGAGCAATTATAGAAAGCATCCTCCCCTATGCTCTTCACACTATTGCCGATAGTAACCGAGACCAAACTGGAGCAAGTAGAGAAAATACCATCCCCTATGCTCGTCACACTGTTAGGAATAGTGACTGAGGTCAAAGCTGAGCAAAAACCGAAAGCACAATCCCCTATGTTCGTTACACTGTTAGGAATAGAGACTGAGGTCAAACCATGACAAGCACGGAAAGCATCAGCCCCTATGCTCGTCACACTATTAGGAATAGTTACCGAAGTCAAGCCAGAGCACAAAGCGAAAGCACCAGCCCCTATGCTCGTCACACTATTGGGGATTATGGTTGTGGCACAGCCAGCGATTAAGGTATTTGTAGCAGATTCAATTATTGCATTACTATTGTTTCGAGAATCATAAACAGGATTTCCATCCTCCACAACAATGGATGTCAAACCAGAGCAACCAGAGAATGCATAATTACCTATGCTCTTCACACTATTGGGAATAGTAACCGAGGTCAAACCAAAGCACTCAGAGAAAGCCCCCACCCCTATGCTCTCCACACTATTAGGAATAGTTACCAATGGCAAACCAGAACAACCACAGAAAGCTGTCTCCCCTATGCTCGTAACACTATTGGGAATAGTCACCGAGGTCAAAGCAGAGCCACAAAAAAAAGCACAATTCCCAATGCTCTTCACACTATTGGGGATTACTAAATCTTTTACCTCTTCTCCATTCAAATATAAATGATGAGCATAATATAAAGGATTAGAATAATAGTCAGCAAAATCAATATTGCACCATGCTGCAATATCAGAGATATGAACCGAGGTCAAACCAGAGCAATTATAGAAAGCCCACTCCCCTATGCTCGTCACACTATTGGGGATAATCACAGAGGTCAAAGCAGAGCATTCAGCGAAAGCATAACTCCCTATGCCCGTCACACTATAGACTGTAGCCCCATGTTCAACTGCCTCTGGGATGACTAGCTTACCAGAATACTTGCCACTACTCTTCTTAATAACAGTAGCCTGCTTTGTCTCTGCATCAAGTTCATAGTTTATCCCATAATTCATTACCTCTACCGCCAGCATGGGCAGACTAAGGATCACTGCCAGGGACAAGAACAGCACCCGCAAGGAATTGTGTAGATATTTTTTCATCGTACTAATTGTTTTCCGCCTCCCTGCTCCCTCCGTTCGGCATTATAATGGATATAAAATAAAGGTGTGGGAACTTATTTGCCTTATCCGACGTTCAGGTCTTCGCACTACCTTTGGAATGGATAAAGCAATAGCCCACACCAAAGGTTATGCAAATAGCCAATAACGACTGTACATACCAACGATGTGGTGCCATTGCCATCATCTTCATTCCGAGATCAAAGTTGCGAAGTTTGAACATCGAAGATAATTTCAATAACACCTTTTTCGGTAAAGTCCTTCCTCACACCACCACTGTAGTGACGGAATTCAGGAGACAAAGGTAATACTATTTTCCGAGACAGCAAATATTAGCATGAAGATTTGACCGCAGATGACACGGATAATACCGATAATACCGATAATACCGATTGAGACAGATAATTGCTGTACACTGCAATCTGTGAATATCAGCCGCATCTGTGTCATCAGTGGTCCCTTGACGGACGGAGAACCACATCTACGGCACAAGGGCACAAAGACGGGAAGTTGGGCATAATGAAGAAAAGTTTCAACTTTCTTTGCAAAACATTTGGTAGTTTCGGAAAAACATCATACCTTTGCACTCGCAAACCGAAAGGAGCAACCAACAATGGTGCGGTAGTTCAGTTGGTTAGAATACTAGCCTGTCACGCTAGGGGTCGCGGGTTCGAGCCCCGTCCGCACC
>JAGBYI010000141.1 GCA_017628845.1 Bacteroidaceae bacterium
ATGGCAATGCCTTGCAGGTGTTTGCCCCCTTGCATGAGAACCGTTCCGAGAACTATGCCGTATACCTGCTCTTCCCCCGTCTGATGGCTGTCAGCGAGGTGGCTTGGCAGAAGCAGAGCAAACGCAATTGGGAGGACTTCCGCCAGCGTGTGGGTGCACACTTTGTACGTCTGGACAACAAGGGGTGCCATTATCGCATGCCCGAACCACGCATCGTCAAGGAGGAGAAGAATGCCGACGGCACCCTAACCTTCACCCTTGCCAGCGATGTACCTGGTGCTGAAATCCGCTATACCACCAACGGCAGATACCCCAACGTGCACTCTGCCAAGTACACCGCCCCCATCACCGTGGCAAGCCGTGAGGACCTGCGTGCCATTGCCGTAGTATCTACCAACCGCTACTCACTGCCTCTCTACTTCGCCCCCGACTATTCTGCCTATAAGGCCTATGGCCAGCATGTATTCGGTTGGGAACCTCTGCGTATCCAGCCAAAGCCATCCAACTGGCGTTTCGAGGTTACCGGCAAGGTTTCGGGCAACGGTGCCTATGAACTCACCGTCATCCCCACTCGTGGCGACAACCCCGTCCGCCTGGGCACAATGAAACTATGGAAGCGCAACGAACTGATGGCAGAAGTCAAGGCCGACAATACAGTAAAGACAGGCCAGCAGCCCGTCACCTACCGCTTCACCCTGGATGCCTTTGAGGCCGGCACTCCTTTCCACATCGAACTTGAAGGCTACGCCCCCCAGGGCAACAACACCACCGGCATGATATTCCTGCGCAAGATGGAGTAAAATCCTATACACATTTTTATAACTACATAGTCCCCATTCCTTCACGGTTTGGGGACTTAATTTTGCCCTTACCGAGGACAAGGGCGTGACAATACTATTCTCTCGGCGAACAAATACCGAGGACAAGGGCGTGACAATACCGAGGACAAAATTGCGTCAATACCGAGGGCAAAACTGCTACCTTATAAGAATAGCTGCCCTGGTTCCAGAGCAGCTATCTTGTGGGTATTAATTTCCGATGATTTGGAGTTATGCTCACATCCTCACCTAATGAACAGCATCTCACGATACTTTGGCAATGGCCAGAGTTCGTCGTCTACTATCATCTCAAGTTTGTCCACATAGGAGCGTATTTCTTCTATTAGCGGAGCAACATTGTCGTGATATGCTATTGCCTTCTCGCGCTCTGACTCCAGATGGTTTGCCACCTTGCGTGCTCCTATCAGTGAGTAGACATGCTCGGTGATGAAGGCTGTGTTTTGTGCTATCTTCTCAATCAGAGCCATATTGTTGGCATTCATCACCTTGGCCTGTTCGGCAGGGAATATCTGCGACACCTTGAGAACATTGTCCAGCAGCTGGCTCTGGTAGCGTGTTGCCACGGGAACTATGTGGTTAAGGCAGAGATCACCGAAGATTCGTGCCTCTATCTGTATCTTCTTTGTGTATGTCTCCAGCTTTATCTCGTTGCGTGCCTCCAGTTCAGCGCGCGAGAGCACATTCATTCTGGTAAACATCTTCACTGTTTCTTCCGAGAGATACTGGTCAAGGATGAGCGGTATGTTTGTTTCCACATCCAGGCCTCGCTTTTCGGCTTCCACCTTCCACTCCTCGCTATAACCGTTTCCATCGAAATGGATAGGCTTGCATGCCTTGATGTCCTCACGCACTACGGTGAGTATGGCCTTCATCATATCCATTCCAGAGGATATGAGTTTGTCAACACGCATCTTGAAGTCAGCAAGCTGCTCTGCCACGGCAGTGTTCAGTACTATCATCGAAGCGGCACAGTTTGCTTGTGCACCCACGGCACGGAACTCGAAGCGGTTGCCCGTGAAGGCAAAGGGTGAGGTACGGTTGCGGTCGGTGTTGTCCACCAGCAGTTCGGGTATCTGCGGTATGTCCAGCATCACGCTCTGTCGGGTGGAGAGGTTGAAGACGTCGTCGTCCTCGCTGTTCTCCAGTTTCTCCAGTATGCCTGCCAGCTGGCTTCCCAGGAAGGAACTGATGATGGCAGGAGGCGCCTCGTGTGCACCCAGGCGATGTGCATTGGTGGCGCTTACGATGGAGGCCTTCAGCAGGCCATTGTGGCGGTACACGGCCATGAGTGTCTCCACTATGAAGGTGATGAAGCGCAGGTTGTCCACGGGTGTCTTTCCGGGTGCGTGCAGCAGTATGCCTGTGTTGGTGGACAGGCTCCAGTTGTTGTGCTTGCCGCTTCCGTTTATGCCCTTGAAGGGTTTCTCGTGCAGGAGGCATCGGAAGCCATGCTTGCGTGCCACCTTCTTCATCAGTGCCATGATGAGCATGTTGTGGTCGATGGCCAGGTTCATCTCCTCGAAGATGGGAGCCAGTTCGAACTGGTTGGGTGCCACCTCGTTGTGGCGTGTCTTGCAGGGTATGCCCAGTTCCAGTGCCTGTATCTCCAGGTCTTTCATGAAGGAAACCACGCGCGAGGGTATGGAGCCGAAGTAGTGGTCGTCCATCTGCTGGTTCTTGGCCGAGTCGTGCCCCATGAGTGTGCGTCCGGTCATTGCCAGGTCGGGGCGTGCAGAATAGAAGCTCTCGTCCACCAGGAAGTACTCCTGCTCCCAGCCAAGGTTGCTCTTCACGCTGCTTATCTCGGGGTAGAACATGCGTGCCACGTCCAGTGCTGCCTTGCCCACGGCCTTGATGGATTTCTTCAGGGGGGCCTTGTAGTCGAGCGCTTCGCCCGTGTAGGATATGAACACGGTGGGAATCATCAGCGTGTCGCCCATCACGAAGACGGGGCTTGCGGGGTCCCAGGCGCTATATCCGCGTGCCTCAAAGGTGGAGCGTATGCCACCGCTGGGGAAACTGCTGGCGTCGGGTTCCTGCTGCACCAGCTGCTTGCCGCTGAACTCCTCCAGCATGCCGCCCTTGCCGTCGTGCTCCACAAAGCCGTCGTGCTTCTCGGCGGTGCCTTCGGTGAGGGGCTGGAACCAGTGTGTGGTGTGTGTTACGCCCAGTTCCATGGCCCATCGCTTCATGCCCTCGGCCACGGCGTCGGCGGTCTTCAGGTCGAGTGTGGTGCCACGGTCAATGACGTCGCACATCTTCTCGTACACATCGGCAGGGAGATACTTGAACATCTTCTGCCTGTTGAAAACGTATTTTGCAAAGAACTCGCTTGGGCGTTCCTTGGGTGTGGGCACGTCTATGGCCTTCTTGCCGAAGGCTTCTTCTACTACCTTGAATCTAAGTGTTGCAGGCATGTTGGGAAACGTTTATTTATTCAGCGACCAGGTGAAGCCGTCCTTGGTGTCCTTTACTTCGAAACCGAGGGCAGAGAGGTTGTCGCGTATCTGGTCGGACAGTGCCCAGTTCTTCTCGGCCTTGGCCTGCTGGCGCTGCTCCAGGACGATGTCCACCACCTTGCCGAAGGCCTCTTCGCGGGCCTTGTTGCTGCCGTCCTTCTCTTCGGAAAGACCCAGTATCTCGAAGGCAAAGGTGTGGAACACTTCTGCCAGTGCGGCAACTACATCTTCCTTGATGCTTGCCTTCTTGTCTATGATGGTGTTCAGCACGCGGCATGCGTCGAACAGGTGGCTTATTACCATGGGCGAAGCCATGTCGTCGTTCATGGCATCGTAGCAGTTCTGTCGCAGAGTGTCCACATACTGCATCTCCACCCAGGGCTGTCCCTTCACCTTCTGTCCCTCTTTCAGTCGCTTCAGTGCCTTCCATCCGTCCATCAGTCGTGCCAGGCCTTTTTCGGCGCTCTGCAGGGCCTCGTTGCTGAAGTCCACGGTGCTGCGGTAGTGTGCCTGCAAGATGAAGAAGCGTATGGTCATGGGCGAGTATCCGCGCTCCAGTCGCTCGTGCTCGCCAGCAAAGAACTGAGGCAGGGTGATGAAGTTGTTGTACGACTTGCCCATCTTCTTGCCGTCGATGGTTATCATGTTGTTGTGCATCCAGTATGTCACCATGGGATGTCCCTGACTTGCCTGTGCCTGTGCTATCTCGCACTCGTGGTGAGGGAAGACGAGGTCAAGTCCTCCGCCGTGTATGTCGAAGCGCTCGCCCAGGTACTTCTTGCCCATTGCCGTGCACTCGCAGTGCCATCCGGGGAAACCCTCGCTCCAGGGGCTTGGCCAGTGCATGATGTGCTCGGGGCTTGCCTTCTTCCACAGGGCAAAGTCTGCCTGGTTGCGCTTCTCGCCTACGCCGGCCAGGGTGTCGCGGCTGGCATCCTTGATGTTCTCCAGCGAGCGTCCGCTCAGTATGCCGTACTTGTGGTCCTGGTTGTATCGCTCTATGTCGAAGTATATGGAGCCGTTGCTCTCATAGGCATAGCCGTTGTCCATAATCTTCTGCACCAGCTGCTGTTGCTCAATGA
>JAGBYI010000142.1 GCA_017628845.1 Bacteroidaceae bacterium
GCCTGGCTCGCCTCAAGACCCACATAAGCGATGTACTTGAGACCTGTCTTGGCGTCAGTGAAGAAGCTGTAACCGTGAGTCAACGGCATTCCAAGATCTGCTGTCGAAGCGAATATGTTTCCTTCTACCTGACCAAGGAAGTGAGCGCTTGCAGTTGAGGACACAAGGAATCCAGCTGGAATATCAGAACCTGCCTTAGGAGTACCAGGGTAAACATAAGCCGATCCGATGCAGCCTGCAGCGTCAAGCACTGATGCATTGTAATCGAAACGTCCGCGAGCGTAAGCAAGTCCGTCAGCGCCAGGCCACTCACCTATACGTCCGTCTATCATAGCGTAGCGCACGATGTTTCCGGTGTTGAAGTCCTTGAGGTAAATCTCACCGTTGTTCCAGCTTCCAAGCACGATGTACTTGTCACCGAGACGACGGCCAGAGTCCTCGACCATGCTGAGAACAGGAGCGTTGTCGATGCCGTTGAGCCATACATAGAAGTGGAGGTGCGATCCGTCACCTACTGACAGACAGCAGGCTGAAAGGATATCCTTGCCACCGTTGACTGCAGGATCAGTGTTAGGGATCATTCTCACGCATGAGAGAGTATGAGTACCGCCAGCGATACCGCTCACGTTCACATCCTTCACCTGAGCAGGATCCAGGATGCTTACAGCCTTGAGGACAGCGTCTCCGCCGGCCGACTGAGGCACATAGACATACTGGTCGTCCATTGTGATGTTTCGTGCATCAGAAATGCCGAATGTCGCCTGCCATGGGTTTGTAGATGAAGTTGCATAAATACCCCACTGGCGGGTGAAGAGCTGTGGCGGGATAGGCTCGAGACCCTTCACGACGATGTATGTAAGACCGTTGTTGATCTTCACGCCGTCAACCGACATGCTTGAGATCTTCACTGGAACCACATAACCGTCCCAATCTCTCTTGACAAGCTTCTTTGTCACGGTCTCACCCTTGATCTCGACCTCCATTTCCTCAGCGATAGCATCGGTGTTGATGGTCACAGGATAAAGCACATAACCCTCGCCTGCCTTGATTACAGGATCTGCACCGAATGATACGAGTCCCTCAGGTGCAATAGTATAGTTTGTTCCGTTTGCCTGGTTGTATGCAGCCACGAGCTCCTCGTCCACCTCGAAGTCGATGGTAAGGTCGATGCCCGGAATGGCCTTGTCGATACGTACTGTGATGTCCATGGTCTCAGCCATCGGCTCTGACTCCCACTCGTATGTGCGGCTGAGGAGTGTCTGCTCGGCAGTCACCGTAGAAGTCACGAGGTTGAGGATGAACACCTCTCTACCTTCGTTAACCTCAAGACTCTCAGAGCGAAGAGCTACAGGGATGCAGTACTGGTTTGCAGGCTCCTGCTCCATGAATGCAGCCACCTTTGCGATATCCCATGATACGGTAACCGGCTTGGTGACGTCATCCTTGCCGAAAGCGATGCTCTGCTCGCTGAATGAATAGAGATCCATATCGGCAGGAAGCGGAATGTATTCCACTCCGTTTGCCTTATTGAAGTTGTTAAGGTCGAAGTTGGATGTGGTGATGTTCACTACACCCTCGTTGAGTCCCTTTCCGCTCTTGATGATATCGATCTCATGAGAACCGCCATAAAGAGGGAGGGTCAGGACGTTCTCGCCGGCCTTGTTGTTGAAGCCGAACGAGTCGTCTGGCAGAAAATTATTTCTGTCGTCTGCACATGAAGCCACGGCTGTAATCATCAGTGCAGAAAGCAAGATATTCTTGAAAATCTTCTTCATATTCATTCAGATTAGAATCCGTAGTTCTGTGTAATGTTTGTCATCTCGGCAAGCTGATCAGAGTCAAATGGGAAGAGATAGTCTCTCTTTGTGAACTTCGCATGCTTTGCAAGCGGGAAGTCCTCGCTTGAGCGCACCCATGAATCGTGATAGTCAACCGCGTCGTTGAGATTGAGAGTCCAGTTGAGTGTTGGGAAGTTCTGCTCTGCAACCATCCAGCGGCAGCTGTCATAGAAGTGCATAGGTCCCTCGATCGCGAACTCGATCATCTTCTCCTGACGGAAGCACCATCTGAGGAGCTCAGGATCAGTTGCGATACCAGGATATGCCTCCTCGAGGTTGTTCAGACCCGAACGGTTACGGATCATGTTGATATACTTGACAGCCTCTGCATAGTCACCTGTCTCGATACAGCACTCAGCATAGTTGAAGTAGATCTCTGCAAGACGGAAAGCAGGGTAAACATACTTGATCTGCTGGTAGTCCGCTCCCACGTCAAGAGGGTTGTCCGCCTTGTAGAGACGACGCCATGCATAGCCGAAGTAGTTGTTTGTCGAAGTCTGGTCCCAACGCTGGCAAAGCGAGCCTGAACCTCTCCAGAAACCGCACTTCATATCCTCTGCAACCCATGTTGTAGATGAGTTCTTAGGGTTGGTCATGGTCTTGAGAGCCGGGTCACATGGCCAGTAGTATCCGTTAGGAACAAGACACGCATAGTAGCGTGGCTCACGGCCCAGAGTAGAGTTATGTGCCTCGAACTCGCCTGCCCACTCTGCCTCGAACTGAGTCGTCATGCTGAAGCCCTCAGCCTCATAACCTGACTGCTCGTCGATGATAGGCTTCGAGTAGTCATCCATGCCTGTGGTTCTGTCATATCCGGTAACAGGATAACGTCCTGTCTCATACATCGCATAAGCGTCAACGAGCTTGAACGACGGAGTGAGTGACTGCCATCCCTCGACTGTGATGTTACGTGGAGCGCAAGCACCGACGAATCCGCCTGAGCGACCGAGCCAGTCATCGTAGAAGTTCATCCACCATCCCCAGATAGTCTCCTCATTCCACTGCTTGAAGAATATGTTCTGATATGCGCGGACACCGTCCTCGAACTTGTCGCCTGTGGTCTTGTCTGCCTGAACGAGGTTATAGTAGTTAAGGTCAATCAGATCCTTGGCCGCAGCCTTGGCATCCTCCCACTTCTGAGCGTCATAGTTCTGAGGGAAGATCTCATTGCCATAATAGTTTGTCATGCCGGCATAGAGTTCATTGCCGTTGTAAAGAGGCGATGCCGCATAAAGAAGAACGCGTGACTTAAGTGCCATAGCAGCACCCTTTGTCGCACGACCCATGTCGGAACCTTCCTGAAGACCCACCTCAGTGATGCTCATAGGAAGCACTGCGATACACTTGTCGAGTTCGTCAACGATGAAGGTGATGTTCTCCTCAAGAGTGTTTCTGTCAAGCTCCGAACCGAGCACGTCTGAAGGTGCCGCCTTGTCGCCCCATACGATGACAGGTCCGTATGTACGGAAGAGGCAGAAGTAATAGAATGCACGCATGAAGCGGGCCTCAGCCTTCATGTATTCACGCACCTGCTCGTTATCCTCCTTGTTGAGGTGGATGTTGTCGATCACGAGAGTACAGTGTGCGATCGCCTTATAGTAGTTCTCCCAAAGGTTGTAACCAGTGATGGACGCAGGGCTATAGTCGCCTACGCGGAGGTCGAACACGTTGTTGGCATATGCCGAAGCATTTACCTGACGTGCATCCGTACGGCCTGAGAAACCTCCCTCAGTGGTAGCGTCCACAGGATTCTCCTCCTTAGGAAGGTAGGCATACATGTGTGCTGCAAGCTGACGGGCTGTTCCTCTCTTGCTGAACATCTCCTCGATGGTAGCCTGGTCCTGGAGCTCCACATCGAAGTAGGAGTCGCAAGACACGGCACCGAGCGCAAGCACAACGAATGTTGATAATGTATATATTAATTTTTTCATCTTTTTATATATTTTCGTCCCTACCCGGGAC
>JAGBYI010000143.1 GCA_017628845.1 Bacteroidaceae bacterium
AAGGGAGAAAGGAGAAGGGAGAAGGGGGAAAGGAGAAAGGAGAAAGGAGATTCATCCACCCCCTCCGCGCTCTGCGCTCGTCCCGCCTGTCACAGGGGGACAAAGAAAGGAGAAAGGAGAAAGGGGAAAGGGGAAAGGGGAAACTGACTACATGCGTGTGCAGAGATATACGGCAATGGCGAGTTGGAGGAGGAGGATGGTTGGGAGGCCGTACTGGAATTTGCGGTGCATGGTCTTGTGATGCCATACTTTCATGCCGAGCCATGAGCCTATGCTTCCGCCCACGAGGGCAAGGAGGAGCAGTGTGGCTTCCGATATGCGCCACCTGCCCTTCCTGGCCTTGAGTTTGTCTATGCCATAGACAATGAATGCCACGGCGTTGACAATGAGTAGGTAGTATATGATTATCACGTGTACATTCATCTTACAACAATATAGCCGAGCATGACCAGCAGGATGCCCAGGACAATGGACTTCTGCATAGCATTACCTCAGTTTCTTGCCGTCGGAGAAGGCATTCCCTACCCTACTGCCCACTTCCATGTAGCCATGATGGATGGGGTCGTAGACGATGAGGTGCATCTTCTCCACGTCCGGTTTGCCATCCTCGGCAAGGAAGTCCTCGTTCACCAGCACGTTCACTATCTCCGCCACTATGTAGTAGCCCTCCTCCGACTCGTCTATCTTACGCAGTATGCGGCACTCCAGAGTCATGGGGAAGTCGGCAAAGACGGGAGCGTCCACGTTCTCCGCCCTCTGCACCGTCCACCCAGTCTTCTGCATCTTCTCGGGATCGTTCTTCGCGCTGACTATACCCACGAAGTCCGCCGCCACCATAGTGTCCCTGGTTGCGAAAGCCACGGTAAACTCCGGACACCGAGCCAGGTTCTCCGTTGTGGCATGCACCCCCATGCTTATCATTATCTCCTTGGCGTCCCATTGCCCGCCCCAAGCCGCATTCATGGCATTCGCAGAGCCATCGGCATTGTATGTACCCAGAATCAGCACCGGTTGCGGCAACATCCAGGCCTTCTGTCCAAAACTTTTCATAAGGTTCTACTTCAAACTATATTATTTTCTGCATGAAAACACTCATTTTATAGACCAAAGGTATAGGATTTAGGCAAATCCAACAAGCATTATTGCATGTTTTTCATAGCGTCCCCTGTTTTTGGGGATACCCTTTGCTTGGCGTATAGGGATAAAATACCTTACGTACTAGTTGTGAATTGCTTTCGAATTAGTATCTTTGCAGTGGCAAAAACAATCGCTGGTCGCCCTTGTGCCTTGCCTTTTGGGTTGTGAATTGCTTTCGAATTAGTATCTTTGCAGTGGCAAAAACAATCAATTCAGACATCTGCAAACGCTGAGGTTCGTTGTGAATTGCTTTCGAATTAGTATCTTTGCAGTGGCAAAAACAATTCAATGTATATAAACAGTAAAGGTTTATGTGTTGTGAATTGCTTTCGAATTAGTATCTTTGCAGTGGCAAAAACAATAAGACCAATCACCCTCTACAACGTGAGTGGGTTGTGAATTGCTTTCGAATTAGTATCTTTGCAGTGGCAAAAACAATTCTCGCTTTGCTTGCAAACATGCTTCACAAGTTGTGAATTGCTTTCGAATTAGTATCTTTGCAGTGGCAAAAACAATATACGCAAAGTAGATAAATCTTATCAAGAGGTTGTGAATTGCTTTCGAATTAGTATCTTTGCAGTGGCAAAAACAATAAATCAGGTATGAAGAAATCCTCACGACCTGTTGTGAATTGCTTTCGAATTAGTATCTTTGCAGTGGCAAAAACAATACTTCACAAAGCATAGTTTCCTCATAACTGGTTGTGAATTGCTTTCGAATTAGTATCTTTGCAGTGGCAAAAACAATCCTCCATAGGACCACCTACAACATCAAGGTGTTGTGAATTGCTTTCGAATTAGTATCTTTGCAGTGGCAAAAACAATTACTTAGGCTGATAGCCAACAACTTTGTATGTTGTGAATTGCTTTCGAATTAGTATCTTTGCAGTGGCAAAAACAATGTGACATATTCAATACATTTTAGAGGAGAAGTTGTGAATTGCTTTCGAATTAGTATCTTTGCAGTGGCAAAAACAATACCGATTACAAGATTTTTAACATTACCATAGTTGTGAATTGCTTTCGAATTAGTATCTTTGCAGTGGCAAAAACAATAGTCACAGACACAAGCCGAGTCACAGACACGTTGTGAATTGCTTTCGAATTAGTATCTTTGCAGTGGCAAAAACAATACCAGCTTCGAAATCCGCAGGGAGGTTGCAGTTGTGAATTGCTTTCGAATTAGTATCTTTGCAGTGGCAAAAACAATGCTTCCAGTGCTGGCTCGGTGCTTATGCCAGTTGTGAATTGCTTTCGAATTAGTATCTTTGCAGTGGCAAAAACAATTATTGAATAGTTTTGATGCATCATGTTCAAGTTGTGAATTGCTTTCGAATTAGTATCTTTGCAGTGGCAAAAACAATATAGTCCTAGGAACTTTCTATCAGACAATTGTTTACACAAGATATTAGAAAAGAAAAAACATTCGGTTTTTGCCTTACAAATAGGATGGTCGCCGTGAAAAGCACCATCCTATTTCTATAATATACACATGACGAGAGGATTAGAACAACTCCAACTGAACGCCATCTATAAAATTTGGCATTGTCTTTTGCCCATGGTATAAGAGCATACTGCCAAACTGTTTGTCCGTTATTGTCATTATGCCAACCTTTCCAAATTCTGGCAACATTGTCTTAACACGACGCACGTGTGCCTCTGCATTTTCGCAACTGGCACAATGCCTCATATAAATAGAGAATTGAAACATGGTAAAACCATCACGCTGTAAATCCTTGCGAAATTTAGCAGCCGCCTTTTGGTCACGTTTCGTTTCCGTTGGAAGGTCAAAAAATACAAGTACCCACATAACTCGATATTTACTGAAACGTTCCATAATACCTCCTATCTATCTCTCGGGATATGCCACCTTGCGCATCTCACCACAGAAACACTTGTAAAGTGAAGCAGTTGTTTGGCTAACACCCACCATCAAAGGACTTTTCTTTCCTCCAATAACAACATCCAAAGTTGGGATTAGTAACAACTCTGCCTTCCATGCCTTTGGAAGTTCATCTGAAGGCAAGCCATGCTTCTGTATTAGTTGAAATACATATTCATCAACATACGGGCGATAAGGCTCCATAATATCATCGGCAAGGCAATAGGCATTGTATCTGTTGTGGTGATGTATGCCCAATGTGGGTAACATGCCACTGGACACCAAAGCACGTGCTACGATTGCACGCAAAATGGCATATCCATAATTGAGGGCATTATTGGGCGGCACTCCTTCACGGTCACGGGTAAAGTCTTCAATGTGCATCCCGAACAAGTTGCGCCAATAATATGCCGCTGCCCTACCCTCGAAATTATCAGGGTCTCCACTACGCACATCCCTTGCCCATGCTCGCAAGCACCCCACTTCTGCACCCCGACAAGAAGACAAAACAGATGCTTGATTACTTATCTTTGCCTGTATGGTTTGTTGCCACAATTGCTTCTTCAATGGCAATGAAGCATCTATTTGATCACGAAAGCGCTCACTTTGAGTGGTATTTCCACTAAGCGGCAACATCAATCCAACTGGCATACTGCGATGGTCGCAAGTAATTATGGCACAATTGTTCTCAAGCAATGCTTCTATTGCCCCTGTGGTAATAGTGATGCGCTGATTATCGAGCACAACCACCCCAATGTCTTCTATCGGTTTGGTTACTTGCGTCTGTACCTTGAACGATTCTGGCAGGGTTTCGTTCTTCTCCACTTCGGGCAATTTGATTACCAATTGGGCATTCTTCAGCGATAAATAGGCAGGATTGCCAAAATAAAGGGTTTTCTTAATCATAAGCATTACTTTTAAGTGAAACCTATATATAAACAAAATGAGCCACTGCTTCACGCAATGACTCATAATGTCTTCTCTTTGTTTAATATTCCCCTACTTGAACTATTCTTCCAAGATGATCAAGTCGAACCTTGACTATTGTATGCATATTTGACAAGGAATTTATTCTTTTCCATGTAATACCATGTAATTCCTTTACTTTTTCAACGTTTGTCTCCAAATGATGTCTGAAACAATAATCTTTGGTCGAGATTTTTTGTACCCTAAACAAATTCGGACTTATCAACGCATAATTCTCAGGATTCATTAAATCCACTTCTTTGGGGTCAAAGCCTGTTTGTGAATTAGGAAATACAAAGCACTCGTTTTGCTTCATTGAATAAAGGAACTTCCATCCTTCATCGCTCTTGTAGTTTTTGTCGACCGCAGGTAAAGCCTGATTTACTCTTTCTACAACCTCATAGAAGGAAACTACACGTTCTTCCAGTTCATACAATGGTTGGTCATGGTCATCATATTTCTGCAATCCATTCTTGTCAAGCACCGGCTTGCGATATATGGCAACATGATGGTTGTTGCCAGTATTGACATAGTCAACCGGTGTTTGCTTTCCATTCTTATCAATTATTGGATTTCCGTCCTTATCCGCCTTATCATGCAATGCGGTCGGTTTTCCTAAATTCTCATATATAGTAACCTTCTTAATACATATGCCTTTCTCACGATTAAGCCATATTGGTTGCTCGTCTAAATTTACAAAAGCCTTGTCTGCTTTCCCGTCAAACATTTCAAGTCTTTCCCTTAATATGCTTCGAATATGTGGGTCTACAACCTTTTCTACATTCAACTTTGCATCTATTGGTTTGCGTTTTGTAAAGAAACGTTCTTGACTAACGGTTTTAACCTTTGGCGGCACAGATTCTATGTGCATTTCGTCCAACCAAATCGGATTCTTATCAAGTGCGTTCTTGCCCGTGAAGGCCTTTTTTGCATCACCACCAAATTGATGTAACCTTTGCAACAAAGCCTCCTTATAGCGCTGAGAGCATATCGTCATTATCTTGTCCTTGGTAAAAGATGCATTAACCTTTTCTTCTCGTGTCACGTATTCAAGATGACTTCCGTAGATTGTTGCCTCGTGCAATTGCCCCCTGGGTGTCAATTGCACTTTCGAAATTGTGCCACGAGCCTTGGTTTTTACCTTATTTATATTTTGTGTAGCGACTTTATTCTTAGCCTTTATTGACACAAGAATATTGTTGAGGTGCTTCTTTGTCTCTGAACGCAATTCGCTCAAAGGTATTGGTGGTATGGCACGTCCATCCTTGAAGTATGCAGTTTTTATGGCATACTCGTTTGAATCTGCTTGGAAACTGGCATTCTTGTGATTGAAGTACTGAATGAATGCGTCCTTGGTGAAAGCCACGGTCAGTGCGTCCATAGCATGATGGCGATGGTCATTACGTTTTGTCCAATCCTTTATCCTGCCTATGCGACGTCCATCGTGGTCGGTATGATACTCCACATTTCCCACGGCCTCGTACTTGCTCCAGTTCAATTCCTTCAAGACATCCACCAATTCCCAATCCTGACGCAACTGGTCGGTAACGGCACCAGTAGTTGCAACAACTCGTCGGCAGATTTGGTTCAACATGGTCAAAGCCTTCTTGGCTATGTATTGGGTATTACGCAAGTCACGCTCAATGAAACCGTCGGGGATATCTTGCTCCCTCATCTTGAGTTTCCTCAACTTGGTACGTTGATTGGCAAAAATGCTCTCGCAAGTATTGAGGTAGCGCTGCAAACCTTCTTCTCCGTATGTTTCGGAAACATAGTCAAAGGCCGTTTTGTTGCCCTTATCCAAATTGACGCTACGATACTCCAATGTCTTATTAGAGAAAGAGTCATCAAACAAGCGAGCCTTGGGAATGATGTGCTCTATATCTATCTCCTTGGAAAAGAGTTTCTCTCGCTCAATATATTTGTTAGAGTATAGAGTATGGTAGCCATTGGGCTTTAGCTCCTCGTAAAGCCGATAGCGTAGAATATCGTTGCGAGTTGGGTTGGGGATATTAAATTCCTTAATGAGAATTTCTTTGACTTCTTCACGATCCTTGGTTGAAGAGGCAATGGCCTTGGTTAAAGCCTCACGCTCTTTCTGGTTCTTTTTCAATTCTCGTGCCAACTCAACCCTAATCTCATCAGGACGACCATAGGTGGCAATAACCTCGTTAACCACATTGACCATCTGATTCAATATCTTCTCTACAACAGGATTGCGCAAAGCCCCCTTGGGCAAGATTTCCAATCTATCCAAAAGTTCCTTTGCTTCAATTTCTTCCTTTGTCAAAGAAGAGGCAGAATGTCTATAACAGGCCAAACCACAAGCCTCATCATAGCGGTTGCCTTCCTTCATGTATGGCAATATCTTTTTGATTGCCTTGGCACTAAGGTTGCCATAGTCACTGACCAAAGATACATTGGCAAGCAATTGGGCATAGTCTTTGTTGCAATTAAGAATTGCAGATATTTTCTCCAACAGGCTCTCATCACCTGTACGAGAACTGTCCCCTTCGAAAGAATAAAGCAAATGCCAAAGATTATAGAAGGGGTGCAGATGCAAACGAGAACCTTCTGATATATTCATTTCGATGTCCAACACGTCGGTATTCCACCCCAAAGCATCAAAGACAGTCCTTACCTGATATTTGATTTCCGAGGCAGAACAGGTTAAGTCTATGGGGTCATGTCCCGACAAATCCAGCATGGCACTGAATGCCTTGTACAATGCCGCGCCCGTCTCATGTCCACTGACCTTTTCATAATTCAAATCCATGCCAGTTGAAGTCCCGAACAATGTCTTCAGGACCTGTGCCTTGGTCATGCTTTCTCTTACGGAAAGTTCTTCTGCCAACAGTTGTTTTTCCTCAATGGTCAGCTCTCGGCGTCCATTGAAAGCCAACTCTTCCTCGGGTGTAAAAATATCATCAAACAATGTTGGCTCACTCTGTCCTTTCTTCTTTTTCTTACTCTTTACATCCGAAAGACGTACTTCCAAATTGTTGAGTGTCTGCCAAATCTTGAATTCCTGGAAGAGAGGAGATGTACGTGGTATCACTCGACTTCCCGTGATGATTGTCTTCTTTTTACCTTCAATCTCCACCAACAGCTCTTTTCTCTCAAATTCACAAATGCTTATCAACGACTTCTGACTCTTGAGGCGACGCTGATAGAATATAACCACATCACGAATTTCTTGTTTCAGTTCTGATGTGAGTTCGGGATGATACTTTGCCTGACTCTCCCACAAGATCTCAAACTCGTCAAGATAATCCTGACGATAATACACCTTGTTCTTCAGACTTGCATTAGGGTTTTCATGCAACGTCTGCATCAGAACCTGTCCTACGGTCAGGCGATTAAAATACAGGTATTTGCTTCTATCGCTTATTGCTCCCAGATAACCGCTGGCAGAATTAAGTTCCTTGTTGATTTCCTTTATGACAACGGCCAGTTGCTCAGGATGGAGTTTCTCCGACAAGGCCTTGGCACGCCACAGATAGTTTTCCTTTTTCTGTTCTATGCCCTTTGTTGTTCGTGCCTCGCCTTTATAGTGGAGAACGACCTCCTTTTCTTCGTTTCTGGCTTCAAGTTCGTTCCAAACCCGCTCTACTTCTACCCATTGAAAATACTTGCTTATAATGGCATTCGTCTGTGTGTTATTCTTGCCATGAAGTTCTTCCTTCAAGGCTTCGGTCAGCATTTCTGGGTAATACTGAGCCTGACGCAACCATATTCTATCAAACTCATTTTCCAAGTCCGAGCGATAGAAGTCAGGAAGAGCCTTCTTGCCAGATTCCAACAATTCCAAGCAAAGTTGTCCGGGAGTTATGTCTTCATCATACAGACGCTTGGCCACATCCATCCCATTTATAAGTTTGCCGTCCTCATCCCCCTTGGCCTTACGACTGCTCTTATAACCACGCTTTTTGTTTATCATCAAAAGCACACGAGCAAACTGCTCCAAGGTTATTTCCTCTGTAACGGCCTTTGCACGCAAACGATAGGTCTCGAAAGTAGAGGCATTGCCTTGCTCCGACAATATAGATTCATCAGTTATGAAACCATGCTCTTTAAGCAATGATATTAAAGCTGAACGTCTTAACTTATAGCGTTGCAAATTACGTCGTGCGCCACGCTTGTCCCGACGAACGGCATTGGTTTCTATTGCCTTTCCCTTCTCAAAATTCTGTGATTCGTCAGTGGTTAGTGGATTTACACGAACACCTAATCTAATAATAGCAGAACGCTCGTCTTTATCTTCCGCCTCATTTACAAGTGCCCATCCTATACTTGTAGTTCCTAAATCAAGACCTAATATTTTCTTCATGTCTGCGTGTTTTTTCGTATTCTACCCTACAAATATACGTTTTTTCTTCCACATTGTTGGTGTTAATCCGGAAAATGATTAACTTTGCAATCAATTCGAAGCAATTCACAATAAGGATTATTCCGTTGTGAAAACATTAGGTTGCCCTCGTCCTTTATCGGGGGCATTTTTTGTTACCACCCTTTCTTTGTTCGTGCAATAAGAATCATTGAGACAAGTTCGTGTACAAAAATACGCAGGGTAGACAAAAATACAGACAAGCCACCCTCTGAGAATTGTATATTTGCGGCCAAAGACCTTCTGCTGTACAAATACTCTGTTCTACGGATGGGAAATAATGGGTTGTCCCGAGACCTCGGGTTGGTCGTCGGGATGTCTCGACCGAGTCGTCGGGATGTCTTGCCTGAGTCATCGCGGTGTCTTGGGGAAAGCACTGCGGTGGGTATATGATGAAAACGGGGTGCTTAGAGGCTTGTTATTAGAAAATTTTGCCGAGATACCACGAAAAATATGCCTGACAAGCACGAAAATGCTACATTGACATGACATTTCCGAGCCATTCACCTGCAACTTATTCGGTACGGGAACCGATAAGATTTTCTAAAAGAGAAGTTGGGACATGGCTGTTTTCTCGCAAAATATCCTGACATTATCATAGAAGTCATAGGAGAATCATCCACGAATGGACATTATGAAATCCCGTTAGCTGTACATGCGAAACAAGTTGCACTTCACAGCACAACAGTAGCAGACTTTTGTACTTTTCTTGTATTTTCTTGCACACTTTTGCTTGCTGTATGCAATAAATAACGTACCTTTGCACCCGATTTCAATAAAAAGGTAAAAAGAATATGTCTAAGATTAAAGGCAAGATAGTGCTGATAACGGGCGGAGCCTCGGGTATCGGCCGACTGATGGGCGAAATGGCCCTGGAGAAAGGTGCGAAGGCATTGGTAATTTGGGACATAAACCAGGAGAGCATAGATGCCACGGTAAAGGAACTGGGCAAGAAGGGCACGGTGCACGGGTACCGTGTGGACGTGTCCAGGCACGAGATGGTGGCAGAGCAATATGACAAGGTGAAGAAGGAGGTGGGCGATGTGGACATACTGATAAACAGCGCCGGCATCATAACCAGCAACAAGACCTTTGACCAGTGCACGGAGGACGAGATAAACCGCACAATGATGGTGAATGCCATAGCACCCATGTATGTGGCACGACAGATGTTGCCCGACATGGTGAGGCGTAACGAGGGACACATCTGCACGATTGCCTCGGCAGGCGGCATGATGTCCAACCCGAAGATGAGCGTGTATGCGGCCAGCAAGTGGGCTGCCGTGGGATGGTCGGACTCGGTGCGAATAGAGTTGCAGGAGATGAAGAGCAGGGTGCGCGTGACCACCGTGGCACCTTATTATATTACCACGGGAATGTTTGACGGTGTGAAGTCCAGGGTGTTCCCCCTGCTGAAGCCAGAGAAGGTGGCAAAGAGGGTGCTGGGTGCCATAGAGGGCGACAGGAAGTTCCTGATGCTGATGCCATGGATACCGAAGGCGCACCATGTGATGCGCATGTTGCAGGCCCTGCTGCCCATGAGGGTGTTTGACTGGCTGGTGGGCGATGTGCTGGGCATATATCACACGATGGACAATTTCACTGGAAGAAAGAAATAATACTGATATGGCAATGGAGAATACACCCAGGGAGGAAATCAGTAGGATAGTGGAGGCGCAGAGGGAGTTCTTCCGTAGCGGCAAGACACTGGATGTGAAGTTCCGCAAGGAGAACCTGCGCGCACTGAAGCGTGCCATGGAGAAGTGGGAGAAGCCCCTGGCAGATGCCTTGTGGCAGGACCTGCACAAGAGTTACGAGGAGGCCTATCTGACGGAACTGAGCATAGTGCTGGGAGAGATTAGGAACCACATCTCGCACCTGGGCAAGTGGGCGGCACCCAAGAGAGTGTGCACTCCGCTGAAGATGTTCCCCTCGAGGAGCAAGGTGGTGCAGGAACCCTTAGGATGCTCGCTGATAATGGCTCCGTGGAACTATCCCGTGCAACTGCTGCTGAACCCCTTGGTGGGAGCAATATCGGCAGGATGTACGGCGGTGTTGAAACCTTCGCCCTACGTGCCCAACGTGTCCAAGGTGCTGGAGGAGATGATCCGCGAGACCTTCGCCCCGGAGTACATTGCCGTGGTGCAGGGCAACAGGGAGGTGAACACTGCCCTGCTGGAGGAGAGGTACGACATAATCTTCTTTACGGGAAGTCCCGACCTGGGCCGCAGGGTGATGCGTGCCGCTTCGGAGCATCTGACTCCGGTGGTGCTGGAACTGGGCGGCAAGAGTCCGTGCATAGTGGACAGGGATGCCAACATAGCCATGGCGGCACGCCGCATAGCATGGGGCAAGAGTCTGAACGCCGGACAGACGTGCATAGCGCCCGACTACCTGCTGGTGCATGCCGAGGTGAAGGAGCGCCTGATAGAGGCTCTCAAGAAGGAGTTTGAGCACCTGCTGGGCAAGAATCCGCAGGAGGCAAAGCACTTTGTGCGCATTGTGAGCGACAAGGCTTTTGACCGTCTGACGGGCTACCTGAAGGACGGCAACGTGCGCATAGGCGGCACCTACGACCGCAAGGAGCGCTACATCCATCCCACGGTGCTGGACAGCGTGAAGGAGGACAGTCCCATCATGCAGGAGGAGATATTCGGCCCTCTGTTCCCGTTGCTGACATTCAACACCACGGACGAGGCAATAGAGTTCGTGAACAGGAGGGAGAAGCCCCTGGCTCTGTACTACTTCGGCGAGAACGGGGGCAACATACGACGGGTGCTGCGCCATACCTCGTCGGGCGGTGCGTGCATAAACGACACCATCATGCATATTGCCAACGAGAACCTGCCTTTCGGCGGCGTGGGAAATTCGGGCATGTCGTCGTACCATGGCAGGGAGTCGTTCCGCGTGTTCTCGCACCAAAGGGCGGTGGTGACAACGCCAACGTGGCTGGACCTGCCTTTCAGGTACATGCCGTACAAGTTCTTTGGGATGGTGAAGGGGATGTTGTAGAAGCGGAGAAATAGGAGGGGATAGGAGGACCGAGGAGGGCCTAGGAGGGCCTAGGAAAACCGAGGAAGACCGAGGAAGGCCGAGGAAGACCGAGGAAGGCCGAGGAAGGCCGAGGAAAACCTAGGAAGACCTAGGAAAGCCTGGGATAATCATAGGAAGTTCTGGGAGTTTCCGCTTTCAAGAGTGAGGCGTGTAAATTGCATTACACACTTGGCACACCTCAGGCAAATCGGTGCCTGGGGTGTGCCTGCTATATACAGAAAAGGAGGAGATGGTGAGCATTTTTCAGTGCCCTATGGATATATTTACAGAAAAATCACTAAATTTGTCCGTTGGAAATCCAAATATCATAAACAACATACAACTATGAACAAAGAACTTGCCATGAATCCCAACAAGCTGGTGTCCTATCTGGGCAAACCTTGCAAGGAATTCACAAAGGCGGACATCGTCCGCTTCATCGAGGAGAATGAAATCCGCATGGTGAACTTCATGTACCCTGCCGGCGACGGAAGACTGAAGACACTGAACTTCGTGATAAACAATCTGGCATATCTGGATGCCATACTGACTTGCGGCGAGCGTGTAGACGGAAGCAGTCTGTTCCCCTTCATCGAGGCTGGTAGTAGCGACCTGTACGTGCTGCCTCGTTTCAGCACTGCATTTCTGGATCCATTTGCGGAGATTCCCACATTGTCTATGCTTTGCTCCTACTTCAACAAGGACGGCGAGCCCCTGGAGAGTTCGCCCGAGAACACCCTGCGCAAGGCATGCCGTGCCTTCAACGAGGTAACAGGCATGGAGTTCCAGGCCATGGGCGAGTTGGAGTACTACGTAATCGCTCCCGACACAGAGATGTTCCCTGCCACCGACCAGAAGGGTTATCACGAGTCCGCCCCCTATGCCAAGTTCAACGAGTTCCGCACCCAGTGCATGGCTTACATAGCCCAGGCTGGCGGACAGATAAAGTACGGTCACTCGGAGGTGGGCAACTTCACCATAGACGGCATGATCTATGAGCAGAACGAGATTGAGTTCCTGCCAGTGCGTGCCGAGGATGCCGCCGACCAGTTGATGATTGCCAAGTGGATAATCCGCAACCTGGCATACGAACTGGGTTACGACATCACCTTTGCGCCAAAGATTACCGCAGGCAAGGCTGGTTCTGGCCTGCACGTTCACATGCGCATTGTAAAGGACGGACAGAACCAGATGCTGGACGGCGGTGTACTATCCGCTACGGCTCGCCGTGCCATTGCCGGCATGATGGAACTGGCTCCTTCAATCACCGCCTTCGGCAATACTAACCCCACATCATACTTCCGTCTGGTGCCTCATCAGGAGGCTCCCACGAACATTTGTTGGGGCGACCGCAACCGTTCCGTATTGGTGCGCGTTCCCCTTGGCTGGGCGGCAAAGAGCGACATGTGCAAGATTGCCAACCCCTTGGAGAGCGAGAGCAACTACGACACCACACAGAAGCAGACGGTGGAGATGCGCTCGCCCGACGGTTCTGCCGACATCTACCAGCTGATAGCAGGCCTTTGCGTGGCTTGCCGTCATGGTTTTGAACTGGAGAACGCACTGG
Organism: Bacteroidaceae bacterium; assembly: GCA_017628845.1. Classification (GTDB taxonomy): domain Bacteria; phylum Bacteroidota; class Bacteroidia; order Bacteroidales; family Bacteroidaceae; genus Physcousia. The sequence continues at coordinate 12,972 of JAGBYI010000143.1, forward strand.
AGATTGCCGAGAAGACCTACGTGAACGTGAATATCCACCAGAAGGAGAACGAGGACAAACTGAAGAACCTGGCACAGTTGCCCGACAGTTGCGAAGCCAGTGCAGATTGTCTGGAAAGCCAGCGTGCCGTATTTGAGCAGTACAACGTGTTCAGCCCTGCCATGATAGACGGTATCATCAAGCGTCTGCGCTCGTACGGCGACAAGACCCTGCGTGCCGACATCAACGGTAATCAGGAGGAGATGCTGAAGCTGGTGGAGAAGTACTTCCATTGCGGATGATAGGAAGGAATAACGGTGAAAGTTGAACGTTTAACGTTTAACGTTTAACGATTAACGATTAACGGTGAGCGATGAGCGGTGAGCGATGAGCGGTGAGCGATGAGCGGTGAGCGGTGAGTGGTGAGCGGTGAGCGGTGAGTGGTGAGCGGTGAGCAGTGAGCGAAACAGAAAGGTGAAAGTGGGAAAGTGGGAAACTATCCACCCCCTCCGTCGCTTCGCTCCTCGTCCCGCCTGTCTCAGGGGGACAGTCAGTTACTACTGGCTAACGCTATCACCCACTTTCCTCCCCTGAGACAGGGGAGGTCCCAAAGGGGGAGGGGTGGATAGTTTTCACCTTTATTCGTCTACGCTCATCAAGCTCCGCAAGTCCGTTTGTATCATCCACCCCCTCCGTCGCTTCGCTCCTCGTCCCGCCTGTCTCAGGGGGACAGTTAGTTACTACTGGCTAACACTATCACTCACTTTCTCTCCCTGACTCAGAAAGGGAGAAAGAAATATAAACCCAAATCGGTCATAAGACTGTTACGCGCTAATAACCGATTGGGGATAAATCTGCGAGTCCATGCACATTAAACTATACTAAATTAGGCCCCGATGTTGTGTCGGGGCCTAATGTTTTAATGGGTATGTTAGTGTTACATTACTGAGCAGGAGCCCACTTGCAACGCACGGGAGAGACGATAGCGCCCTCTTCCTTCAACTGCTTCATGGCCTTGTCCACATCCTTGCGGTCAAGTCCGGTCAATTCTGCAATCTTACCTGCATTCAGTGGTTCACCGGCCTCCTTCATAACGGCCAAAACCTTATCCTTTGTTTCCATAATCTTGTAGTTGTTTTATTGTTAATAATATTCCTTTATGAGTTCATCGGGAAAGCCTCCGATTTGTAACCATTGCAAATGTACGACTATTCACGGTATCCTGCAACTATTTTAATTTGCTTTCATGTATTTTAAGGAAAATTAGGAGAGCGGATTATGACGAAAACAAGCGGCCGCAAAACGTTACTACAAGAGCACTTTGACGATGAGTTTGCGCTGGGGACCATTGCCTACGAGGGGGGCATGTGTATCCTCGGGGTAGACGATGAGGAACTCACCGGGTTTTACCAAAGACCATGTGGGTTGGGAATAGGCATAGAGGGCAAAGTCGTTCTCTTCGTCGAAAGGCGCTTCGCTCTCTCCCACCCCAGAGATGTGTTCGCAAGCGATGAGTTCTGCCTGGGTGAGGGGGACGTGGATGTCGATGTACTTGCGGTGTGCTTCCAACTTGGCACTGGCGGCAGGGATTAGTTCTGTGTCCACCACGTTGATGAACAGGTTGGAACCGTCCAGTTCTATACGGCCGGCAGGAACCTTGCTGAGGTCGTTGGCCTTGATGTAGTCAAAGACTTGCTTGAAAAGCGGATGCAGAGCCTCGTAGCGGGCACTGTCCTGGAGATTGGATTGTATCATGGGGATAAATGGACCCACCCTAACCCTCCCTATATGGAGGGAAACTGGGAAGGTGCTATGTAAAGGGGTTAAACATTAGTTGAGAGAGGGGGAACTGAATTGTCGGAAGATTCGGAGTAATCAGAGTAATCAGAGTAATCGGAGTAATCGGAGTAATCGGAACCTTTGGCAATGTAGGGACGCTGCGTGCAGCGTCCGTTTGATGGAAGGATAGGCGTTGTATATTTGCGGACGCAGCACGCTGCGTCCCTACTGTTGTTGATAAAGGATTCGTTAATCGTTAAACTTTAAACGTTATTCGCCTGCGCTCATCAAGCTACGCAAGTCAACTTTCAACGTTCAACGTTAGACGTTAAACCTTTCAACTTCCTCTCGCTCATTTCTGCCGTGGCGGTGAAGAGAACATCAGCACTGGAGTTGAGGGCGGTTTCAAGAGAGTCCTGTACCACTCCAATGATGAAGCCTACGGCCACTACCTGCATGGATATGTCGTTGCTGATGCCAAAGAGGGAGCATGCCATGGGGATAAGCAAAAGCGAGCCACCGGCCACACCAGAAGCACCGCAGGCACCCAGTGTGGCAATGATGCTGAGCACAAGGGCACTGGCCAACGAGACCTCGAGACCAAGGGTGTGGCATGTTGCCAAACTCATTACGGTGATGGTGATGGCGGCTCCGTTCATATTGATGGTACTGCCCAGGGGGATGCTGACGGAATAGAACTCCTCGTCAAGTCCAAGGCGCTTGCACAATGCCATATTCACAGGAATGTTGGCGGCAGAAGAACGGGTAAAGAATGCACTGACGGCACTTTCCCTGAGGCACTGGAATACCAGAGGATAGGGATTGCGACGAAGCATCACCGCCACGATAATGGGATTGAGAACCAGTGCTACAGCAAGCATGCAGCCTACAAGAAGAAGGAGCAGACGGCCATAGGTGGTGAAGATTTCCAATCCGCTTTCTGATACGGTGGTGAAGACCAAGCCCATAATGCCAAATGGTGCACATTGGATGACCCAACGGACAACCATAGATATGCATTCGGCCCACTCTTGCAGGATGTCGATGGAGCGTGGCGATGCTACCTTCTTCAGAGCAAGACCAATGATGATGGCCCAAAGCAGAATGCTAAGGTAGTTGGCCTCAGCAATAGCACGAAGAGGATTGCTCATCAGATTGGACGCTATGGTACCGAAGACGTTGGAGAGTTCCTGCGGTGCCTGATTCTCGGCACCCGTCACGCCAGAGAGTACCATATCTACCGGGAAATAACGGCTTGCCAACACAGCCAGTACGGCGGCAAACAAGGTGCTGAGCATGTAAAGGGCTACAACGGTGCGGAAACGGCCACCAAGTCCATTACCTGCCTTGGCAACAGACGACACCACGAGCACCGCCACAAGCACGGGGGCAATGGCCTTGAGTGCACCGACAAAGAGTACACCAAGAATACCAATAACCTGAGCCTGGGGAAGGAACAAGGCCAGAAGCGTACCGCATACAATACCAATGAGTATGCGCGACATGAGGTTCAGTTTCTGCCAGGCAGAAAGCAACAAAGAGAGTGTCTTCTTCATCTGTATCAATCTACGAAACGGTACTTCTGCTTGTCACGTGGCTTGGCATCGGGAGTTTCGTCGGCATAGCCGAAACCAACGCAAAGGCTGAGTTGATAACCCTCGGAGAAACCAAGTTTCTCTACGAGAGGTTTGCACAGGTCGTTGTCGGTAAGGAAACGCACAGGACTGCCCAGACATACAGAGCCCACGCCCATGCTCCATGCAGAAAGCATCATGTTCTGGGCAAGAAGACCGCAATCGTAGGCAGAGAAGTCGTAGGAAGGATCGCGTGCTATGAACACCATCACCGGTGCACCACGGAAGCATTCCTTGGCCATGCCTATCTGAGGATGTGCCTCGCCCATTGCCTGGCTCATCTCGGCAAGGAGTTCTGGATTGTCTACCACACGGATTTCCCACGATTGCTTGTTCTGGCCGTTAGGAGCATTGATACCGCAATCCAGAATCTGTGTCATCACTTCGCGAGCGACTGGTTCAGCCTTGTACTTGCGAATGCTGCGGCGAGCCATGATGGTCTCCACAACGTGGTTCTTATCTTCCTGAGGAGTCATATTCTCTTTGTTTTCTGTAGGGGTGCATGCCATGAGCATAGTCACGAGAGCCGCACCGAAAAAGATATTTATCTTCATCATAAAGTATTTTAGAAGGACGCTGCGCGCAGCGTCCTTACATTTATAAATCACTAAACGAATACTCTAAACGTTCAACATTCAACGTTACTCAACCCTTCTCTGCTATACGCTCGAGCGACTGGTATACCTGCATGAGGCCACGGGGAACGTGGAAGCAGCCCTTCCACTTGCCGCCCTTGAGGGTGAGCAACACTTCGCCCTGGCGGTTGAGATAGCCGAACCATTCGGGATGCTCGGGGTCCATGAAGTGGCTCCACACATAGTCGTGGATGCGTTCGAACCATGCCAGACATTCCTGGCTACCGGTGAGTTCGTAGCCCTTGATCATGGTGATGAGGGTCTCAATGTGTACCCACCACAACTTCTGGTCCCACTCCAATTGCTGGAGAGGACGGCCAAGGCGATCCATGAAGTAGAAGATACCGCCGTACTGCTCGTCCCAACCGTATTCCACCTCGGCAAGGGCAATCTTCACGGCCTTCTCGATGAGAGCCTGGTCGCCCAGACGCTTGCCAAGGTCCATGATGAACCACATGGCCTCGATGGCATGACCGGGATTCAACAGACGGCCGTCCATGCAATCCACCATCTCGTTGTTAGTGCCAAGGTGCTCAACAATCAAACCAAGTTCGGGACGATAGAAGACATCCATCACCTCATGCACACAGGTCTCTATGGTCTTGTCAAGGAAGTCCTTGTCGAGGAGAGACTCTATCTCCAATGCCACATTGCAAAGAATCATGGGCAAGGCGAAACTCTTCAGCGAGCGGGCACCGGGAGCAGCCTTTGACCAGCGGCCCTTGGGGTTGTCCACCTTGGAGAGGACGATATCGAAGGTCTTCTTGGCAATGTCGGCATACTCCTGATTGCCGGTAGCAATGGACAACTGTCCGAAGGCTATTACGGCAAAGGTGTAGGAGAAGATGTTGTATGGTTCCACCAGGGGATTTCCCTCGCGGTCGAGAGCGAAGTACCAGTTGAGGTTGCCATCGTGGCCATACTTCTTCAGGAACTCAGCACCCTGGATGGCTGCATCCAACCACTCCTGGCGCTTCTCTACCTTATTATATAATGTAGAAAGCATCCACACCTCACGGCCCTGAAGCCAGATGAACTTGTCGGTATCGAAAACCTCACCATCACGTTCCAGGCAGGTGAAGTATCCGCCAAACTCCTTATCTATGCTCTTCTCCATCCAGAAGGGCATCACTCTGTCCAGAAGCTCAGACTTGTACTGCTGGGCAAGTTGCTTGAAATCTATCATAATCTAATATTTGTATGCTTTATGGTGCCTATAGTTTTTGTAGGTTCTATAGGCACCGTGGGTTAATACTTATTTACTGCTCTTCACATAGGAACCCAATGAGAGAATCCATGCCACCACCACGCTCACTACGATACCAGTGGCGCCAAACAGGAAGAGGTTGGCATCGGTGCATTCACTCATCCAGAATACCACTGCCTCGCCGGCAACGAAACCAATGAGTGCAGCATAGCCCTTGACACGCTTCATGAACACCGCCATGAAGAAGAGTCCGCCCAAACCGCTGGTGAGCAGGCCCAAAGCGCTATTGAAGAAGTCGAGGAAGGACTGGACATTCCATGTGGCCATGAAGAGTGCCAGAATCAAGCCTATCAAACCGCTAAGCATGGAGCTCCAACGTGCCACACCCAACAACTGATGGTCGGTGGTGCTGGGACGGAAGCGCTTCCAGAAGTCAATGGAGAAGGCCGTAGACACACTGTTGATATTGCTGGAGATAGTACTCATGGTTGCGGCAAAGATAGCCGCAATGAGTGCACCAGCAACACCGGCAGGCATCTGGCTCATCATGAAGAAGGGGAAGATGGCATCCGACTGACCCATGGTAACATCCAACTCGGTGGGATGTGTCTTGTAGAACGTATAGAGGCCTGTACCTATCATATAGAATGCCACGGACACGAACACGCTCATAAGACCATTTACAAGAATACCACGAGCGGCAGACTTCTCGTCGGGAGTGGTCATGAAACGCTGGATAACCGTCTGGTCGGAGGTATAGGAGATAAGGTTGTTGGCCAAGCCGCCAATGATGATAACCCACCATGTGGCTTGCGACCATGAGTTGCTCCAGTCGAAGAGGCGCAGCTTGTCGTTCTCCAATGCAATGTCTATGCATCCCATCACACCGCCTTCAGTGTTCACCGCCAGATATACAACGGCAAAGATGGCACCACCCACCAGAATAAGGCCCTGCACCACATCGCCCCAAATGACGGCTTCCACACCGCCCATGGTGCAATAGATGATGGTGATAAGACCCATGAGCACAATGCACAGGTAGATGTCAATGCCAGTTACAGCCGTCAAGGCCAGAGAGGGCAGATAAAGCACCATAGCCATACGCACTATCATGAACACGCAGAAGAGGAACGATGCCAGCAGGCGTGTGGCCAAGTTGAAGCGCTGCTCCAACACCTCGTAGGCACTGGTTACGTTCAGTTTGCGGAAATAGGGCAGATAGTACTTTATCACCGGTAAACTGATAAGCAGAATCATCCACAACATGGGATAGTATGTCCAGTCGGTGGTATATGCCTTGGCAGGGATGGTCATGTAGGTGATGGCAGAAAGCATGGTGGCATAGATGCTGATACCAGCAGCCCACCATGGAATGCGGCCGCCTCCCTTGAAGAAGTCGTCGGCACCGCTTTCCTTGCGCATGAAGTAGAAACCCATACCAAGCATAGCCAAGAGGTAGAAGGCAAGCACTGTCCAGTTGAGCCAGCCGAAGTTCTTCTCGTTGGTCACCTCCACATGTGTCACATCGGCACTGCGCACACCAGGCATCAGTTCGCCACCGCTATAACTCCAACCGGTTCCTCCCACCTCGGGAGTGAGGCATGCACCAGCTCTGGCAAGAAGACTGTCGCCGGGGAGCAGTCCCCATGCATCGGTGATGGTGTGATAGGTGAGCACATCCTTGCGGAAGCGGTACCATTCAGGAGTGTGGCGCAGATAGAGGCTGTCCTGACGTCCCTGTATGGCGCTGAGGAAAATATCAAAGTCAACACCTCCGAAGAAAGCTACGTGGCTATAACCGATGGCAGTGCTGGTGCTTCCCACCACGGCCTGACGGCAAAGTTCGCGTCCTCCATCCTGGATATTGTCAATCCACACAGAGGCAGGCGAAGTACGTTTCCACAGAGAGGTGTCTGCCCCACCCTTCTTCAGTTCGGCAATGGACATGTACACACCGTCGGTATGAACCACAGGTGTCAGACCTAAGGAATCAAGCCTTGGCTGATAGCCTCCAAAAACAAACAGGCAATTGCCCTTGGCTGTGCCCTGTACCGCAACGCAGGGCTGCAGACGGCACTCGTCGGGCAAGGTGGCAGCCAATGTCCATTCCTTGGCATCACCGGGCCAGGGGAGAGAGTAAACATCCTTGTTGGGCACACCCTGGCACTGACCGCCAGCCACCCACAACATGCCGTCGTGATAGGTGGCGGCAAAGTTGTCCAAGCCCTTTGGCAGAGGCGCTATCTCGGCAAAGTTCATGTCGCTGGAACTATAGAACTCGCACTTGTCGAACGAGGTGATACCATCAGTTCCACCCAATATAGCGACGCCACCCGGAACGGGAACGCTGGCGCCATAGGCAATGGGATAGTATTTCTTCTCTCCGCCATCGGCACATGGTACATCTGGGAAGTTGCATCCGCCCCATGTCCATAGTTTGCCCATAATCCAACCGGCATAGTGCCCGGATACGGCATCTCGCATGGGAGGTGTGGCGGTGACGGAAACACGGTTCTGTCCCAAGCATAGCAAGGGACAGAGCACCAATAACATTAACAAATATTTCTTCATCTTAATAAAGACCTGGGATTAGAACTTGTTGCAGCGCTCAAAGAAGTTGATTGCCTCCAGTTCTGCACGCATAGCATCCTCTTCCTCCTGGGTGAGGTTCTGGAACGGTGTGCGGTTGGGACCGAGGTCAAGGCCAATGAGCTTCATGATGCGCTTGCCACCCACGATGTTGCCACGGAAATGGCAGATTACGTTGATAACCTCCTGAGAGAAGTTCTGCAACTCGCGTGCCTTCTCCAGATTGCCTTCGTTCCATGCATCAATGATGCCCACAAGGTTCACACCGTTGTAGTTGGTGGTACCGCCAATGCCGCCCTGTGCACCGCCCATGGCCAGTGAAGGCAGGATGGTCTCGTCCTGACCGTGAAGCATATCGAACTTGCCACCGGCATACAATCGGCACTGGTTGTATTCGTAGATGCTCTCGAAAGTGTACTTGATACCGGCAAAGTTGGGAATACGACCGTCTACAGCCTCCAACAACTTCACCATGGGCAGGAATGCACCGTTGAAGGCTGGGATGTGGTAGTAGTAGAAGGGCAGTTCGGGAGCACCAGCGGCAATCTCCTCGCAATACTTTACGAGTTCCTCTATACGTCCAATCTTGGGGAATGGAGGTGCCATGGCACCAATGCCCCATGCACCTATCTTCTGTGCGTGCTCTGCCAACATGCGAGAGTTGCGCACGCAGCAAGAACCAACATGTACTATCACCTTGAACTCGCCAGGCAATGCCTTGGCGGCCTCTACCCAGGCCTCTGCCAGGCGCATGCGCTCTTCCTCGGTGAGCATGTATCCCTCACCGCTACTTCCGTTGATAAACACGCCCTTCATACCGTTCTTCTGCAACATGGCAGCATAGGCGGGGATGGGTTCGAGGTTCACATCACCATTAGCATAGAATGGAGTAAATGGTGCGTCGATAAGTCCGATAATCTTTTCCATAATGATATCTGTTTGTTTTATTTTTTTTGATTCCATTTCCTGTCTGTGCCTTCCTTTGGAAGACACTATATTGTTTGAGGTAGGACGTCGTATTGTCTCGCCTCAGACAATACGATGAAAGGGGCCTGACAATACGACGTCTTTTTTTCTACATCTCTATAGTGTAGGTCTCCCCTACCTTAGTCTTGCTTACAACGATGGTATTCGCGTCCTTTGCCTTGAACTTGACTTTCTTGCCGGCAGAGTTGCGCACGGTCTTGGTTGCGATGCAAGGATACTTGATATAGAGGGGTTGGCCAGCATGGCTTTGCACCTTAACCTTGGTAAGTTTGCCGTTCTTCCAATCCTGGTCGACGGTAAAGTTACCCACAGCCTTCAAACCATGAACATGTCCCTCTGCCTCCCATGTAGAGGGCATAGCGGGAAGGAGCTGCAAGGTGTCGGTGTGGCTCTGCAGAAGCATCTCAGCAATACCGGCACAGCAACCGAAGTTGCCATCGATCTGGAAGGGAGCATGTGCATCGTAGAGGTTGTAGTAAACACCACCGGCATACTGGTTCAAACCGTAGTCGGTAGAATGACGAAGGGCATTCTTCAGAATCAGGTGTGCATGGTCGCCATCCAGAGCACGTGCCCAGAGGTTAACCTTCCAACCCATTGACCAACCCGTAGCGGCATCGCCACGCAACTTCAGGGAGTTGACGGCAGGCTGGAAATAGGGACTTGTGGGTGCTATCTGTGTCAAGGGATAGAGTGCCATGAGGTGGCTCATGTGGCGGTGGTCGGGATCGTCGCTTACATGATAGGGGCTGTACTTCCACTCACGCAGAATGATATCGCCCTTGTTGATGCCATTGCGACCATCCACCCAAGCACGGTGCTTGTCGGTACGTGCATCGTACACCTCGGTGTGCAGGCCCTTGTCGGTCTTCTCCAGATAATTCTTCAACTTGGAAAGGTCCTCCTTGGTAAGGCCAGTTACCTTGCTTCCAAGGATGCTCTGTGCCTCGTCCACACAAAGGAGCAGGTTGTATATCAACTGCTGGGCATGAGCGGTACCATCCTCCTTGGGGTGGGAGTTCTGCTCGGCGCTATACTCGTCGGGAGCCTCGAAGGTTCCGTCCTGTGCTACCTTCATGCGCTCGAACCAGAACTCGGCACATGACCACATGGCGGGGAATGCCTTGGCAAGGAAAGCCTTGTCCAGAGTGTAGCGATAGTGCTGCCACAAGTGTGTGCAGTACCATGCATTGGCAACGAAGTAGTTGGTACCCCAGATGCTCATGCCACCGAACAGGCTGCTCTCGGTGAAGACAGTCCAGCCCTTCTCCACACCAGCATACTTCTTGGCTGCCTTCTGCCAGTTCTCGTCGCCAGCATTCTGGATGATGTAGTCAAGCAGAGGCATGTGCAGTTCGCTCAGGTTGGTAGGCTCGGCGGGCCAGTAGTTCATCTGAATGTTGATGTTTGTATGTATGTCGGAGTTCCAGGGAGCGTTGCTCTGGTTGTTCCATATACCCTGCAGGTTGTTGGGAGCCATGAGTTCGCGGTTGCTGGAGATTGCCAGGTAGCGGCCATAGTGGAAGTACAGCTGCTCCAGGAAACGAGCCTCGGGATTGTCCAAATCCTTCAATGTGCTGTAGTAGTCAATCAGTTCGTTGGTGGGACGGTTGCTCTTGGCATTCAAGTCAAGAGAAACACGGCCGGTGTAGGACTTGAAATTGGCAACATGATCCGACAATATATTTGCAAATCCTTTCTTGCAGGCAGCGTCCACTCGCTTCATCATCTCCTTGCCTAAGTCGTCCATGGAGATGCCAGTGGTACGACTTTTGGCATTGGGTGCAAAGTCGGTACCGGCAGCCATGTACATAACCACCTCCTTGGCACCAAACACCTCTATGCCATTTTCTCTGGCCAGCACATGTCCGCCACCTATGGGAACCACACGCATGGCAGCCTGGTATGCCACGGTTTCCAGTTGTCCATGGAAGTTGGCATAGGGTAGGCTTGCTGCATCAGTGCCGTATGTCACGGGACTTGCATTGATATCCTGACCTGGTGCAAAGGAAAAGAACAAGTGCAGCTTCTTCTTGCCAGAGGCATTATACCTGACGGCCATCACCTTGTCGGGGTTGCTTACGATATAGGTACGTTCGTACGAGGTCATGCCCTCGGAACTGGTAAATTGCACACGTCCCACACCTTCCTGCAAGTCCAGGCTTCGTACGTAGTCCTTCACCTCAGCATCCTTGCCTGGCAGAAACACTCCGCTCAGGTCTTCCACGAAGATGCTGCCAAAGTTCTTGTACTGGCCATAGCCACCGCCATAGCCCTGCATGTCGCTGGTCTTTCCTGTCCATAAGGTTTTCTCATTGAACTGGATTTCGTCCTTGTGGACGCCGCCAAACAGGCTTCCGCCCAACTGTCCGTTGCCAATGGGCAAGGAATATTCCATCCACACGTTCTTGACGCCCGTTGCCGTGGAGGGTACATCGTACCACATGGTCATAGGATTCTTGGGTGTGAAATCACCAGCATTCACCACCATGGATGCCATCAACGCCATGCCCAGGGCACAATGCTTGAGGCCGTTTTTCTGGAAAAATCTCTTCATCTTGAGGTTTGTTTATTTAGATTATTATTTTGCCTTCTCTCGGGCATGAGCACATTATGCGCAAATGCTCATGTAAAGTTATGGAAATATACCCTCACAAGCAAAGCTGAGCAAAAAAAGCAATATCAAGGAAGCAAAAAATACCCCAAAGACTTGGTGTTTTCATTAAAAAAGCATACCTTTGCACCCGATTTCGCTGCTATAGCTCAGTGGTAGAGCGCATCCTTGGTAAGGATGAGGTCCCGAGTTCAACTCTCGGTAGCAGCTCAGAAACAACGGCGGAGATAACTTTAGACAGGTTATCTCCGCTTTCTTTTATTATCTGACAAAGTCAAGAAGGATACTACATCGTGTGCTCCCAAAGTATCTTGATGCCGATTGCTATGAGGACAAGACCGCCTACGAGTTCTGCCTTGGACTTGAATCGTTCTCCAGCCTTCTTGCCCAAGAGCACACCAGCGATGGCAAACATCATTGTGGTAATACCTATTATAATAATAGGCATCCATATCGGCATTTCAAGGAAGGCAAAGGAAACACCCACGGCAAGGGCATCTATACTGGTGGCAACGGCAAGAGTGAGCATGTGCCAGAATCCCCAGCCGCCAGACACTTCGTCTTCTTCTTCTTTGGAAAAAGACTCCTTTACCATATTGGCACCTATCAAGGTGAGCAGAAACCATGCCACCCAATGGTCCCACTGACCTATGAATGTGGCAAAGCCAAGACCAAGGAAATAACCTATACATGGCATCAATGCCTGGAAGCCGCCGAACCACAAGCCTGCCAACAGGGCATGCCTCCACCCTACCCTATGGGCAGACATTCCCTTGGCTATGGACACGGCAAAGGCATCCATACTGACGCCAACGGCAATCAAAAGTACTTCTATTATTCCCATAACTTTATTCTACTCACTTTCCAACAGCTCCTTCATAAATTGTGCCACGCCTTTGGAAGCACCCATCTGCAAATGGCGGAAGGTGCTGGAGGAGTTCCATTGCACTGGTTTGGGGTCAATAAGCCAGATAGGCGTACCGTGCGGTACACAACGTGTAAGGCCGGCGGCAGGATAGACATTGAGACTTGTGCCAATGACCACCAGCACATCGGCTTGCATACAGAGTTCTGCCGCCACCTCTATGTTGGGAACTTCCTCGCCAAACCATACGATGTAGGGGCGCAGAGGGCTTCCGTCTGGAGCCTCATCGCCATACTGCACATCGGCATTGTCGGGGGTGAGGGTGATGATTTGCGAGGGGTCGTTAGGTGCCTCGCTACTGGTTACTTTCATCAGTTCGCCATGCAAGTGGAGGACATTAGTGCTTCCAGCACGCTCATGAAGGTCATCCACGTTCTGCGTGATAATCTGCACATCGTGGAAACGTTCCAACTCTGCCAGCAACTTATGGCCAAGACATGGTTGTGCATCAAGCATCTGCTGGCGGCGCAGGTTGTAGAACTCAGTAACAAGTTCCGGATCCCTTGCCCACCCCTCTGGCGTGGCAACATCTTCCACTTTGTACTGTTCCCAAAGGCCTCCGCTATCACGGAAGGTGCTGATACCGCTCTCGGCACTCATGCCTGCACCGGTGAGGACGATGATGCGGACCCTTCCCCGTCCCTCCCCTTTATGGGAGGGAGTAGGATGTACCGAGGAGGCATCTGTTTTGATATTCTTCTCCATATCTGTTGTAATCACTCCCCTCCCCTGTGGAGGGGTCGGGGGGTGGGTCCTCTTTTTACTTTGCAATGGGATCCTTATACATCTTCTGCATCTGCTCAAGTTTCTTGTGCATCTGCTTGCGAACCTTGGCATAGGCAGGGTCGTCGTAGACGTTCTTCATCTCGGTGGGGTCTTCCTGAAGGTCGTAGAGTTCCCATGTGTCTATGTCGTTGTAGAAGTGTATCAGCTTGTAGCGCTCGGTACGAACACCATAATGACGTTTCACGGCATGCTCGGCGGGATACTCGTGGAAGTGGTAATAGATGGCATCGCGCCACTTGCCGATGGTCTTCTCGCCCTTGAGCAGGGGAACGAGACTCTTGCCCTGAATGTCGGCAGGAACCTTAACACCAGCCATCTCCAGGAATGTGGGTGCATAGTCGATATTCTGAACCATGTCGGTAATCTCGCCACGACGCTTGTAGCCGTCGGGCAAACGCATGAGCAGAGGTGTGGAAAGGCTCTCCTCGTACATGAAGCGCTTGTCGAACCAACCGTGCTCGCCCATATAGAAACCCTGGTCGGAGGTGTACACCACGAGGGTATTCTCCAGCATGCCGTTCTCACGCAGGTAATCCATCAGACGGCCCACATTGTCATCCAGAGTACGTGTTACCTTGGCATAGTCGCGCATATAACGCTGATACTTCCACTCCACAAGGTCCTTGCCCTGAAGGTTCTGGCGCTTAAAGTCGCAAGAGAGGCTATCGTAGAAGGTCCAGTACTGTTTCTTAAGCTCTGGTTCCAAGCGCTCCACATAGTTTACGTAAGCCCCCGACAGGCGTGTCTGGTCGCCAGGCAGGTAAGCCTTGGTGTCGTAGGCAAGGTCCATGTCGTGGTTGGAGGCAATGGCCATTTCCTGTTGCTGGGCGGCAACACGACCCTCGTAGGTATCCCAAAAGTTGGCTGGCTTCTCGAAGGTCTGGTCTTCATACTCGCGCAGGTACTTGATTTCGGGCAACCAGTTGCGGTGGCATGCCTTGTGGTGCACAAAGAGGATGAAGGGGCGGTCCTTGTCGCGCTGCTCCATCCAATTGATGGCCTTGTCGGTGATTACGTTGGTGCAATAGCCCTGCTCCACTGACTTGCTACCATCCTGATGATGGAAGACGGGATTGTAGTACTCGCCCTGACCAATGAGGATGTCCCAATGGTCAAAACCCGTGGGTTCGGTCACCAGGTGCCACTTGCCTATGAGGGCTGTCTGGTAGCCTGATGCTTGCAGGAGTTTGGGCATTGTCTGCTGAGAGCCGTCAAAAATACCGTGCTCGTTGTTGGTGAAGCCATTGATGTGGCTATGCTTGCCAGTGAGCATACAGGCACGGCTGGGACCAGAAAGACTATTTGCCACGAAACTATTGCGGAACAAGACACCCTCCTTGGCAATCTGGTCAAGGTTGGGAGTCTGTATGTGACTATTGCCGTAAGCACTAAGTGCCTGAGCCGTGTGGTCGTCCGTCATGATGTAGACGATGTTTGGGCGCTGGCTCTGTGCCTGAGCCGAAAGGGCCGCCATAGCAGCCATGGAAAGGACTGAGAGTTGTTTCATGTTTTCCTTGTATGTTATATGTATAATGTATTCTTTTAGTTTCCCTGTGGATAACGTTTAACGTTGACTTGCGTAGCTTGATGAACCGTAGGTGAATAACGTTGAACGAAATAGTTTTCCGTTTTCTGTTTTCCGTTTCTATCCACCCCCTCCCCCCTGCGGGGTACTCCCACCTGTCTCAGGGGGAGAAAGTGGGTGATAGCGTTAGCAGTTTTCCGATTTCCGTTTTCACCTTTCAGTTTGTTTAAGCATTTCCTTAAGATAAGGTGCCGTGTAGCCGATGCCGGCTTCTACCATTTCCTCGGGGGTACCGGAGAAGAGTATCTGTCCGCCGTTGCGTCCGCCCTGGGGACCCATCTCTATGATGTGGTCGGCAGCCTTTATGACGTCCAGGTTGTGCTCCACGACGACCACGGTATTGCCCTTGTCCACCAGCCGGTTCAGCACGCCGAGCAGGACGCGGATGTCCTCGAAGTGCAAACCCGTGGTGGGTTCGTCCAGGATGTACAGGGTGCGGCCAGTATCGCGCTTGGCAAGTTCGGTGGCCAGTTTCACGCGCTGGCTCTCGCCTCCCGACAGGGTGGTACTGGGCTGGCCGAGTTTGATATAACCAAGACCAACGTCCTGAAGCACCTTTATCTTCTGCAAGATGGCAGGCTGGTTCTCGAAGAACTCCACCGCCTGGTTTATGGTCATGTCCAGTATGTCGGCTATGCTCTTGCCACGGAAACGCACCTCCAGAGTCTCACGGTTGTAGCGCTTGCCACGGCATTCCTCGCACGGCACCATCACGTCGGGCAGGAAGTTCATCTCTATGCTCTTGTATCCGTTGCCCGAACAAGTCTCGCACCTTCCGCCCTTCACATTGAACGAGAAGCGGCCGGGCTTGTAGCCACGAATCTTTGCTTCGGGAAGGTCCACGAAGAGGTTGCGTATGTCGTTAAACACGTTGGTGTATGTGGCAGGGTTGCTGCGCGGAGTACGGCCGAGGGGAGTCTGGTCAACATCCACCACCTTGTCCACGTTCTCCAGGCCCTCCACCGAATCGTATGGCAAGGGGTCGGTGAGCGAGCGGTAGAAGTGTTGCGAAAGGATTGGGTGCAGGGTGTCGTTGATGAGCGTGCTCTTGCCCGAACCGCTCACACCCGTTATACAGATGAGTTTGCCAAGGGGGAAGGTGGCGGTAACGTCCTTCAGGTTATTTCCCTTGGCGCCATGTATGGTTATGCTTTTGCCATTGCCAGGGCGACGCATGGCAGGAACCTCTATCTTCAGTTTTCCAGACAGGTAGCCGCTGGTCAGTGTGTCGGCCTTGAGCATGTCGGGATACGTGCCCTGATACACCACATGTCCGCCAGCACGACCGGCACGCGGACCGATGTCCACAATCCAGTCGGCATTCTCCATCATCTCCTGGTCGTGCTCCACCACGATGACCGAGTTGCCTATGTCGCGCAGGGACTTCAGCGAGGCTATCAGGCGGCTGTTGTCCTTCTGGTGAAGACCTATGGAGGGTTCGTCCAGAATGTAGAGCACGTTCACCAGTTGCGAACCAATCTGTGTGGCCAGTCGTATGCGCTGGCTCTCTCCGCCACTTAGCGAAACGCTGGTGCGTGAGAGTGAGAGGTACTCCAAACCTATGTCCAGCAGGAAACGTAAACGTGTGCAGAGTTCCTTCAGTATCTCGGGTGCTATCTTGCGCTGGTGGTCGTTGAGGTGCTCGTCCAGGGACATGAGCCACTCGTAGAGTTCGCCCAGGTCCATCTCTGCCAGCTGGGCAATGTTCTTGCCGGCAATGAAGAAGTGCAGGGACTCCTTTCTGAGGCGCTGACCGTGG
Organism: Bacteroidaceae bacterium; assembly: GCA_017628845.1. Taxonomy (GTDB): domain Bacteria; phylum Bacteroidota; class Bacteroidia; order Bacteroidales; family Bacteroidaceae; genus Physcousia. The sequence continues at coordinate 29,451 of JAGBYI010000143.1, forward strand.
CAATCGGGGCATTGTGCACTACGGTTGAACTGGTCGGCCCATTTCTGTGCCGAGGCGCTCATGTCGGAGTCGAGCATCTGACGGATATACTTTACAAGACCGTCGTAGTCGGTAAAGTAATCGCTCGATGTACGTGCCACGGCGGCAGGTATGCGAAGGCGCTCGGTACTGCCGTTCAGTATCTCGTCCATTGCCTCGCGCGGCAATTGCCCCACAGGGGTGTCCAGTGTGGCATCGTAGCGTTCCAGCACGGCCTGTATCTGCCAGAATATCATTGCCTGGCGTGCCTTGCCCAGAGGGGCTATGCCACCCTGGCGGACGCTGAGCTTGGGATCGGGAAAGACCTTCTCCTCGTCTATCAAGGACACCACGCCAAGACCCTTGCATCGGGGGCAGGCACCCTGGGGAGAGTTGAAGGAGAAGTCGTGAGGTGCAGGGTCGCGGTATGCTATGCCACTGGTGGGGCACATGAGGCGACGGCTATAATGCCTGAGTTCGCCCGTTTCCAGGTCAAGGACCATTATGAATCCCCCACCCTGCTGCATGGCGGTGGACACGCTCTGGCGCAGACGGTCGCCATCCTTTTCGGCAACACGCAGACGGTCCACCACCACCTCTATGTCGTGGTTCTTGTAGCGGTCCAGCTGCATGTCGGGCAGGAGTTCCTCCATTTCGCCGTCAATGCGGGCATAGAGGTAGCCCTTCTTGCGCACGCTCTCCAGAAGTTCGCGGTAATGTCCCTTGCGGTTCTGCACCACGGGGGCAAGGATGTAGACACGGCGTCCCTCGTACCTTTCCAGCATGAGGGCAACAATCTGCTCCTCGGTGTAGCGCACCATCCTCTCGCCGCTCACATAGGAATGCGCCTCGCCCACTCGGGCATAGAGCAGACGGAGGAAGTCGTATATCTCGGTGGTGGTGCCCACGGTGGAGCGCGGATTGCGGTTGGTGGTCTTCTGCTCAATGCTGATTACGGGCGAAAGACCGCTGACCTTGTCCACATCGGGGCGCGACATGCCTCCGAGGAAATTGCGTGCGTATGCCGAGAAGGTCTCTATATATCGGCGCTGACCCTCGGCATATATGGTGTCGAAGGCCAGGCTGGACTTGCCCGACCCGCTCAACCCGGTTATCACGGTGAGCGAACCACGCGGTATCTCCACGTCCACGTTCTTCAGGTTGTGCTCGCGGGCACCTTCAACTATGATTTTATTGTTTGACATAGATAAGATTCCTCAGACCCTCTCAGACCCTCCCCCTTACCCTGTCCGCGCGTCGAACTGGGAAGTTCTCCCCTCACAAGGTACAGAAGCACATTCGGTGCTTCTTCTAAAGACCTTGCTCGCCACAAGGGAGGGGAGTATAATGTATAGAGATTTGGAGGTTAAAATTTAGACTTCATGATTAGTAATAGCAGGGACGCTCTTTTTCCCAGTTGTAACCACTCCCTCCCCTTGTGGGAGGGCTGGGGAGGGGTCTTCCCTCACTCCTCCACGTAATCCTGGTTCTTGTGTGTGAACACGTTTATGGTTTTCTTCAATCGGTACTTGGTACCATCGGCTCCCTTGGCATTGACAACAAGGTAGTAGGCCCCGTTGCGCACGTAGTTGCCACCCACACGTCCGTCCCAGCCTTCGGCTACATCGTCCCACTGGTAAAGGCGCTGACCCCAACGGTTGAACACGGCGGCATGAAACTCCACTATGCTCTGGTACTCCTTGGCCTTGAGAATGTCGTTCTGCCCGTCTCCATTGGGGGTGAAGGTGTTGGGGAACTCCAGTTTGCTTCCGCTTATCTGCAGGGTGAAGATGATGGAATCCATGTCCTCCGAGGGATACTCCCACTTCATCTCGCCATTGGTGAAGGTAGCCTTCAAGCGCACCTTGTACGTGCCCTTGTGGATGAAGTCATAGTCGAGGTTCTCCTCAAAGCGGTGCACCAGTTCGAAGAAATGGTTGCCCATGGAACCGGTTACGGTATCCACCTGCACTACCCAGTCGTACGTCACATCCCAACCGTCAGCATCCTGAGGATTGGCAAAGAAAAGTCCGCTAAGCGGAGCATTCTGTATATCCGCCAGTTGTAGGTCGTCGGGATAACCGCCCGTCAGCACCTCGCCCTCGGGATTAGTGTACGTCACCTCGGGCCTCAGCGATGGCATCGTCTGTGCCATGCTCATCATGGACACGAGCATCAGAATCAAAAGGTGTATATATCGCATGTGTAATATATTATATAAGGTGTATTTTGGGTGCGGAGATAAAGCGGCGAAATGCCTTTATTGTATCTCCTGCTTCAAAAGTTCATATAGATAGGACGGACTCTGCGTGTAAAGTTCGCCCTCGCTATCCTGCAACAATCTGTACACTTTGGAGTTGTACACAGTGTTCAGTGCTGAGGTCAAATCAGAACCATTTTCCTTTATGACAGACTCTGTGAGCTGGTCAACGGCATAGTTTACCAGAAAGTTTCTCTGAGCAGTGGTAATCATAATCTCCTGAGGTGTTTTATGGCTTCTTCCGTACCGAAGAAAAGTTGGTTGTTAAGTTCCTTGAAAGTAAGTTCCTTTGCCAGGTCGTCAATGGTGAGCGTTCCTTCTTCATAGCGACCCAACAAATAAGCAACTCCATCGTTAGCAATAGGTCCTGTAACTATGTCATAATCGTGCGAGAAGTTGATAGCCTTGTTCCTGTTGTTAAATACAAATTCTGCCCACTCCTTGCATGGACTCTCGAACCTTAGAACGTTCAAATCGCTTGCGTTGAGCAGAGATTCATCAAATTCGTATTCTTGTATGATGGGATATCCACCGAACAATTTTGCCTTCTTCACGGCGAGTTGCTCTGCCTGCATACGGATGTCGGTAAGATAGAAACCTTGACCAAAATCCTTGTACTTATTGGATTTGGAAATGTCTATTTCCTTAAAATCCACGTTTGTTCCATGATACAATATCATCTTAGTGTCCCTCCGTTATTAGCACAACATACTATCAGGTCGTCTACGGCATCCTCTATGGATTGCAAGTGTTCTATCTCGTAGAACTCTACCAGGAAGTCAATTCCCTTGAAAGCATAAAGGTATTCAAACGCCACCTTGACGGGAAGGTTAAAGCGCTTTGCAAATGCCCTGATGCATGCGTTGGTATATGGTATCTGATACTTGTCTCCCATACTATTGTCGCCATTTATTTGCCTATAATTCCATGCAAAGATAACGTAATGAAATGAAAAAAACAACATTTCCAATTGGAAAGTGATTTGTTCCAAGGAAAGTTGCCTGAGTGAGGAGAGCGTTTTCACAAGTCAACATTTTCTATTTTTAAAGATACAACATTCCCGTGGCGATGTGTGAATAGAAAGAAATATCATGCTATTGCCTCGTGAGGCGCGGGCAAAGAGAATATGAGACGAGAGGCTTCGAGTCGTGAGGTGTGAAAAGCGTGACGCGTGACAGTAAATATAGGGGGGGGTACAACCCATCTACACCAGCAAAACAACAGTATTCTATTATATAGTTCTATATATACTATTAGTTATTATATATTATAATAATAGTAGTAATGTATATATAATCTTATACAACTATTATATACTTTCTATTATTATATACATTATATATAAAGGAGAGTAGAGGAAGAACGGCCATCACAGACCCTTCATTTTGCTGTCACGCTTGTCACGCGTCACGCTGAATGGCAAAACGGAAGCTACTGCGCCTCTAAATTTCTCTCGCTTAATCGTACTTTGAGGCTGCGCCTCGAAGGTACTAACGTTGACTATCGTCTTCCTCCTTCTCATAAGGCATAGTGTACAAGTACCCTCTGCTCTTATTTCGTTCGTCGGTTCGGAAATTCTCAAATAAATTTGACCTTCGGTCTTAGAAACTCACACTCGGCATAAAAAGTAAACTTTTTCTGCACTCGTTTAATCGTTTCTTTGGGATTTCGCTCACTTTTTCGTAATTTTGCACACATGAAGAACCGCATACTACATATATTGCTGCTATGCCTTGTTCCCGTCATGGCTTCGGCACAGGTGGGAGAATACCGTTCCGACCTGGCAATTGGCGTGAACGGGGGTATAGTGATGAACACCGTTTCCTTTTCGCCCAAAATACAGC
>JAGBYI010000025.1 GCA_017628845.1 Bacteroidaceae bacterium
ATCTGAGCGAAAGTGTCAACAACAACAGCATGGAATCAAGGATACCGTAAACATCAACAGTATGGATAGAGAAAAGGTGTAAATCTTTTCAGCTAATGAAGCAAAAAAACGTCTACTGAAATCAGGAAAAGACAGTCCTCCTGAGGACCTGGACGAGACGTCCCGACGTCAAAGGCTTGTCCTCCCGAGGACCGAGGCGAGAGTTCCCGGTTCTTTCGGGTCGGTCCTCCCGAGGACCAAAACAAGGCTTTAATAGGCCAACACAAGGCCTCTTGAGGACTTGCCCTCTCTCGCTGTTTTATTTTGCTTCTACTGCTTACATTTGGGGTATTCCACAATGACTCATTCGTACGATAAGCGTATGAGGTTAGGCATTCTTGTTCGGAAATAGCAGAATAAATTTGCTTATTCTCCCAGTTATTCGTACCTTTGCATAGCAAAACCATATCATGCCATGAAGCAATACGAGATTCGTACACATGTGAATGTGCTGGGAATGGAAGAATTGAGCGCACAGGAGCGCGAACTGGTGGAGGCGGCCAAGAAGGCAACGGAAACCAGTTATTCTCCCTACAGCCATTTTCAAGTGGGCGCTGCCTTGCGCTTATACAGTGGAGAGATAATCACGGGTAGCAATCAGGAGAATGCAGCATACCCCGTGGGCAGTTGCGCAGAACGTACTGCACTGTTCTGGTGCGGAGCCAACAGGCCTGGAGAAAACATAACCTCCATAGCCATAGCGGCACAGACAGGCGGACGCTTCACAAAAGACCCTATAGCACCATGCGGAATGTGCCGCCAGGCACTGCTGGAGGTGGAACACAAGCAAGGTGCGCCCATCAGGGTGCTGCTATATGGCGAAGAAGGCACGCACTGCATAGAAAGCGTGGAGGCACTGATGCCCTTGACCTTCAACGCGGAAAGCATGGACATATAGCCATGTTTTTAAGGTAAAATTGTTTAAGGATAACTGACATACATACAGGAAAATGATTACACTAAGCAACATAGCCGTACAATTCGGTAAGAGAGTCCTTTACAAGGACGTGAACATGAAGTTCACAAGCGGAAACATCTACGGAGTAATCGGTGCCAACGGTGCCGGAAAGTCTACTCTGCTGAAGGCCATCAGTGGCGAGTTGGAACCAACCAAGGGTACCGTGGAACTGGGCCCCGGCGAACGTCTTTCTGTACTTTCGCAGGACCACTTCCAGTACGACCAGGAAACGGTACTGAACACCGTGCTCATGGGTCACACCACCATGTGGGATGTGATGAAGGAGCGCGAGGCCCTGTACAGCAAGGCCGACTTTACCGACGAGGACGGTATCCGTGTGGCTGAACTGGAGGACAAGTTTGCCGAGATGGGCGGCTACACCGCCGAGAGCGATGCCGGAAGCCTGCTCTCTGGCCTGGGCATCAAGGAGGCTCTGCACCATCAGCTGATGGGCGAACTCTCTGGTAAGGAGAAGGTGCGCGTGATGCTGGCAAAGGCCCTGTTCGGCAATCCCGACAACCTGCTGCTTGACGAGCCCACCAACGACCTTGACCTGGAGACCGTACAATGGCTGGAGCAGTACCTGAGCGAATTTGAGCACACCGTGCTGGTTGTCAGCCACGACCGTCACTTCCTGGACAGCGTCTGCACACACACCGTGGACATCGACTTCGGCAAGGTTACCATGTTTGCCGGCAACTACAGTTTCTGGTACGAGTCCAGTCAGTTGGCCCTGCGCCAGGCACAGAACCAGAAGGCCAAGGCCGAGGAGAAGAAGAAGGAGCTGGAAGAGTTCATACGCCGATTCAGCGCCAACGTGGCCAAGTCCAAGCAGACAACAAGCCGCAAGAAGATGCTGGAGAAACTCAACGTGGACGAAATCCGTCCCTCTACCCGCAAGTATCCCGGCATCATCTTCCAGATGGAGCGCGAACCTGGCAACCAGATTCTGGAGGTCAAGGACCTCAAGGCCACTATGGAGGACGGCACCGTTCTGTTCGACAACGTAAGCTTCAACATAGAGAAGGGCGAGAAGGTTGTATTCCTGAGCCACGACCCGCGTGCCATGACCGCACTGTTTGAAATCATCAACGGCAACCGCCAGGCACAGGCCGGCACATACAACTGGGGCGTTACCATCACCACGGCATACCTGCCCGTGGACAATACCGACTTCTTCCAGTCTGAACTGAACCTTGTGGATTGGCTCAGCCAGTTTGGCGAGGGCAACGAGGTGTACTTCAAGGGCTTCCTGGGCCGCATGCTCTTCTCTGGCGAGGAGGTGCTGAAGAAGGTGAACGTGCTCTCCGGTGGCGAGAAGATGCGCTGTATGATAGCACGCATGCAGCTGAAGAACGCCAACTGCCTGATTCTGGACACTCCCACCAACCACCTGGACCTGGAAAGCATCCAGGCCTTCAACAACAACCTGAAGCAGTACAAGGGCAATGTGCTCTTTGCCAGCCACGACCACGAGTTCATCCAGACCGTGGCAAACCGTATCATCGAACTCACTCCCAACGGCACCATAGACAAGCTGATGGACTACGATGACTATATCGTGAACGACCAGATCAAGGAGATGAAGGCAAAGATGTATGCCCAGTAAAACTGACAGAACTACACATTATATATAATATAAGAGTGCCTAAATGACATGAAACGTGCCAAAACCGACAATGGCACGTTTTGTGCGATAAATGAGGCAGAAACAAAACAAAGAAAAGACAGCATGGCAACAGAAGAGAAAATCAATAGCGAAGAGCAGTTGCAGGAGGAAAACATAACCGCCCAGACAGAGGAGACACAGCAGGCTTCAGAACAGCAGGATGCCGCCAAGAACAGCGCAGAGGATGCCGCCGGGACACCCGAGGTGGAAATTGACCCTCTGGAGGCTGCTCAGGCAGAGATAGCCGAACTGAAGAAGCAGATTCTGTACAAGGTGGCAGAGTTCGACAACTACCGCAAGCGCGTAATCAAGGAAAAGGCCGACCTGATACTGAACGGCGGCGAAAAGGTGATTACCGCCATACTGCCCGTCGTAGACGATATGGAGCGTGCCCTGGAGCAGATGCGCAAGGCCGAGGACGTACAGGCCGTTGTGGAGGGTGTGGAACTTATCCAGAAGAAGTTCATTGGCATACTGGAAAAGCAGGGCGTAAAGCCCATCGAGACCAAGGACGCCGACTTCGACGTGGAGGTTCACGAGGCCATTGCACAGTTCCCCGCTCCATCCGACGAACTGAAAAACAAGGTGGTGGACTGCACCCTGAAGGGCTACAAGCTGAACGAGAAGGTCATCCGCCACGCACAGGTTGTCGTGGGCATCTGATTACAAGGCAGAAAGGCATATTTGGATTACATACCACTCCATAACCAATAAAGAACATGGCAGAAAAGAGAGACTACTACGAGGTGCTTGGCGTACAGAAAGGCGCTTCGGAAGACGAGATAAAGAAGGCCTACAAGAAAATGGCCATCAAATACCACCCCGACCGCAATCCGGGCGACAAGGAAGCCGAGGAGAAGTTCAAAGAGGCTGCCGAGGCCTACGACGTTCTCCGCGACCCCGACAAGCGTGCACGCTACGACCAGTTCGGCCATGCCGGCATGGGTGGTGCAGGCGGTTTCGGAGGCCAGGGCTTTGACATGAACGACATCTTCTCCATGTTTGGCGACATCTTCGGTGGCCACATGGGTGGTGGCGGAGGCTTTGGCGGCTTTGGCGGTTTCGGCGGCTTTGGCGGCGGAGGCAGCCGTGGTGCACAGAAGCATCAGGGCAGCGACCTTCGCCTGAAGGTAAAACTCACGCTGGAAGAAGTGGCAAAGGGTGCCACCAAGAAGTTCAAGGTAAAGAAGGACGTAACCTGCACGCATTGCCATGGTTCGGGTTCCCAGGACGGCAAGACCGAGTCCTGCGGCACATGCCACGGCACCGGCTACGTTACGCGCCAGGTGAACACCATGTTCGGACGCATGCAGCAGCAGAGCGTGTGCTCTACCTGCGGTGGCCAGGGCACGGTAATCAAGAACAAGTGTTCGCACTGCTCGGGCACTGGTGTAACAAGCGGCGAAGAGGTCGTTGAGGTACAGATACCCGCTGGTGTTCAGGACGGCATGATACTGACCGTCCAGGGCAAGGGCAATGCTGGCCGCAACAATGGCTATGCCGGCGACATACAGGTATATGTGGAGGTTGAGCCCCATGCCGAACTGAGCCGCCGCGACAACGACCTTGTCTACAATCTGCTCCTTGACCTGCCCACGGCAGTACTGGGCGGACCCGTGGAGATACCTACCATAGACGGCCGTGTGAAGATAAAGATAGAGCCCGGCACACAGCCCGGCAAGACCGTGCGCCTGCGTGGCAAGGGTCTGCCTGCTTTGCAGGGATATGGCTATGGTTATGGCGACCTGATAGTGAACATCTCCATCTACATCCCCGAGACACTGACCAAGGAGGAGCACTCCGCCTTCGAGAAGATGAAGGAGAGCGATAGTTTCAAACCCTCGCAGACAACCAAGAACTCCTTCTTCCAGAAGTTCAAGAACCTGTTCAGTTAAGCACTGGTAAAGCACTATTTTACAGAAACTTTGACTATGACATATAGCGAAGCAACAGAATACCTGTTCACCTCAGCCCCGTTGTTCCAAAACATCGGGGCTGGTGCATACAAGGAGGGACTGAGCAACACAGAGGCCCTGGATGCACACCACGGACACCCTCACAGAAAGTACCTGACCATACACGTTGCCGGAACCAACGGCAAGGGCAGCACCAGCCACACGCTGGCAGCCATTCTGCAAAGTGCCGGCTACAGGGTGGGCCTGTACACCAGCCCGCATCTTGTGGACTTCCGCGAGCGCATCCGTGTGAACGGCGAGATGATACCCGAGGAAAGGGTTGTGCGCTTTGTGGAAGAGGAGCGCGGGTTCTTCGAACCCCTCCACCCCTCGTTCTTTGAACTGGCCACGGCACTTGCCTTCAAGTACTTTGAGGAGGCCGGCGTGGACATTGCCGTCATAGAGACCGGACTAGGCGGACGCCTGGATTGCACCAACATCATACGTCCCATCCTGAGCATCATCACCAACATCAGTTTCGACCACGTGCAGTTCCTGGGCAACACGCTTCCTGCCATTGCCAGGGAAAAGGCAGGCATCATCAAGCCTGGCATCCCTGTGGTCGTGGGCGAAACGGGTGGCAATGCCGAAGTCAGGGAAGTGTTTGCCACAAAGGCACTGGAGACCCGCTCCCCCATCTGCTTTGCCGACGAGGCGGAGCATCCACACAGAGAGACCCAACTGAAGGGCTTCTGCCAAGAGAAGAACACCAGCACCATACTCAGCGCCCTGGAATTCCTGAAGGAAAGGCTTGACCTGAGCGACTCTGCCATTGACCGCGGCTTCATGAACGTGTGTGAACTCACTGGGCTGATGGGCCGATGGCAGATACTGAAGAGCAAGCCGCTGACGGTGTGCGACACTGGACACAACGTAGGCGGCTGGGAGTATCTGAGCAAGCAGTTGGAAGAGACGCCCGGCAAATTGCATATCGTCATCGGCATGGTTGGCGACAAGGACGTGCGGAAGGTCGTGTCCATGCTGCCCAAGAGAGCCAGATACTACTTCACCCAGGCCAGCGTGGCACGCGCCATGCCCGTCGGAGATTTTGCTGAAATAGCACGGGAGTTTGGCCTCGATGGCAAGAGTTATGACAACGTAATGCAGGCCTACAGCGAGGCAAGCAGGAATGCCACGGCCGAGGACAGCATTTTCATCGGCGGCAGCACCTTTGTGGTGGCAGACCTGCTGGCAAACACGCTCTGAGGGCACGGTTTGGCCACATAGGCAGGCTTTCGCCAACTTTTTCCATTGCCAAGTATTGGTGGAATTAGGATTATTTTGTATATTTGCAACGAAAGACTACACTTTAAACACTAATTCCCATGGAAAAGAAGTTGATTTCCGGCTTGAAGCGCGAAGACTTTCAGGCCGTGGTACAGGGCAAGGAGACAGACCTGTACACTCTGACCAATGCTCAGGGCATGGAAGTAAGCATAACCAATTACGGCGGTTCGCTGGTATCCATCATGGTCCCCGACCGTGACGGCAACATGGCCAACGTTATCCAGGGCCATGACTGCATCCAGGATTGCCTGAGCAGCCCCGAACCCTTCCTCTCTACCCTTGTGGGCAGATATGGCAACCGCATCTGCCGTGGCAAGTTCACCATGAACGGCAAGGAGTACAGCCTGACCATCAACAACGGTCCCAACCACCTTCATGGCGGTCCCACCGGATGCCATGCACGTGTATGGGATGCCGAGCAGATTAACGAGCAGGAACTGGTTCTGCGCTACACCTTTGCATACTACGAGGAGGGCTTCCCCGGCGAGGTTAGCATGACCGTGAAGTACTCGCTGACCAATGACAATGAACTGGTCATCGACTATCGCGGCACTACCAACAAGAAGACCGTAGTTAACATGACCAGCCACGGCTTCTTCTCTCTCACTGGTATTGGCACTCCCACCCCCACACAGTTGGATACCATCCTGACCATCAATGCCGACTTCTACGTTCCCATCGACGAGAACAGCATCCCCACGGGCGAAATCCGCAAGGTAGAGGGCACTCCCTTTGACTTCCGCACTCCCAAGCCCGTTGGCCGCGACATCGCCGCCGATGACGAGCAGATAAAGAACGGCACTGGCTATGACCACTGCTACGTGCTGAACAAGCGCGAACCCGGCGAACTCACCCTGGCTGCCTCTATGGTAGAACCCTCTACAGGCCGTACCATGGAGTGCTGGACCACAGAACCCGGCGTACAGTTCTATAGCGACAACTGGGCAGACGGCTACAAGGGCCAGCATGGCGCCACCTTCGGCAAGCACTCTGGCCTCTGCTTTGAGGCACAGCACTTCCCCGACTCTCCCAACCGTGCACACTTCCCCAGCACTCAGTTGAAGCCTGGCGAGGTTTATGTGCAGAAGACCGTCTACAAGTTCGGTACCGACAAGTAAGGAATACACACCAAGGCCGCTCTTTCCCCACCACGGGAAGGGGTGGCCTACACTGATTATATTCATTTATTTATTAATAACTTAAACAAATCAAATTAAACTAATGGCTCAAAAAACAAAACAATGGGGCGCTATTATCGTGATGATTGCGCTCTTCGCTATGATTGCCTTTGTGACAAACCTGTGTACACCCATGGCAACCATCATCAAGAACCAGGGTGAGATTTCTAACGTTCTTGCACAGATTGGCAACTTAGGTAACTTCTTTGCCTATCTCTTCATGGGTATTCCTGCTGGTATGCTGATTGCCAAGTTCGGTTACAAGAAGACTGCTCTCATCGGTCTGGTTGTAGGTAGTACAGGTATCCTTATCCAGTGGTTGAGCGGTCAGTTCGACCCCCAGGAGAACCTTGGCCTTGTATTCACCATCTATCTTATCGGTGCTTTCATCGCCGGTCTCTGCATGGCTATCCTGAACTGCGTGGTTAACCCCATGCTGAACCTGCTGGGCGGTGGCGGCAACTCTGGTAACCAACTCATCCAGATTGGCGGTGTATTCAACTCTTCTGCTGCTGTGGCATGCTACATCCTGATGGGTGCTCTGATTGCCGACGCATCAAAGGCTAAGATTGCCGACGCTACTCCCGCTCTTTTCATTGCTCTGGCTATCTTCGTGATTGCATTCATCGTTATCCTCTTCACCAAGATTGAAGAACCCGAGCAGGCACCTGTTCGTGTTGACCTTATCAAGGGTGCTATGAGCCACAGCCACTTCGCTCTCGGTGCATTGGCTATCTTCCTATATATGGGTATTGAGGTAGGTGTGCCCAACGCTGTTCAGCAGATGCTGACTTCAGCCCCTTACTCAATCCCCGCAGGTACCGTTGGCATGATTGTTGCTGTTTACTGGGCAATGATGCTCGTAGGCCGTCTGGTAGGTGCTTCTATCGGCGCTAAAGTAAGTGCACGCGCAATGATTACCACCGTATCTATCGCCACTCTGGCACTGGTAATCTTCGGTATGTATGCTCCATCTGACGTGCTTGTTAACTTCCCTGGTGTTGACTGGGGCAAACTGCAGCTCATCTGGCAGCCAGTCCCCCTGGGTATCTTCTCATTCCTGCTGGTTGGTTTGTGCACCTCTGTAATGTGGGGCGCTATCTTCAACATGGCTGTTGAGGGTCTTGGCAAGTACACCGCTATCGCTTCTGGTATTTTCATGACCATGGTATTTGGTTGCGCCGTAATGATGTGGATTCAGGCATGGGTTGCAGACTTGACCGACTACATGACCAGCTTCTGGGTAGTTGCATTCTGCGCCGCTTACCTGTTGTTCTACGCCCTGGTTGGCAGCCGCGTGACAAAGCGTTCTGAGTAATAATATAATGTATGGCAGGCAACATCAAAAGTTGCTTGCCAACTACATAAAATCAAACTTTATAAAACCTAAATAAACTATGAGACTTACAATTGACGACGTAAGAAGTCGCTTCATCAAGCACTTCGATGGTACTACAGGCAGTGTCTACGCTTCTCCCGGCCGTATCAACCTGATTGGCGAGCACACTGACTACAACAACGGTTTCGTATTCCCCGGTGCAGTACAGCAGGGCATGATTGCCGAGATCAAGCCCAACGGCACTCGCAACGTCAATGCATATTCTATCGACCTGAAGGACAAGGTTACCTTCTCTCTGGACGATCCCGAAGGCCCCAAGGCTACCTGGGCTCGCTACATCTACGGTGTTTGCCGCGAGATGATGGCTCTGGGCGTTCCCGTTGAGGGTTTCAACACCGCTTTCGCTGGTGATGTGCCCCTGGGTGCCGGCATGAGTTCTTCTGCTGCCCTGGAGAGCACTTTCGCTTTCGCTTGCAACGACCTGTGGGGCGACAACAAGATCGAGAAGATGGAGTTGGCACGCGTGGGTCAGCGCACCGAGCACAAGTACATCGGCTGCAACTGCGGTATCATGGACCAGTTTGCCAGCGTACACGGCAAGGCAGGCAGCCTGATGCGCCTGGACTGCCGCAGCGGCGAGTATGCATACTTCCCCTGGAACCCCGAGGGCTACAAGCTGGTTCTGGTAAACAGCTGCGTTAAGCACGAGTTGGCAGGCAGCCCCTACAACGAGCGCCGTCTCTCTTGCGAGCGCGTTGCCGCCGTTATCAACAAGCACCACCCCGAGGTTGAGACCCTGCGCGATGCCAACATGGCTCTGCTGGACGAGGTTAAGGCTGAGGTTAGCGAAGAGGACTACAAGCGTGCACGCTACGTCATCGGCGAGGTAGACCGCGTACTGGCAGTCTGCGACGCTCTGGAGCGCGGCGACTACGAGACCGTAGGTCAGAAGATGTACGAGACCCACTATGGCCTGAGCCAGGAGTACGAGGTATCCTGCGAGGAGTTGGACTTCCTGAACGACATTGCCAAGGAGGCAGGCGTTACCGGCAGCCGCATCATGGGTGGCGGTTTCGGTGGCTGCACCATCAACCTGGTTGCCGACGAGCTGTACGACAACTTCGTGAAGGTTGTTAAGGAGAAGTTCGCCGCCAAGTACGGCAAGGCTCCCATCGTTATCGACGTTGTCATCGGCGACGGCTCTCGCAAGCTCTGCTAAGCCCGTCCGCTATTACAGACACACATAACACACAGCATCCCTGCCCCCCTATCGAGGAGCAGGGATGTTTCTTATTTTTTACTATTAAAGCGAACGAGTTCACCAGAGAATTGCCTTATTGTCAATCTATGCTCCATTAGGGGCGCAGATACTAAAGCAGATACTACCACCAAAGTTCCACCACCAGCATACACACAACAGCAATGCCATAAAAGAATTTTAGTCCTGTGGTGAGAATAAAAGCAAGGAAAGAGTACAAGGCAATATTCAAGGCCTTACGAATGGGTGTCTTGGCAATAAGTTCGCCAAGCAAAGCCCCGACGAAGGGACCGACTATCATTCCCACAGGTCCACAGAACATTCCCACGAGCAGACCTGCCGTAGCACCTCGCATAGCATGCTTGGAACCTCCACCTATTTTAGTCAGCCAGACGGGAGCAAGATAATCAACAATGGTTAGCACCAACATCAGTACGCCCATCACCCATAGTGTTGTAGACGAGACACTATCCTTGTCATACAAATACAGCATCCACAATGCGACATAACTGACCGGAGGACCCGGCAACATGGGCAACAAGGCTCCTATCAACCCGACCAGAGCACTGACTATAGCCAAAGTGAACCACAAGTATTCCATAATCTCTGTGTATACTTTATATATAAAACAATATGGCATGTGCTGGAAAAGAACACTAACTTCTTGGCACTCATGCCCAATCTTCATAATGCAAAGATAAGGGTTTCTGTTTTCATGGACAAGGAAACATGTGTTAAATATATGTTAATTATAGTACCTTGTATTGCATAGTACCAATATTATGCATACCTTTGCATCGAGAAAAGAAATTAACCGACGTTTATACCTAAAACAAAGAACGTATGAATGTAGAAAACACCAAGGCACAAATGCGCAAAGGCATGCTGGAATACTGCATCATGCTGCTGCTGAGGAACAGGTCGTGCTATGCCAACGACATCATATCGCAACTGAAGTATGCGGATATGATAGTGGTGGAAGGCACATTGTATCCTCTGCTGAACCGCTTGCTAAAGGACAAGATCCTGAAGTACGAATGGCAAGAGAGCACACAAGGACCGCCCAGAAAGTACTATTCCCTGACGATGGACGGCGAAGAGGCTCTAAACCAATTGAACCAGAGTTGGAACGAACTGGCCGGCACTGTAAATAAACTGAAAACGGAAAACTGCGAGTAAGCGAGAGCAAAATCAAAGTTCACTTTGCTTTTGCCGAGCGTGAGCAGATTAAAGACCGCAAAGCGGGATTAAAACTGAAAACGGAAAACATGTAAAACATACTACTATGAAAAAGAACATTACCATAAACCTGTTCGGCACCTTATATAATATAGACGAGGATGCATATCAACTGCTGGACAACTATCTGCAGAGCATGAAGCGCTACTTCGGCACCAAGGACGGTGGCGAAGAAATAGCTGACGACATAGAACACCGTGTGGCAGAACTCCTATGGGAGAAGAAGGAACAGGGCATAGATGCCATCAGCATAGAAATAATAAAGGAAATCATAGGCAAGATAGGCAATGCCGAGGAGATTGCCGGAGAGGAGGAAACGGAAAGCGGAGAACGAAACACGGAAAATGCAGGGCAGAGCGTAGAAAGCGGTAACACATACACCGAAGAGGACAACTTCGACCCCAGCACGGCATCCATGTGGGAGCGCATACGCCATCACTTCAAGAACCGCCGCCTGTTCCGCGACCCCGACAACATGCTGCTGGGCGGTGTGTGCTCGGGCGTGGCCAACTACATAGGTTTCGGCGACCCCATCCTGTGGCGCCTGCTCCTGCTGGCACTCTTCTTTGTGGAGGGAGTGGGCCTGCTCACCTACCTGATTCTGTGGCTCATCATACCCCTGGCACGCACTCCGGAGGACAAACTGCTGATGAAGGGCAAGAAACTGACTCCTAACAATATTAACGAACAAATCATCCAGGATCATAGCACACAGACGAATCAGGGGGCATCGTGCAACCGCAACAACGGTTCGGGTTGTCTGAAGGTGCTGTTCGCCCTGCTTATCCTCGGTCCTCTGGGCGTATTCATACTGGCAGTAATTGCACTGATTACCGGATGGTTCGGTATAATCGGAGGTATGGGCAGCATGATCCTTTCACAGACAGAAGCACGTTTCATGAGCGCTATAACAGAATCTACCGGCACCTTGTTCACCTCTGGCGTAGTGTGCATACTGATTATCCTGGCCGTATTGTTCGTCCTGTTGCTGAGGTGGATTTTCGGTTCCGGCAAACCCATGGCAGGTTGGCTGAAGACCCTCATTGCCCTGCTGATGCTGGGTTGTCTGATTTGGGGTGTGTTCTCCATCTCGCGTTCGATAACCAAAGGCTTTGAGGTGGCCAAACAGATTAACAATGACGAGTGGAGAAACAGAAGGATGCGCACCCCCATTCCCACCTTCAAGCCACAGCCACATCTGGACATACCGTATCTGGACGAAACAGGATTTACCATCATTACCAACACCTGCAACCGTTGCACATGGGCAGGTGACTACCCCACCGGCGATAAAGAAAAGCGCTATCTGGATGCATGCGATTATGATGAACTGATATTCACGGCCGAGAAGACAGACACCGTTGCTCCTGGCACATACACCCTTTCGGCACTGGTAAGGGCTGAGGGTGACGGAGCATACCTCTTTGCTAACGTGGGCGACACGGAGAACATGCAATACATCCCTGCATACGACAACAAGGGGGGCAACCTTTGGAAATGGGCGTGCGGCAACGGCACCTTATCAGGAGTAAAGAACATCTATACTCACTTTGCCAACGACAGCATACGCAATCTTCTGGCCATGGCCAATGGTGGAGAAGGTTTCGGATGGGCACTACTGAGCATAGAGGGCATAAAGGTGAAAAAGGGTGAAACCATTACATACGGCATAACCACCGACCCTGCCATTACGAATGATAACCCAGAATGTGACTGGGTTTCCGCCACCGACTTCATACTGACCAGAACAGACAAGAAGGCTAAGAAATAATAATTAGGTTTCAAATATTCAGAAATCCGGCAACCATTGGCATAACGCTACGGTTGCCGGATTATTTATCTCCCCCCCCTAGCGCATTGTATTTACAGAATAATGTCGTACATTTGCGACAGAATTATATAATCACACATAAACACAATATGAAAAGAACAGACATATACTTTGCGCTGGCAATGTTGGCCATATTCCTGCCCTTTGCCCTGTGTACACCTCTCTACGAGTGGTACAAGGCTTTCAATGCCGCACACGGCATGGTGATGAGTTTCCTGAAGTTCGCCATCCTTTCCACCATGGGCGAGATGCTGGGATGCAGGATTTCCACTGGCCGGTACGTTACACCTACCTTCGGTGTGATGCCTCGCATGATGGTATGGGGAGTGCTGGGCATGGGAATAAACATGGCCATGATAATCTTCTCCAAGGGAACGCCAATGTTCATGGAATACATGGGCATGACCAGTGCGGTGGAAAGTTTTACGGCAGAGTCCTTCTCCATAGACAAACTTTGGGTAGCCCTTGCCGTGTCCGTAGCAATGAATACTATCTTTGCACCTGTGTTCATGACCCTGCACAAGATCACCGATGCACACATCGCCGCCAATGGCGGAAGCATCAGAGCGCTTGTCACACCCATACCCATGGCACAACGCTTTGCCGGCATAAACTGGGAGGCACAATGGGGTTTCGTGTTCAAGAAGACCATCCCCTTCTTCTGGTACCCTGCACACACCGTCACCTTTCTGCTCCCATCTGAACAACGCGTGCTCTTTGCCGCCCTCTTAGGCATAGCCCTGGGCGTACTGCTTGCCCTCTCGGCTAAGAAGGGAAAATAAGTGACAGACTTCAATCGATTTTGGGTTCAAGAATAAAACCCCTCGTTCCAAAACTGGATGAGGGGCTTTTTCGTAGCGGACGAAAGCTGGATGGCATTTTTCACGTCTGTGCAGATTCTGCAGAGGGACTCATGGAAGCAGAAACTGCCTCACCATCCCGGTGTACTCGTCGGGATAATAGCGATAAGAATGGGCATGGTCCACTCCCTCGGTGAGCCAGAGCTGCTTCTGCCCTTGATGGGCCTCGTGCAGAGGGTGCACCATCCATGTGGGTACGAAATCGTCGGCATCGCCATGGATGAAGAGCATGGGTCTGGGGCACTTTGCCACTTGCCTGAGGGCACTTGCCTCGGTAAAGTTCCATCCATACATGGCGTCGCAAAGCAGGGATGTAAGGTGCAGCAATGGGAAGGCAGGAAGCGAGAACTGGCTGGAAAGTTCACCCCGGAACTCGTCCCATGCACTGGTGTAACCACAATCCTCTACGAAGTGTGTTATGTTCGTGGGCAGGTTCTCTTCGCCCGAAAGCATCATAGTGGTAGCAGCACCCATGGATATGCCGTGCACCACCATAGGTGTATGGAAGAGTGTGTCTGCCAGCTTGCACCATCGCAAGGCATCAAGGCGGTCTTTCCACCCCATCTGTATGCTCTCGCCATCGCTCTGGCCATGCGCATGGAGGTCGGGTAACACGATGTTGCAACCCATGGAGTGGTGGTACATATAACCCAAGTGCATCATATCAATGGCACAATTGCGATAGCCATGTATCAACAGTGCGGTGCGAGCAACGCTAACGGTATCATGCTTGGGATGACGAGGCAGATAGTAGCCATGCAGCCTGCGGCCATCCTCAGCCACAATGAAGGTATCCTTCAACACCCCGTTGGCACGAATGGAATCCATCCACTCCATTGTCCAGGGATAGTATTCCTCCACCCTCTGCCAGGCTTTCTCCTCCGTCCACGTGGTGTGCCTGCGTGCCAGGGCATAATCCACCATATAGAACGATGCAGCCGCCAGCAACACCACCAACAGGCAGATGCATATCAAACAGGATATCAGTATCTTCTTCATTGCCTTTTTATTTAGATTTTTACAAACACACGGGCCTTGTACATCGCCCTGAGGATAAGGAATATAATCAGGTAATTGCCAAAGGCAAGCCACACGTTGTACCAGTCGCCGAGATAGGGCTGTAGGCCATAACTGAGTGATTGTACTATGCTGCGGAAGTTGACCACCTCGCCAAGCATATATGCCACAATGGAGTTTGTGCCATAAATCTTGAGCCAACCAAGTCCCCTACTCCACCCCTTCACATCCACAAGCCAGTAGAACAGGGCCATCAGTGCCCAGCACCAGCCTCCAGATATAAGGGTCATGCTGGTTGTCCACAGGTGCTTATTGACAGGTGTGTGCATGCTGTGCACATAGCCCACAAATGCAGACCTTCCCAATTGGTATGGTAAAATATTATATAAACCTTATAGTCTTTAAGAACACAGAATGCCCGGCATTACCGGGCATTCTATTCTATTGATGATTGTTTATTTCCGGCTTACTCATACTCCTGCCAAGCCTTTGTCTGTATGTCAGCCAGAGGCAGACGGCAGAATGCCTCGATGAAGGCACTTGCCAGACGGGCGTTGGTGATGAGGGGGATGTTGTGGTCGATGGCACCACGACGGATACGATAGCCGTTGGTCTTCTCGCGCTTGGTATGGTCCTTGGGCACGTTGACGATGAGGTCGAACTTATGCTGGGCAATCAAGTCCATTATGTTGAGCATGTCGGTCTTTGTACCCACCTCGTCGGGATAGCATACGGGGATGGCCTTGGCATTGTTCTCGTTGAGGAAACGTGCAGTACCCTCGGTGGCATAGATAGTGTAGCCAGCCTTGCAGAGAGCCTGTGCGGCGTCGAGCAGAGAAGCCTTCTCCTTGGTGCCACCGCTGGAGAGCATAACGCCCTTGTCCTTAGAAGGAATCTTGTAGCCGGTGGAAATCATGGCATTGAGCAGAGCCTCCTCGAAGCTGTCGCCCAGGCAACCTACCTCACCGGTAGAACTCATGTCCACGCCCAGGATTGGGTCGGCAGGAGCAAGACGGTTGAAGGAGAACTGGCTAGCCTTCACACCGATGCGGTCGATGTCGAAGACGCTGCTATCGGGCTTGCGGTAGGGTGCGTCGAGCATGATGCGTGTAGCGGTCTCGATGAAGTTGCGCTTGAGCACCTTGCTGACGAAGGGGAACGAACGGCTGGCACGGAGGTTACACTCGATAACCTTCACGTCGCGACCCTTAGCAAGATACTGGATATTGAAGGGACCAGAGATGTTCAGTTCCTTGGCAATGGCACGTGAGATGCGCTTGATCTGACGTGTGGTGGCAAATGAAATCTGCTGGGCAGGGAAGCACATGGTGGCGTCACCGCTATGTACACCGGCGAACTCAACGTGCTCGGAGATAGCGTACTCTACAATCTCGCCGTTCTGTGCAACACCGTCGAACTCTATCTCGTTGGTCTCGGTCATGAACTCAGAGATAACCACAGGGAATTCCTTGCTCACCTGGGCGGCCTCGGCAAGGAAGCGCTCCAGTTCCTCGTCGTTGTGGCAGACGTTCATGGCAGCACCAGAGAGGACGTAAGAGGGACGGACGAGCACGGGGTAACCTACCTCGTCGATGAACTTCTT
The DNA here is from genome assembly GCA_017628845.1 of Bacteroidaceae bacterium. Classification (GTDB taxonomy): domain Bacteria; phylum Bacteroidota; class Bacteroidia; order Bacteroidales; family Bacteroidaceae; genus Physcousia. The sequence goes on from JAGBYI010000025.1 coordinate 16,234, forward strand.
AACGTCGTCCATGCTGGTGAGTGCGCTCCAACGTGGCTGGTCGATGCCAAGCTGGTCGAGCATGGCGCTGAACTTGCCACGGTTCTCGGCACGGTCAATGCTGACGGGGTTGGTGCCCAGAACAGGAACTGCTTGACGGAAGAGTTTCATGGCCAGGTTGTTGGGAATCTGTCCGCCCACGCTGACAATAACACCGCTGGGGCTTTCCAGGTCGATGACATCCAGTACGCGCTCAAAACTCAACTCGTCGAAGTAGAGGCGGTCGCACATGTCATAGTCGGTGGATACGGTCTCGGGGTTGTAGTTTATCATTATGCTCTTGTAGCCGAGCTTGCGTGCTGTCTGTATGGCATTGACAGAGCACCAGTCGAACTCTACGCTGGAACCGATGCGGTAAGCACCTGAACCAAGGACGATTACACTCTTTGAGTTCTTGTAGTAGTTTACATCATAGCCCTCACAAGCGTAGGTCATGTAGAGGTAGTTGGTGAGGTCGGGATGCTCGCTTGCCACGGTGGGGATGCGCTTTACGGCAGGCAGAATGCCAACCTTCTTACGGAAGTCGCGCACCTTGAGCACCTGACGCTCCATGCCTCCCTCGCTGCCCTTGAACACGCAGCGTGCTATCTGGAAATCGCTGAAGCCCATGGCCTTTGCCTTGCGGAGCTCGTCAACAGGAACCTCCTCAACAGAGTTATACTTCTGCAGGTTGTGCTTCATGTCAACGATGTTCTTCAGACGTGACAGGAACCAGGGATCAATCTTGGTGAGTTCCTCAATGCGCTCCACGGTGTAACCATCCTCCAATGCCTGTGCTATGGCGAAGATGCGCATGTCGGTGGGATTGGCAAGTTCCTCGTCGAGGTCATCGAAATGTATATTGTCATTGCAAACGAAACCATGCATGCCCTGACCAATCATGCGGAGACCCTTCTGGATAATTTCCTCGAAGGAGCGGCCGATGCTCATGATCTCGCCAACGGACTTCATGCTGGAACCAATCTTACGGCTGACACCAGCAAACTTGGTGAGGTCCCAACGGGGTATCTTGGCAATAATGTAATCCAACTGGGGAGCAACGTATGCGCTGTTTGTGGTGCCCATCTCGCCAATCTGGTCAAGGGTGTAACCCAGGGCAATCTTGGCGGCAACGAAAGCCAAGGGATAACCGGTGGCCTTTGAAGCAAGAGCAGAAGAGCGGCTCAAGCGGGCATTGATCTCGATGATACGATAGTCGTTTGTCTCGGCATTGAATGCGTACTGGATGTTACACTCGCCCACGATGTTGAGATGGCGCACACACTTGACAGCAATGTCCTGAAGCATGGCAACCTGATCCTCGCGCAGGGTGCAGGTTGATGCCACAACGATGCTCTCGCCGGTGTGGATGCCCAGGGGATCGAAGTTCTCCATGCCTGCCACGGTGAAGCAGTGGTCGTTAGCATCGCGGATAACCTCGAACTCTATCTCCTTCCAGCCCTTCAGGCTCTCCTCTACGAGCACCTGGGGAGCGAAGGTGAATGCACTCTCGGCAATCTCCTTGAACATCTCCTCGTCCTTGCAGACACCGCTACCCAAACCACCAAGGGCATAGGCACTACGGATCATCACGGGATAACCAATGCGACGAGCTGTGGCAATGGCATCCTCGATGTTGTTGCATGCCTGGCTAACGGGAGACTTCATGTTTATCTTGTTCAGCTCCTTAACAAAAAGGTCGCGGTCCTCGGTGTTCATGATGGCCTCCACGCTGGTGCCAAGAACCTCCACGCCGTACTCCTTGAGAGTGCCGTTGAGGTAGAGTTCGGTACCGCAGTTCAGGGCTGTCTGTCCGCCGAATGCCAACAGGATGCCGTCGGGGCGCTCCTTCTTGATAACCTCGGTTACGAAGTGTGCATCAACGGGCTGGAAGTAAACCTTGTCGGCAATGCCTTCGCTTGTCTGGATGGTAGCCACGTTGGGGTTAATAAGCACTGAGTAGATGCCCTCCTCGCGCAGAGCCTTCAATGCCTGTGAACCACTATAGTCAAACTCGCCGGCCTGACCAATCTTCAAAGCGCCACTTCCCAATACGAGAACTTTCTTGAGTTGCTTTTTCATCGTTGTATGTTGTATTATTTCTTTTCTGTCTCTGCAATATCCATGCCCTAAAACTACGGATTCTAAAAGAAAAGCCACTCTGACCGGCGTTTTATCACCGGATAGAATGGCTTGTCCTGTGCTATTCTCTAACCTCTGGCAAGAGGTCGGCTATTTGCTTGTTCTTTCGTTTGAACATGGAGCGTTCCTATTTATCGGTTACAAAGGTAGTACTTTTTTCTTGATGGAGGAAACAAAACCACGTCTTTTTTCCCATTAACATCCAAATATGCCCCCTATGGCAAACCACCAGAGCGTGAAAAGCGTTACACCTTTACAATAAAATGCGTTGCAACAAGCATCGCATCACGAAGCGAAGAAGATCGCAACGTGTTCCGAAGGCCATCGTATCACGATGCGAAAAATCCTCGTCACAAAGAGCCGTTGCAACCTCCATCGGCGCAACCAGATTTGCCTTTTGCTTTTCACTTGCAAAAAGATTTGCATACTTTTGTCGCCGATAATATAAAAAGAACACATTATTTTATATATGCACATGAAAAGAACAGTATGTATGCTGGCTATTGGAATGATTGCACTCGTTGCCATGGCACAGGCAGAAGGCAAAGTCGTTGACGAGCATGGTGAGCCACTTGTAGGTGCCACCGTACGCTGGGAAGGGACAAACGTAGCAACCACCACAGACATCAACGGCAAGTTCCGTCTAAAAAAGAATGGCCATATGCACGAGATAGTAACCAGCATGATGGGGTTTCAAAACGATACCACATGCACACATAGTGCCAAGTTTCTAATCATACGCCTGCGAGAGGTTTCAACCGAAATGCACGAGACAGAGATCATAGGACGCAAGCAGACAAGCCTGAAAATGTGGCATACGGCAGAGAACAGCGAGCTGATTACAGCCGCAGGCCTGAAGCATGCGGCATGCTGCAACCTGGGCGAAAGTTTCGTTAGCACGGCAGCCGTGGACGTGAACTACACCGATGCCTCCACCGGCGCAAAGCAAATCAAGTTGCTGGGATTGAGCGGCACATACGTGCAGATGCTCACCGAGAACATCCCCAACTTCCGCACCGTGGCAGCACCTTTCGGACTTGGCTATGTGCCAGGTCCTTGGATGCAGTCAATACAGGTAAGCAAGGGCATAACCAGCGTCAAGCAGGGCTACGAAGCCATGACCGGACAGATAAACATCGAATACCGCAAGCCTCAGATGCTTGAGGCCGACTGGATAAACCTGAACCTGTACGGCAACAGCAAGGGGCGAATTGAAGGCAATGCCGATGCCACGTTCAAGATGAAAGACCCTCGCTGGGGCACTACAATATTGGTACACTACGACAAGGACCTGACTTCTCACGACGAAAACAAGGACGGTTTCCAGGACATGCCCAAGGCAGAGCAGGTGAACGTGATGAACCGCTGGACATTCCTGTCAGATACCTACGAGTTCCAGATAGGAGCACGCTACCTGAACGAGAACAGGCATAGCGGCCAGTTGGAAGCAAAGGTACAGAACCCATACCTGATTAATCTGGAGACCAACCGCGTAGAGGGATTCATGAAGAACGGATTCATGTGGAACGATTCCAGAGAGAGCAGCCTGGCGCTTATACTCTCTGGTTCCTACCATTGCCAGAACAACTACTTCGGACAGAAACACTACGATGTTGACCAAAGTACAGCATATGCATCGTTGATATACGAAGGACAATGGACACAGAGCCACAAACTTTCCGTGGGCCTTTCCATGAACTACGACGGATACAAGCGCCAACCCAACGATCATTTACAAAATACATTTGATCTGTCCATGCTGCACCCCTCGTGCCACGAGATAACCGGAGGCGGATATGCACAATACACTTTCACCATTTTTGACGACCACGGTCACGAAGCCAAGTTCCTCGTACAACCGGGCATACGTGTTGACTACAGCAACCTGTGGGGCACCTTTGCCACCCCACGAATACACCTGAGATGGACACCAACGGAATGGGTGAACATACGCGCATCTGCCGGCAAGGGATACAGGACCTCCTTCACCCTGGACGAGAACAACTACCTGTTGTCAAGTTCAAGACGAGTGCACATGGACAGCGAGACACAACGCGAGGAAAACTGGAATGTGGGTGCATCCGTGATGCTCAATCCCACCGTGTTCGGCAAGGAACTTAACTTCACCGCCGAGTACTACTACACCGACTTCCAGAAGCAAGCGGTCATAGACATGGACCGCGACCCTCATGCCGTGTACATCTACCAACTGGATGGCAAAAGCCGTTCGCATGTATTCCAACTGGAGGCAAGTTACCCCTTCTTCAAGGGCTTCAATGCCACACTGGCTTATCGTTACACTGACTCCAAGACTACCTACGTTGATGCCTTAGGTAACAAATCCTTGCGTGAACGTCCCTTGACATCGCGCTACAAGGCACTATGTTCTCTGCAATACAAAACTCCGAAGGAGAAGTTCCAGTTCGATGCAACCATAGCCTTGAACGGTCCAGGACGCATGCCAGACCCCTACAAGAAGGCGGACGGAACCATGTCGTGGGAGAAGGACTACAAGGCATTCCCCCAACTCAATGCACAGGTAACATACAATATCCGCAAGAATTTCTCGTTATATGTAGGTGGAGAGAATCTCACCAACTTCACACAGAAGAACCCCATCATAGCAGCCGACCAGCCTTGGGGTAACGATTTCGACCCCACCATGACATGGGGACCCATAGACGGATGGATGCTGTATGCTGGTCTGAGGTTCAATCTGCCTAGATAACCTGATTATACCTTATATATAATATAAGGCCGTATACATTGCAAACTAGTAATGACAAACACCAGAAAACACCAATACTTCTACATAATGCGCATACTTGTAGCACTATGTCTGATTACGTGCCTCCCAATCAACGGATTAGGGCAACAGCTTCATGCGTACAAGAATCTGGCATCAGAAGGATATCATTTCTGGTTCTATTCGCCAGAACCTCCTCCACCAACCCTTGTTCCACTACTCCCTGATGACATAGAATTGCGGAAACGAATGGAACTGGAACAACTCTTCCATGCCAAACCTGTGGAATGGAAACATTGGAAGGAAAGGGAGGAGGCAAAACGGATAGAGAAACTGAAACCGCTTGTCATCTTCCTGCATGGTGCAAGCCTATGCGGAAATAATCTGAAGCAGGTCCTCAATTATGGTACACTGGATGCCATGGACAGAGGTTTAGAGATTGACGCCTACGTTCTTGCACCTCAGAATCCTGGTGGGGCATGGGACCCAGACAAACTGATGAAACTGGCCGAATGGGCATCACGCACACATCCTGGCATAGACACCACACGAATCTACGTGCTGGGCATGAGCCTGGGCGGATATGGTGCTCTGGACCTACCTGCCGCCTACCCAGACCGCATTGCCGCATCCATGTCTATCTGCGGAGGAGCGACAAGCAAGACAATAAGTAATCTGAACCAAGTCCCCCTATGGATTCTGCACGGCACGGCCGATGTGGCAGTTCCCGTAAATTGCAGCGATCGAGTAGTTGCTGCTATGCGACGCGACTCCATCCCCCAACGTCTCATTTACTCCCGTCTGAAGGGCTATAACCATAGCCAGCCATGCCGACTGTTCTACATGTACGAGACCTACGACTGGCTATTCTCCCACAGGACAACAGACACTGACCGGCCACTGAACAAAGAGATATACATCGGTCCACGTAACATACCTGAGGCATACCGCCGTATGGGAAGAAAAGGACAGTTGAAACCCTCTGGCAACAGAGAAGTCTACGGACATAGCCATCTGGAGGCCATAGAGTTTGCCCTGTTACAGGACAGCATTGCAAGGGCTGATAGTATTGCTCAGGTACGAAAACTAACTTACAAGACCACACCTACATTGATAAAATAGCTGTACAAACATCTTTTGTCCGAATACTGGCATCCCCCACAAGTTCCCTAAAGCAATGCAAATTAGCAGTTGATGGGAACTTTTTTCTTTCTTCCCTTGGTCAATTGACCTAAATTGAATAATTTTGTCCAATTGAAAATATAATCATTTAAATATTATATGACTAACGAATATTCTTCAAGCATACGCTACATCGGTGTGGACGACCTGGACATCGACCTTTTCGAAAGCCAGTACGTAGTACCGGAGGGCATGAGTTACAACAGTTGGGTAATTCTGGACGAAAAAGTGGCCATCATGGACACCGCCGACGGTCGCAAGGAAAAGGAGTGGACTTCCAACCTCGTTGCCGCCATGGACGGACGCACGCCCGACTATCTTGTATGCCAGCACATGGAACCCGACCACTCTGCCATCATAGGCAAGACCATGCAGGAATACCCCACCCTAACCCTCGTATGTTCACAACAGACGGTGAAGATGCTGGGATTCTACTTTGATTTGGCTTCATTTGCTGAACGCATCATGGTAGTCAAAGAGGGCGACACCTTGCCATTGGGCACACACACCCTGAACTTCATTGCCGCCCCCATGGTGCACTGGCCCGAGGTAATAATGACATACGAGTCTACCGAAAAGATTCTCTTTGCTGCCGACGGTTTCGGCAAGTTCGGTGCGCTTTGCAACGAGACTGACGACTGGGCATGCGAAGCACGCCGCTACTATTTCAACATCTGCGGTAAGTATGGCATGCAGGTGCAGAACGTACTGAAAAAGGCCTCCACTTTGGAAATCAACGCCATCATGCCTCTTCACGGTCCCATGCTCCAAGGCGAAGCCATGGCAGAAGCCATCCGCCTTTACGACCTGTGGAGCCGCTACGAACCAGAGAGCGATGGTATCCTGGTAGCATTTGCCAGCATACACGGCAATACAGCCAAGGCGGCACACCATCTGGCAGAGGTGCTAAAGCAGAAAGGTGCCACTAAGGTGGTGGTAAGCGACTTGAGCCGCGATGACATGGCAGAGGTAATTGAGGATGCTTTCCGCTATCCAAAGCTCGTCTGCCTTGCCTCATCCTACGATGCCGGAGTATTCCCTCCCATGCACGATTTTCTGCACCACCTGCAAATAAAGGCATTCCAGCGTCGCCGCTTCGGTTTGGTGGAAAACGGCACATGGGCACCAACCGCCGCCAAAGTTATGCGTCATATGATAGAGAGCATGAAGCAGTGCGAAATAGTGGAACCCACCGTTACCATCTGGGGCAAACTGAAGGAAATCGACAAGCCTGCTCTTGAAGCTCTAGCAGATGCCATGCTTGCCGAGTAAAGAGAGATATCTTTTTGCGACAAACGGGCAAAGCAAGCAAACGGGGCGACAAGCTCCCAAATAGCGAGGTACACACAGCAAGGTCTTGTGCCTCGCTATTTGTTATTATGAGGATAAACTACACTGGACAGAAACCGGCAAACTCACCGATTGCCAATCAGTTCCGAAATTTACGCTCCAGGCGTTCACGAAGGTTCTTGCGTTCCTTCAGGCTAAATTCTGGAGCATCAAGACGATATGTCAGACGTTGCCACCATTCCTTGGAAGCCAAATGGGTCTTGGGAGAGAAGTTGCGCATCCACTTAGCCATACGGCTATTGGAAAACTTTTCGTGCTCAAGAAAATAATAAGTCCCCCACACAAGAATGGCAGCAAAGAGTATGACAGTATACAATTGACAATGCAAAGGAGCACCCAATCTGGCCGACAGGTACCAAATTGCTACGACAGTGATGTTTATCATTATCTCGGAAAGGGACGTTATACTATGACTTACGCCCATAGAAACAAATGCGTGATGGAGATGAGTCTTGTCTGGACTAAACGGACTTCTGCCGTGCAATATACGCATGGTCATTACACGCAAGGTGTCGGCTACAGGAACAGACAGGATGGAGAGAACGATGGCTATAATACTGTAACTGTTTTCATAGGATGCAAAATGCGTGTCGCTACGCATCGCACTTATTACAAACCAGGTCATTAGCATACCCATAAACATGGTTCCTGCATCACCGATGAACATACGGCTTGTATCCCCGAAAACATTATGTATGAAAAACGGAAAAAGGGACGAAACCATGGTAAATGCCAATACAGCATTGGCAATATCACCAACGGAAAGGAAAGCAAAACCAAAGATCAGACAACATATCATGCACAGTCCGGAGGACAAGCCATTGACTCCGTCTATCATGTTCACTGAATTTATTATTCCCACACCAGTCAGTACTGTTAGCGGTACAGCATAATACCAGGATATAGCATATATCCCCCACAGTCCATGGAAAGAGTCAATACACCCTCCAGTGACAAAAACTATACCCAGAATGGTGAGTATTTCTATAACGAAACGCGCTTTGGGCGTAAGACCCAAAATGTCATCCATAGTTCCCGTATATAGCATAACTACCATAGCCAGTATAAGCGACAACAACTCGTTGGCAGCAACACCTGCCGTGTATGCTGGCATATCCCGATGGATGGCATAGTAAACGGCCATACTTGCAAGCAGACCAAAGACAATGCCGAAAAAGACTGCTATTCCGCCAACAACAGGAACTGGAGACTTCTGTAATTTCCTGCCATCAGGGTTATCAACGAGATTCTTAACCTTGGCTATCTTCAGTACCTTAAAATATATCCATTGTACTGCAAAAAATGAGGTCAGTATTGAAGAGGCTATAATCCAAATAGAATAATCAGGCATATTCTTCTTGCTTTATTACGATAAGTTTATAACTAAGAAGTAGAACAAAGTTACAAATTATATTGTATAGAGCAAGAGAAAAAACGTAAAAACTATCTGGACAACCATTTTTTCTTGTTTTATCATGCACCGGATTATGTAATTCTACATAAAAAGGCATATTAAGACAACTTTTTGAAAGCAATTGAACCTTGGACAGACAGACTTGCGTAACCATAGTAACATTCAAGTATGAAATCTCAAAGCAAGAATATAAACAAAGGACAAATAAAGACGTTGACGATATTCCTGTAGGACAATCGTCAACGTAGATGTAAAGAAAAACGACACTAGCAAGGTCGTTAAAACAGTTACTTAAGCCACTTTGTTTTCCATTCCTCCACAAAGTCCGGAAGTTGAAGCATCAACTCACCGTTGGGTTCTATGAACAATTGCGTGGTTTCTCCTTCGCAACAGAGCACACCATCACTCTCACGGAATATCTTGTATTTATAATCCAATCTTGCACCACGGCGGGGAATAAATGTGGTATGCACCACAGCAACATCTCCCATCTGCAATGACGCATAGTGACGGGAATGAACGTCATAGATAGGGGCATAGATACCGGTTGCCTGCATTACATCATAACCCATACCAGGATAATGACGGCCAAATGACTCACGACCGTCCTCGAAATACACCACGTAATTGCCATGCCAGACAATACGCATGGAATCTATTTCACTGAACTTGACCGGCACCCGGCAAATGTCTGTTATCTCCACCAATACTGACTTTATTGCTTGAACTCAAAGCTACTGAAAGAATATTCTGTGTAATTCTTGCCACGACCATTCATACGCAAAGTACGAAACTCTCCCTTTTTGGAATCTAACGTTATCTTGAAAGAGGAGAACAGCATCCTTTTCTTTTTGTCCTCGCCAATAGACGGGTCCATCTTTATGGTAATGATATCGGCCTCCTGGGTAAGCGTGACACCAGGTATTTCGTGCAGTTTACTGCCATCGGCATTTATAATGGCCTTCAACACGGCCTGAAAAGCGACGAACTGATTGTCCTTCTTGCTACTGGTCTTGTGCTCGCGTCCACGCATAACCATAGTAAATTCGTCACCAGTCATATCCAATTGCTCCTTGCCGTCGGCCACACTTATATTCATCTTATCGGGAGCAACAATGGTCATTGTGCCTATAAACTTCTCATCGTTGGCAACAGCTGCCTTATGATCAACACGTGTAGCAACGGCTACAACACTGCTCATCCCCTTGAACTTTCTCACCGCTTTTTGGAAATCCACTGCTTGTGCATACATGCCAACACACAAAATAGAAAGCAATAACAAGGAAAATATCTTCTTCATATAATCAATTTATATATAAGATAATAATAATTGACATCAAACACTATGCCGTATAATGCTCCAAAGGCATTGCATACATTCCAACAATAACTTTGGCACGATTAACTTAAGTGTAAAGGCCGCCGTTTATAGAAATGACATTGCCTGTAATGTATCCTGCCTGGGGGCTGCAAAGGAAAGCCACGCATTCTGCAACCTCCTCAGGTGTTCCAAAACGATTTGCAGGTATGGTTTTCTTCAAAGCAGCCTCATCAAGACCTTCCACCATATCTGTTTTGATAAAACCGGGAGCAATAGCATTGCATGTGACATTCTTCTTGGCAACTTCCTTTGCCAATGCCTTGGTGGCGGCAATCAAACCGCCCTTGGCGGCGGAGTAGTTTGTCTGTCCCTGCATACCCATAATACCGCTCACACTGGCCATATTAATAATACGGCCGAACTTATGGAACTGCATGGGCATAAGTAACGGTTGAGTAACATTGTAGAAACCATTGAGACTTACTCCAAGTACACTGATCCAATCCTCGCAAGGCATAAGACCCATAATATTGTCCTTGCGAATACCGGCATTGTTAACAAGGACCTCTATGTATTCGTCCTGGTCCTCGTGAGCCTTCTGCCATGTCTCTATGGCCATGCGGGTTTCTTCTGCATTGCTCACATCAAACTTCATAAGTTCTCCATCTGTTCCTGCATCGCGGACAAGACGCAAGGTCTCGTCTGCTGCCGCGGTATTGCCAGCATAGTTAATGAGTACATTATACCCCATCTGGGCCAATTTAACACATACGGCACGTCCGATACCACGGCTGCCACCTGTTACAAGTGCATATTTCATATTGTCTATTATAATAAAGTTTACATTAGAATGACGCTTGGAAAGCGAAACGCAGACCCCAAGTCTGTGTTCCAGGACGATTATATGTCAAACGATGATAATAATCCACACTGAAGAACTTCCAGATATTGTGCAGACCTACATTCACCTCGACATATGGCAACCAACTATTCATTACAGGTTCCCATGGCTTTTCTCCTCGACTAAGGGGAACATACTCAGCAATTCCATTTTTAGTAACCCATTCGCCTGGCATCTTATACAGGAAATCATAACCAGGATCTGCCATCTTACTTGCAGCATCCGGATAACGCGAAGTATCATAGAACCTATTAGGATTATTCTTGTCTGTCAGATAACCCCACATCATATTGAAACCGATACATTCACGCCACTTTAACTTTTTGATAAGTGGAATACGATTAAGCAGTTTTCCGTTCAAATCCCAACGATACATCATAGTGAACGTACGGTCGTTCAGGAATTCCAAATTGCGTAGCAGAGAGAACGTATTGTCGCTTCTGACATAACTTAGGTTAGTACGGGGAATACACAACAGCTGATATGGAACAGTATTCCACTGGAAAGCCGCACAATGGAATGCATCTATACTACCCCATGATTTAAGCCAAAAACGTTTCTTCAGCGTGAACTCGGTGTAATTGTAATTATAGTTACAGCCCAAGAAACCTTTTATACCGACGGTATGCTGTATGCCATAAATTGGAGCCTCACGGTTAGCAAGGTATCTCTTGGTCTTGGTATTCAGATACTTCACACCGGGCTGGAATTCGGCGCCTATCTGGAATTCGGTATAACATACTTTATTGGACTGAAGAACTTCATTCAACGGCACATAAGCATTGGTATTCTTCAGTACATCAGCCTGTATCTCTTCGGCCTCGTCCCACTCACGAACAGTATTGAAATACAAATCACCGGTTCCCTTATTGGTTTCACGAACAAAGGCTGCATTAATGCGAAGTCCATTATTGAACTCCCAATCGTATTTCAGTTTGAAACGCTCATAGTATGACTGGAACCTGTTTGTAGTCCATGCGATAGCCATAAAAGCATTGTCTTTGTCGAACTGCAGGTATTTATCTGCAGGACTCTGGATGTCATTTGCGTATGACAGAGACAATGTACGGATAGGATATGCTATAACCTCCTTCTCTTTTTCATTAAAAGAGTATGTCAGTTCAAAGAAACCTTTGGGTCGACGGTCCTTGAAACCATATTTCACCCAACCCGACATAAACCAGTGCTTGTTGAAAGCACCTGTGGTCTGCGCACCTAAACGAAGATGGAAACCCTCTGCCCAATTGGAACCAAGCATGGAGAAGAAAGGTCCGATAAGAACCTTGCTGGGTTTGTTGGGATCCGTACTTGTTTCCAGATAGTTATCCAAAATCACTCGCATACCATAGATTATTGCCTTGACTGCGGGGCGGTCAACAAAACGCCGTTTCATTTCTGCCACATTAGCCTGGGCATAACTTAATGTATCGGGACGCGATTGAACCCAGTAATTATTGTCACGGTTTTTCGCATCCTTTTCGTAACGTTCCTCACCCATAAACTCTATTTCTGAATCAGGAATAGGATCAAAGGACCAGTCGCTGTATTGGACGTTATAGTCTACGAGAATCTTACTCAAATATGATGTCAACTTCAATTGCAACATCATCCTGTTCTTGCTGCATATCTGCTCTCCGCTTGCCAAGGATACATATTCCTGGTCAACATCCATGGCCTGAACGAAATTTATACCACTGGCCACCGGAACTCCAAATTTGGCACGACGCACACGATAAGTACTGTCTGCCATTATATACAGATAACCACTGAATCCGAAATCCTGAGGGTTAGCAGGAGAGAACGCAACCTTAATGCATCGTTCTCCATCAAGGTCTACTGTATCACCAAGGGCATAGTGATAGAAGCGTATTGCCGAATTACCTCCAATAGGACTGATGAAGTTGTGTTCCAGCAGAACCATTTCATCCTTATATATATCAACATCCTTAAGATTGTTCTTGAACTTTGTCTCTATGAACTCGCCTGCTGCCAATACGTCCAAAAGACTCTCTGCATGATGTCCATGTACAATACTCTTACTCTTGTCATCACTCTTGCGATAAAGTTCGGTAGATTTTTTTTCTTCTATAGAAATGGGAACTATAGTCTTGCCGGTTTCAGGAAAAACCTCTGCATAATTCTTCAGGAACGATTTGGTCTTAAGATTATCATTTTCCTCCAAAGTTTCTGCAGAAAACTCGTTCAAAGCAAGCATCGTTCGTGCATACTTCTCAAACGTAACATAATCGTTGGTACGCATGTCACGTGATTTCTTGGCAGCTATAACCTTCTCCATAAGCAGGACTGCAGGGTTGTTCTTACGGCTGTATTTCTTCTTCTCAGCCTTGATTACAACCTCAGACATTTCCAACGATGTTGGTTTCATCCTTACATTTACTTGATTGTTTCGGGTGACCTCTACCTTATAGTCATTAAATCCGAAACAGTGGAAAATAAGCGTACCCTTACGGAAACGGATTCTGTATTGTCCATCTTCTCCTACACGAACCTTTGATGCAGGATTAGATTCATACCATACAGTAGCACCTACCAATGGCATGCCGTCATCATCCGCGATAACCTTACCAGTAAGGTACTGTGCGTGCAAAGGTATAAGAACAAACAATGAAATAATGAATAGGATTTTACGCTTTATCATATCGTTCTTAGTTATTCTGGAATAATACACTTTTTGATTTCCTGACATGTATACATTGCTGTCATGGTAACTCCATGCAGACCATGCAACATAAGGCTTTGTCCTGTCATAAAAAGATTTGGTATCTGTGTCTTTGGCGAAACAATGGTCATCATCGGGTTAGTGTAATCCTTACGGAATCCGAACGCACTACCTTCAGGGGTAAGATTGTAGTCACGGTATGTAAGGGGTGTACTGCTCCATGTATTGACAACCATAGCGCTTAGATTGGGGATAACGGTTTCTGCCAAAGTAATGCACTGGCGTTGAACCTCTAACTTCATTCTATTGTAAGAGTCTGGCCGATGGAAGAGTTTACTGTCCTCAAATTCGGCAACGGCTTCCCATTGCATTGGAGTAAGAATGTCGATATTGGTAACATCGACGCCGTCCTTAGGAATTCTTGCACTGACCATTATTCCCTTTACGACATGTTCCTTACCAACCGCCATATTCCAGCAGTCCGGTTCAGTGAAGACAAGCTTATTGTGATTGAAATAAGGCAAAGAACCTTCCCTAAGTTGCAGATGAACAGTAAACATGCCAAAAGTATTGGGTTGCATGGACATTCGTCTACGGAACATGTTCTTCATGGTTGTATTACTGGAAACCAAGGAACATGTTACTGCTGGATGTGCATTGCTGACAAAGCAATCTGCATAGTAAGATGTGCCATCACTGCATAAAGCCTGCGTAATACGTCCGTTATCTTCTTTCAGGGAAACTACCTCCTTATCTGTCAAAACCTCGCCACCATTGGCACGTATCTGTTCAATCAAACGCTGTACCAGCATGTTGCCGTCACCCTTTAGTCTCCAACTACTTTGTATAAAGGGGGTTGTGCCGTGAATAAAGGTAAACAAGGGAAGGGTTTCACGAATCAGTTCCATCTTACATGTAGCTGGTGCAGAAAGAACCTGTATCAGCAAGGGATCTGATATTATTGAATTCAGATATTCCCATGCATTCGTGTTCTGCATCCACAACTCGTCGGTACACCTTAGAATTTCAGCATATGCCTCAAGTCCCTTCTCTTCATGAGGGAAATAGGATTTCATGGCCTTGATGAAATTTCCAGTACCTTGTGACCATGAATATGCACGCCCCCCAATATGAACCTCCTCGAAACAATTTTCATCCATTCGTTCCCAAGGCAGGTTCATCAGTCCCAAACTATCAAAAGCATTGTACAGCTGACCTCCGGTTTCAAGCCCACCGACATAATGCAGACCGGTATCTAAGTGCAGATTTCCACGGCGATAGCTCTGCATACAACCACCAGGCTGATGCTGACGCTCCAGGACAAGCACCTTCTTGCCCTCCTTGCTCATCATCAAGGCAACTTCCAGACCACCAAGTCCGCTACCTATTATAATAATATCAGGTCTTGTCATTCTTTACTTTGTCCTGTTCCTTTTCATCCAGTTGAAGACTGCCGGTTGGCAGACATAACTGAGAACTACTGCGCTAATCATGCCAACAAGTGTGGCAAAACCTACACTTTTTATGGCAGGATGATTAGCAAATAACATGCTCGTCACCGTTACTATCAGTATCACTGCACTGAAAACGATAGCAGTCTTGTGGAATCGTAACATGTCATTGGCAGCAGATTCCCTGTTTGTATCCTCAATAAGACCATTCATTACAAAGATACTGTAATCTACCCCAATACCAAAGATGAACGTGGATATGATTATATTTATCAGGTTGAACTTCATATCAAATAAAGCCATAGCACCCAGCACTATTAACCAACTCAAAAGAATAGGTGCAAAGCCCAACATAGTATGGCGCAGGTTGAAACGGAAACTAACCAAAAGTACGAGGAAAACAAATGCCATGCTCATCCATTGAAGTACATTAAAGTCATTGTTCAACGTATCAAGTGAGTCACGGGTATAATAAGAGGTATCCAGTATGAGCAGCTCTGGCTCCTCTGTAATAGCGTTACATATAGCCAAGAAATCGCTTCCCTCACCATAATGACGTTCTCCTCTATATTGCACATTGGTAAAACACAGGTACTTGCCGTCCCAAGTCTGTTCAATCATAGTGGAAAGATAACCTTCTGGTATAATCCCATCCTCATATAACGGTGCAGGAGCGTATTCTGCACTTGCCATATCAAAGAATGGTTCAAAACCTTCAGGAGCAAGTCCTGCCTTAGGAGCGGTTAAAGCTATCAAAGAACGCACCTTTTCCAAACGCTCTTCTGTCCAATAATCATACCACGCATCTATCCTCTCCTGCTGCACTTGCAAGGGGATAAGTATCTGGTTAGTATGGGTATAGTGCTTAATCAGCCCCTTTTCCTTCAAAGAATCCAGTTTTGTCTCCAGTATAGAGAAGTTCTCCAGTGCCTCTTCTGCCGTATTTCCCTGTGAAGCCATGGGAACTGTATTATTACCAGTGGCTGTTTTCTGAAGATACATCTTTTCTGCATAGGCAACTTCTTCGTTGATATAGCCAAGATTGTTCATGTTGGAATCAAACATTGTTCCCTTTACCAGATAAGCGCCTACACAGATTATGCTGACAACAGCAATAACGCCCAATAGCCATTTCTTTTCGTGAAATCTGTATGAATTGAAAGCATCTATCAGCCTGAAGGCCGTACGGTTAACCCTATTCTTCTCCATTTCCATGAGATGAGGAAGGTAAACTAAGGCAAATACAGTTGTACCTACAATAGCCAAGGCTGCAAACAGTCCGAAATCCTGCAACAGGTCGGTCTTCACAAAAAGCAGACCGATAAAGGAACCTATCGTTGTAACACATCCCAGCAACACCGGTTTCGTCTCGTCACGTAATACCTGTACTGGATCGGAAGTGTATTTATAATGCACCAGAATATGAAGGACATAACTCATGGCTACACCGAGCACAATGGCACCAATACCAAGTGCCATCAATGAGAACTGCCCCTTAATGAAGTACATGACAGCCAATCCGAAGAATGTACCAAAGGCAACTGGAAGGAACAGCAACGGTATGGTATTCCAGTTGCGCATACATAGGAACAAAAGTATCAGCACAAGTATTTCACTCCATGCAACTGTCCCAACAAGGTCGTCCTTTATTGTCGTTGAATTATAATAGCCATATGCCGGTGTTCCATTGTAGCAAATGTGTATGTTCGGATACTTGTCTTTGAAAATACTTATCTGTTCGTTGATTATGTCGAACATCAAATTTCCTTGTCCCGTATTGGTCGATGAGAACTGAGGTGAAACGAAAGCAATACAAACAGTAGAGTCAGGAACAAAGAAGTGTCTGTCTATTGTTGCTATCCCGCCAACACCATCTCCCATAAGTCCTGACATTGTACTGGCAAGAACATTACGCATACCTATAGGGTCCATCTCCAGAAGTTCGGGAAACATGGAACCAAAATCAGTATCGAAGTCCTCAGCATTCTGTTGCATTTGTCGCAACATATGTTCCTCTGTCAGCAATGTGTCCAGAGAAGAGTATATGGATGTATCAATATATGCAGGTATATGCTGACTCAGATAATCAATGGCATTGGGCATTACATCTTCATCCAACTGATAGAAGATATCTGAAAATACCATGTTGCTATCAAGAGCCTCATTCCGTGTTAACAGAGAGTCCACGAACTCGTCACAACACAGAATCATGTCTTTGGTGGTGGCACCATCCTTTGCTTCAAAGAAAAGGAAGGTCTTATCCTTAATTCTGAGATTGGAGAACGCCATTTTGATTGTGCCGTCTTCATTTTTAGACGAAGGCATCAACTTGTCTAAGTTCTCCTCCAAATGTATCTGTGCGGCAAACCAACCGCATACTACAAACAAAAGAACCATCGAGCACCACATCAAGGCCCGATGCTTCCTAAAATAATGATATATACTAATAAATAATCTTGTCATGCCTTATCCAATTGTCCTTTCAGAATCATATATGTCTGCTTTTCGTCTGAAATAGTTGCCTGAACTCCATATCCATTAGCTGCGGGAGATAATACTATCTGCACATCTACTTCTGGGCATACCGTAGGAGTTGCCAGGGCGGTAAGACGGCACTGGCGGATGGCAGAATACCTCAACTGTTCGCCCGCAAGTAAAATGGCACATTCCTTTATTGTTTCTATATTGCAAACACCAGGACAAACCGGATCTCCGGGAAAGTGACCGTTATAGACGGTACACTCCGGTAGTATGGCCAAATGGAACTTTGCAGAAAGCCCTTCTGCACGTTCTTCGGACAATACCTGATAAAATTTATTTTCTAATAGCATTAATATATATATAATGTATACGTTATCAGTCTTCACGGACAAAGATTTTCATCTGTGTCTCTGCTATGGTCTCCTGTCCGGCAAGTGTGGTGCCTGTAATGATGGTCACTCCACCTACTGTGGCGCCCATACAGATTGTGGTATCAAGTACATCCCCCAACCTAGGACGGCGATTTAGGCGAAAGTTCTTCACTTCCCCAATATACCCTACCGGAGGTTCTGTCGCTCCATCCGCAACAGCGCGATAACCAGCAAAAGCAGATGCGCTCTGGGCAATGTGCTCTATCACGCCAGGTTCAGCCATCATGCCATCCTCTTCAAGAAAGAAATTATCCTCCCTAACAACAAGACGGCATGTGCACTCGTCACCCACAACCTCCAGCAGCTCGTCCACCATCATGATGGGCGAGCGCTGTGGTATGAGTTCTTCAATCTTACTGATGGCTCTCGATGTAGTCATACAGGTCATTGAAAGTTTTAACACTGGGCAGGTCAGACACGGGGATCTTAACCTTGAAAGTGTACTGTACAACAGCCACCAGGTCAACCAGACTGAGGCTGTCCAACTGCAAAGTGTCGTAGATAACTGCATCGGGGGTGATAACCTCCTGCTCAACCTCAAACTCCTCAGAGAGGGTGGTTGCTACTTTCTCAATGATTTCTTCTCTTGTCATAATCAATTAAAATTGGTTATAAAGTTAATAAATATTGGGGTATCTTGTTATTGGTGTAAAGACTTTTAGAGGTTCTTTACAATCAGGGTGCTGTTTGTGCCACCGAAACCGAAACTATTGCTCAGGAACATATCGAAGTGCTTCTCTGTAGTTTCCGGAATAACATTCACGCATGCTGTTTCCTCGTCCGGCTCTTCAAAGTTAATGTTGCCGGCGATAAATCCGTTCTTCATCATCAACATGCTATATACACACTCTGCGGCACCGGCAGCCCACATCTCGTGTCCTGTCTGCGATTTTGTAGAAGTAACAGGGATGGCATAGTCTCCGAATATCTGCTTGATGGCCATGGCTTCACGACCGTCACCGGCATGTGTGCTGGTAGCGTGAGCGTTAAGGTATCCGATTTCGGTGGGATTTATGCCGCCATTGCGCAAGGCCAGTTCTAGAGAACGTGCCGGACCTGCAACATTAGGGGTGGAGATATGGTCTCCGTTTCCGCTGAAGCCCCATCCTACTATCTCAGCCAAAATAGGAGCACCACGTTTCACTGCATGCTCATAACTCTCCAGAATAATGGTTGCTGCACCACCGCCAGGAACCAGACCGTCACGGTTCTTGTCGAAGGGACGACAAGCCTTGGCAGGTTCATCCTCACGGGTAGAGAACGCCTGAATGCCATCGAAACTTGCAACACAATACATGTTGGCTTCCTGTGCACCACCTGTAATGATACAGTCAGAAAGTCCATTCTTGATAAGAAGGTATGCATTGCCTATAGCCAATGAAGAACTGGCACATGCTGCACTGCTTGTTAGATTGATGCCACGAAGGCGGAAGAGGCATGCCAGATTCATGGTCACAGTACTGTTCATGCTCTGGAAAATGGCACCGCTGCCACAGGCACTGGTCTCCTTGAACTCGCGGAAACGGTCCAGAGCAACCATTGTAGCCTCTGCTACACTGTCATTTCCATAGATAATGCCTACCTCATGAGAATCAATATAGTCCTGATCCAGACGAGCATGCTCCAAGGCATCCTTTGTTGCCATATATGCGTACTGGGCCTCCTCTGGCATAAACTGGCGCATTGTACGGCTTACCAGTTTCTTGAGATCGGGTGTGGGCACATCAGCACAAAGTCCGCTACGAAATCCCATGTCCTTTCTTTCCTGAGAAAAGATAATACCACTTTTTCCATCGTACAGGCTCTGGCGCACTTCGTCCAGGGTCTGACCCAAGCAGGACCAGATTCCCATACCTGTAATAACAACTCTGTTGCTCATAATAATATTATTTGATTTTTCTTTTAGTCTTTATTTCGTTTTATCTTTAGCACTAATACTTTTACATGAACCACCTATGCCTAATCGATTTTCTTTCCGTAGCAACGTCTACGCTTGATTGTTTCCGGATTCATGGGTTTCCACTGGCTTAATTCTTTCACGTTATCTTCAAGTTGCGGACCGGTTTCTGCATACTTGAACCCTTTCTTATTGTAAATTGGTATAAGGTCATCAAATATAAGCGCGTTAACACCCAGACCTTGCATGTCCGGACGAACAGCAATAAGCATCATATTAGCTGTTTCTTCATGCTTAATCTTCATTGCCTTGAGAATATGCCACCATCCGAACGGAAACAACCTGCCTTTGGATTTCTGCAATGCTTCGGACATGCTCGCCATGGTTACGGCAGCAGCCACGAGTTCGCCTTTCTCATTCTCCACAAACGGTATCAGGTCCATATCAGCAAGCGGAAGATACATCTTCAGGAAAAAGTCTATCTGACGAGGCGTAAAGGAACTGTAACCAAACAGAGGAGCATAAGCCTGATTCATTAGATCAAAGAGTCTATGACCCTCTCCTTGATACGCCTCCTTAAGAGTAACCTTCTTCACTGTCAGTCCGTACATCTCCTTGCTCAAGCGAGCCACACGGGCATATCTGGCAGGAACTTCCTTAGGTATTTCCACCCTTATCTGCAACCAATCCGTCACTTTCGCATATCCATGAGCCTCCAAATGCTTGGGATAATAAGGATAATTGTAGATATCTATCATGGTACCCATACGGTCAAAATCTTCAACAAGCATACCTTCCTTATCAAAGTCCGTAATGCCCAAAGGTCCCTGAACCTCATCCATACCACGCTCCCTACCCCATTCTTCAACGGCATCAAGCATAGCCTTGCTTACCTCTAAATCATCAATAAAATCAATATATCCGAAGCGAACAACATTGGTTTTCCACTTCTTATTGGCGCGACTATTGATAATTCCTGCAATACGGCCTACCACAACACCGTCCTTTTCTGCAACAAACGCCTGGACTTCCGTAAAGGACAAACCATGGTTCTTGTCAGGATTGAAACTGCCACGAACATCACTGGCCATTTCAGGAACGAACTGTTTGTTCCCAGCATACAGTCTTAAAGGAAAGTCTACAAAAGCATCCAGTTCCTTCTTTGTCGTTACCTTTTTAACACTGACATTTCCCATTTTCGTTCAATTATTATTTCATAGGCGCACACAATATGCGCATAATACTTCATGGGCGCAAAGATACAAAAAATCGGCGACACGGCAAAGACTTTGCCACACTTTATAGCACCATACACACTATTTGAAGAATTTCAGAACACTTTCCATGTGGAAAGATACGTTACAAAGACCTAAAACAACATAAGCACAAAACATATTGAATGTGCGTTATCCAGCATAACCAATGACATCAAGAAACAATCCACAAGTCTACACCCACGACACCCATATCACCATCATTCTATGTCGTTTTTATTCAATATCTTAAAGTATATCTATTAAAGCAACTATACATCATATAAACAAACCAAATCAAATAACGCTAACAACAAATACTCATTTATACATAAGCACCATATAATTGATATACAATGAATACATAAGTCTTTTATAAACATTTACTTGAATATCACATAACCCATAAGCATTCTCCTATTCCAAATCCAAAACCTACAGAAGGGACAAGCAAACACCCACAAAAAGTAAAGATATTATCATACAGACAGCACTTTAAACTAAGAAAACAAACACCTAAAACAATCACTCTAACAGCATCCATAGCGCCATATCCACAAGGACACAATAGTCCCATAAGCATCAAAATCTCCCTTGACACAAACTATATATTAACACCAACTCCTCTTCGTCCTCAATATAACAACAAAAATAATTAGGCACACACACCGGGGCACTTCTTGAACCGCCCGGCATGGCAAAAACAAGACCTTCCGTGGACGGACGTCTGCCCTCCCGAGGACCGAGGCGAGAGTTCCCGGTACTTTCGCCTCGGTCCTCGGGAGGGCATTTTCTGTGCTCCTGAAACCTTCTAATCGTAATGCCGAACATTGATATCCGATAAAAAACATTCAACACAGGCAATACGGACGGAAGCGGTATCTTCGTGACAAAAAAAGAGGGTGTGCGAACATGATATGAACCCCGAAAGTTAGACAAAAAACTTTCGGGGTTTTATTATGAACATCAAGAAACGCAAACAACATTCTATACGTGACGTACTTTCTTACATGCACATGTTGGAAGACGGAATGTCGTTTTCATTTATCCATAAGAAATATGGAGTCAATGAGGAACAATTGAAGGTCTTATGGTCTCGCTTTCAAGAAAA
>JAGBYI010000144.1 GCA_017628845.1 Bacteroidaceae bacterium
TACGACCTACTGATAGTACCCCCCCGCCGCCTACGGTGTAGTAGGTATCCTATCCTATACAATCAGTAGACTACCTCTGCCGATAGGTAGAGTAGCTATGTAGATACTCGCATATCTCTTCCGCTGTTGAATGTGTTGAAAGAAATACAGCACCCTTACAGTGTAAAGGTGCTGCGCGTCCGTGCGTATAGGTGACAGTCCGGTGCATATAGGTAAGCGTCCGATATGGGTATATTGCGCGGCTGTCTGAAATGTTCCAATAGGTCGCCTGTTATGCCTGCACAGTATGCGTTGAAGTCTTCGTCCGAGATGCCGCTGTGTTTGTACTGTGCCGGCGCGTCTACCGGTTCAAAGAAATAAGACTTCGGTGCAAGCTGTATATACCTTCCTATTCCTTCATAGTCCCACATACCGATAGTGCAAGCAGGGAAGCCAGAGATATAATTGCGGTCTGCTATGATCGCGTTTTGCTGATTGAAATAATCATCACAGCACCCTTGCAACTTTAGGCCGTCCGTGTCCCAGTTGACCGCCGGCGCGCCTGCGTACATGATAGCGTGCATTATTCTGAAGCGTATAGCGCTTATTGCGTGCATACTGTGCGCTGGCTGTAAGTAGTTGTCCCCGCGGCCTATTAGGTACCGGTTCACAGCTTGAACGGTCTTGAATCCGCGGTATTGTATGGCCTTTCCGTAAAGCATATCTAATTCTGTCTTATACATGAACCTTCGCGGGCTTGCTTTGTCTGTAATAGCGTCTTTGTTGAGATATGCCGCTACTATCTCACCGCGGAAAGCGTCTGCAAGCAGGCCGGTGTCCGGAGAAATGTATAAATCCCAGTCCGAATTATTCAAGATTGCTTCAATCTCTTTCGCCGGACAGCATAACAACTCTGTCAATACCCGCCAGTCATAAAACTCTATTCCGTATCTGTGCGTCTTGCCGTCTGGTGTCCCTTCAAACAGTTCAAGCTGTTGTATCTGTCTGGTTGAGCGTATAACGATTTTGAACCACTCAGCATTGTTTAATCTGACATTCAGAATAGACCCCTTACCGCGTGAAACGCGGACCGGCGCGCCGATCGGGAAATACTCATCATGAACGAATACAGAAGGGTAAGCAGATTTTATATCCCACGCTTGAACGCCGCAAAATATAACCCTCAGCGCCTTGCGCGCTTCCGGTGCTGTGAATGTCCGCATGAATCCCGCCTTGCTTCCTGCGAACATATCTTTGTAGTGCTCAAGCGATCTGTATAAAACCTCTTCGCGCTTCATGTCTTCCCAGAGTTCCGCCTTTATCGGTGCATAGAATCTTTTTTTTGTGATATAGGCCAAACTCCAACGCAATTTGGCCCACGGTTCACCGCCTGCAAGTTCGTCAAGTAAAAGCCGCATCCCGTCCGCGTTTGTGCCTGCTTTGAACATCTGCGCGGCCTTCTGCGGTGATATGTTCGCAACGCTTGAAAAGTTACGGAAGATAAAAAGCGGTGTCTGAATCTGTAACCGCATCACGCCGTCTTTTGTCCGCTTCTCGCCTTCGTCCTTTACTTCGCCGTAGCGATCTATAACCGCACTGCGAAACACATTCAGATTATTGACGAACACGCACAAGCGCGGTACGGCCTTTTTTAGGCCGGTCTGTTCTTCCCTGTGTATCTGCTCCAGTTCATCGAACAACCCCCACGGAGAACGCCCAGAAACGCGAACAGCGTCCGAACACAACCACCATGCATTATTGGCGTAGTCATAATAGATACAGCAAGGGCGGCGGAATACCGCCGCCTTGCCTTGCGTGAAATACCTTTTACTCTTTCCCATAGCTTGCGCCCCTTAAAACTTGACTAAACCATCATTTACTATTTCAACCTTTGTTCCCTCTGACATCCACTCTTCCAATTTTTCGCGCGATACCGATAACGCGTCTGCGGCCGTTGTTAGGTTTGTGCCGCTTTCCTTGCCTTCGAGTTCTTTGCGAAGCCTGCGCCGTTCTGCCTTGTTTCCGTATAGGTCAAAAAGAAGTGTAGCTTTTTTGTGCGCTTGATCGCCTTTTGTCGCTTTAATTTTCTTCATTTCCGAAATGCCAACCCGCCGGCGCTCTGCTTGTATTTCCTGCGCGGCCGCTTCAATTTCTTCTGCACTCATTCGCGCGCGCTGCGCGGTTGTCAGTTTGTCGCCGCCGATAGTCCGGCCGGCAATCCTTCCGGTTTTTGCCGCCGCTCTGGTTGACGCTCTGTACGCGCTCTCCGCCGCTTTTTGTTTTGCAAGCGGGGAGTCTTCGCCAAGAGAAAAGCCGGAAAGATTTTTGATTCTTGCCATGAGAAAGCACCACCTTTATAACAAACCTAATGATTGACATAGATAGAAGACTTCTACCGGATTGTATATGTATATGTCTTCAAGGTTGTCTTCAACGTGAATTGATATGATATAATTTGTAATTTCCAATCCAGTCCACCGGCCCGCGATATAGCGCGCGGCATCTTCAAGCGTTTCCGCGAAATGCCGCGCGATATCTTCAAGGCCTTCCGTTACTTTGTAAATCATTTCTTAAGAGCGGCCCACGTTTTCGGCCCGCACACTCCGTCAACTTCAAGGCCATTCTGAAACTGGAAAGCAAGCAGCGCCCCCAAAGTGATTTTGCCGAACTTCCCGTCTATCTCCCCGCCGCGTAGATAGCCCTTTGCATACAGCAAACTTTGCATTGTGTTGACCGCCGGACCGCTTGCGCCGAATTTCACAATATCCTGTGTCGGCGGCAGAATGAAGCCGACAAACCAGTAGCTTGAATCCTGCCCCCAGTTCGGGCCGGCCTTCCGTGTCTGCGTCCAGAACGGCTTATTTGCGTTCCAGCCGCTTTCACTTGTCACTATGCTTCCGTTATCGTTTATCACTTCAACGGAAGCAACGTGTCCGGCGCCGTCCTTGCCGTTCTGCTGTTTGCCTTTCGCCCAGACTGCAAGCGCGCCTTCTACCGGCGTCTGTGAGATCGTAAGCCCCAGAAGCGCGGCCTTTATCGTGAGGTCTTCCGCGTTCGCTGACGGAATCCACACGCCGTAACGCTTTGCGAAGATGCCGCGGGCATAGAACACGCAATTTGCAAATTGCAGTTTGCTTCCGTCCGGCCGCGGGATTGAATCATTCAACCCGCCCTCTTTCTTGCTGATGAAATAACCGTCATGAGCATCCGGTATTGTTAACTGTGGTTTGAACATGGTTTGCACTCCTTTCAAATTCCGTATAATTGGTCAATCACAAATTCATATTTCAGCGGTTCGCCTGCTTCCTGCATTTTGCGGAAGCGCTGACGGATTGCGGCCGCGTTCCGTTCGCGCCTTGCGCAGTCCGCGCAACCGTCTGAAATGCGCTGTATAGCAAGGTCGCAAATGTCCACAATATCGCGGTTGCGTTCGTAGGCTTTGCGGCTCCGGCCGTCTCCGGCGCTCTGGTATGCTTCTTCTGATTCGTTCATGCGCTTTTCAAACTGTTCGCGGTATGACAGAATCATTTTTAGTTGTTCGTTTCTCCGGTCGCGTTCAAGCCGGAGATCGTCTTCTTCTGTCCACTGCAATTCATTCATTACAGATACCCCCGTTTCTTCAAGTAGTTCCGCCGCCGCGCCCTTGTCCGGTCAATGAAGTAAGCACAAGTCCGGCTGTATAGCTTCTTCCGTGCGCACGCTTCTGCGCGTTCCGCGGAAAAGTCCTTGTAATCTTCACAAGTGCTGTGACAGCCTGCACAGCGCTTTTCACATTGATAGCATGGTGCGTTCATGGTTTTTCCCTTCCTTTCGGTTTATCATTACCCCACAAAACCGCGTTGTATGCGCGGATAGCTTTTCTTGCACATTCGTTACATAGTTCGCGCTCTGGATTGTATGACACTATTGTGCTTTCTCCAACAATCATCCGCGGCATATCGTAAAGAAACCCAACTTCACGTTTGCAAGAATCGCAAATAAGTAAAGTTCTTTTCATTTCCCATACCCCCGCCACGGAAGGCAGAAGTCCGATCTTTTGATTTTGCACACCGGCCTATTGTTAAGCCAAAATACAAGGCCCTCTTCGTTGTGCGTTTCAAGCCATTCTTTCACGCCTTCAAAGGTCCGCGCCGGAAGTTCTGCAACAACTGTGCCGTGTTCTATAAGAGTGTCAACCGGCAGACAATGCGGGTTCTTCTGGAAATGCGGCCCGATTGCTTCATAGCTTGCGCCGTCTGTCAAAAACTGCGGGCTTGAAAAGTAGTTGTCATAAGCCGCGAAAAAGTGAACGTCCTGCGGTTTGTCTCTGCTGCACCGCACCCAGACCGGCCAGTGTCCGGTAACAGTGTCCGGCTTGCTTTCACAGAAAATAATCTCAGTGTTCACCGGAATCTGTTTAGCCTTGCCAAAATTAAGGCGCTTGTAAAGATAACCGCGGATATAGGCGCAAGCCGCGCCGTCATACTTCACGGTCGGCACACCGATCTTTAACGCCTTTTCGCAATCATTGTTTGTGAAGTTTGGGAGAATGTCAACGATCTTGTGACCGTCAAAAACTCTTTCAAACATTGTCGGGATTTTCTTCATTTCAAAACTCCTTTCAAAACGGCACCGGCGCAGAAGCGCCAATTATACCGGCTTCAAATTCCTTTAACTCTTCGTCAGACGCTTCCGCGAAGTCTGCGGGCTGTTCCTTCGGCGCTGTTCCTGCCGGATAAACCATACCCCCGCGGCGCTCAAGCATCTGCGAAGCCGCCGCGGTTGTCTGTGCCTTGTGTTCGGACTTGAAAAGCCCGTCCCACTCTCTGACGCCGGTTGCAACCAGTTCAAGCCGCCACCACTTGCCGTAAAGTTCATCTTCTTTCGCCCAACTGTTCAACGTGCCTTCCATGATCACCGCGTCACCAACTTCAAGCTGTACGCCCAGATCGTGCGGAAGCGTCACGGAAAAAACGGTTGCAAAGCTGTCTTCGTCATCGTGTGCGCCGTTCGGCTTAATCTGGAACCGGACATAATCGCACGGGAATGTCTTTGACTTGTTTGTGTGGACTGCCTGCACAAAGCCGCAGAATACCCACTTCGGCAAAGTGCCCTTCTGACTTGCCGCCGGCCCTCTGGTTGTTCCGCCGGTCCTCTTGTACCCTTCCCTTGCGCGCATTGTTTCACGCTCCTTTCAGAATCTGCATAACTTCGCTGTCAGACAGTTGCAAAGCTGTCTGAATCTTCACGGCAAGCCGGCCGGAAATCCCACGGTCCCCGCGTTCAATTCTGCTTATCTGCGCGGCCGTGATTCCGCACGCCTGCGCAAGGTCGGACTGTGTCCAACCCCGCGCGCGGCGCTTCTCAATAAGTTTTTCACGCACTCTTCTCACCTTCTTTCCGTTCCAGGCATTCGCGCACAAGCTCGTCAATGCTGTAATCATACTTTGCAGTCTCGTGAATTTCAAAGTGATACAGCATCATAAGCGTAATCTGATTGAAGAAAGACGCCTTCCCGTAGATAACGCCCTTAATAAATTCGCTTGCGCCGTAATAGCAGTCGAGAGTTTCAAGCAGGCTGTTTCCTGTGATAATTACCGTTGTGCAGATGTTTGCGGCCGTGCGGTCATGGTCTTTTAATCTGCGCGCCATGTCAATAACGGCCTTGATTTTTTCTGTATTGGTCATATCACTCACACTCCTTGCAATTTGAAAACATAATTGTATCATCGTAGTATCTTCCCATGAATTCAAGGAACTCTTCTTTTGAAATCTGGTAATAAAGAAATCCGATTCTTGTGTCCCAGATTGAAAGCACAAAGCCGAAGCTTTCACAGAATGTCACGCTTTCGCTGTGTGATCCTACATCGTCGCCAAACTCCGCAACCTTCTGTGTGAACTCTCTGTCAGCAAGGCCGCGAATCATCTCTACTGTAAGTTCTTTCATTTTCCTTCCCTTTCTGGTTTGTGGGGTTTTCCTTCCCCTGTTGTGATTATATCATAGCATAGATTTACCATAAAGTCAATACCTTTTTGTCAACTTCCATATAGGAAAATTGATATAGAAAAGCCCCGCCGATATAAGCGGGGCTTATGGTTATTGTTTCCGGTTCTTCGCTTCCTTTTGAAAGCCGTGGAAAATATCGGCGGTTTCAAGGTCGCTGTAATAAATCTGATTCGTTTTTGCAATGCGGTTGTATGCTTCCGTCAATGGGTGCCCTGTGCCGATGCCGATTATAGCGCGCCGCATTAGTGACATTTCAAGAGTTACAAAATAGGCATCTTTCGGTACCCTATCAGACGGACGCACAAAGAGATAATACACCCCCGTTTCTTTATACTTCATCAGCTCAACAGCAAGTATTGATTCCTCAAAGAGATAATAAAGTATGTGCTTTTTCTCCGAATCGTTATACACTCCGGAAGGGATTATGTTTGCATCTTCCATTTCCCAGTAGCCGTGGGTAATAGACAGGGCTTTTCCGATTGAGTGCTTGAACGCGAAGAAGTTGGAATAAACGGCCATTGCGTCAGGATCATAACCTTCTTTACCGTCCTTCGCGGGCGCGATATAAACAAACAGTGTTGTCATATCTGCCTTGTTGCCCATTGCGTCCGGATATTCAATAAGTGTTGTACCAAATTCGGAAAGCATCTTTTTTGTGATGCCGAAGTTCCGCAGATAAGGACCGCCGTACTTACTGACAGGGTTTGCAAGCAGCCAAATTTTAGTATTCTTCTTCCAGTTCCGGCGAACAAGGGAAGAGATTACATTTTCAAAGCTACCCCATTCATCGGACAAATAATCTCCGCCAGCTGAAAGAAGTTCGTCAAAAATGATATGGGCCATTCCGCCTTTATCAGCGGCGAAGTCCGGTCCTTTGTCTGTTTCCCATACATTTTGTGCAACTGCCTTCCCGATCGGCACCGGATTCCGTTCTACTCTGTGCATTGTACCGTTTTCGTCCGGTTCCCATTTTTCAAGGTACCAGAAGCGCCGCCAGTAGCCCACACGATTCCAACGCCCGTTTGTGTATTTCTCAATCCACGCCGCATCTCCGCCATTGTGCGGTGACATAAGGTCCTTTAGTGACGCTTCGTTCAATGATTCTTTGTAGCGGCGCACATAAGCGAATACGCCTTTACCGTCAATCGCATCTTGTATAGCGCGCTTCATGACTGGGAATGTTTTACCGGTTCCTCTCTTGCCAAGTAAAAAGAAGTATCGGACCTTCGGGTATTTTTTAAGAATCGGGTCAACTTCAAAATAGACCGGCTCTTCACTCTGATTTGTCTTTTTCTTACTTGCCATGTTATCACCCCCCCATTATGCAAGCGTCCCAGTCAGTTTGTACCACGGCTGCCAACCGCCGCCGGTTTTAATGCGCCAGTAGATCGATGCCGCGGGCGTCTGTGTGATAGGATAAATCCATTGTTTTTGACGGTCATAGGCAGATGTGTTTTCAACGACCATTTTGAACGCGGTTGTAAGTCCTGCCGGAAGATTGGAAAGCCCAGAGACATTAGTATTTTTGTAGTAAGTTCCGACAGTTGTTAGTGTATCCAAGTCGGAGTTGTCCGGTATCTGGTTGAAAAAAGAAAAGTCGATCGGCAAGCAGTAACCAACATACCCCCGCAAAAAGTTGTCAACTTGAGCAGGCGTTGTGAATGTTGAATCCGCCTGCGGAATGGTGTAATAGTTTGTCAAGTCCAAAGACACAGAACTTCCAGCCGGCTGTAATTCCCAAGTCCCCGAACTGTTAATTCGATACTTTTCGCCGGTCATTATTTCCGCAGTTGTTCCCTGAAAAAGATTGAATCCGGAGAAATGGTTTGCCGCCGGAAGGTCCGCGGCGGTGTCACAAAACACCAACGCGATAATATCAGCCGCGCCGCTGGTAAAGGTTCCAGTCTGCCGCGCGTCAATCAGATTTGCGCTCACAGATACACACCGCCTTTCAAAATTTCTTCAATCCGTGCTTTCTCCGCGTCCGTTCCGATGCCGTCCGCGCGGACTTCTGCGCACTCTGTATAGCCGGTTCCTGCAAGGTCTTCTATCGTTGCGTCAACATAGGTCACAAGGCCGCGGAGATCGCGCGCGCGCTCCGTGTCTTGCTGTATCGGTTGCGTGCATACCAGCAATATATTAAGCTGTCCCATAGCCGCAATACTGCCGCCGTACTGTCCGGCCTGCTGTGTTGTGTGCTGTGCGCCGCTGACGCTCAGAGCGGCGCCTGCCGCGCCTGCCGCAATTCCTGCGGCGTTTCCGGTAAGCAGTCCAAGCGCAAGGCCGGAAATAGCACCGACCGCCGCGCCGGTCCCGTTATCGTTTCCTGTGACCGGAACAGACAAAGCCGCGTTTCCGGTCGCGGTGTACTGCGTTACGCGCCCGTCCGCGTCCATGCAGTTCACAAACGCGCACACATTGCCGGTGATAATGTCACAGCGGTAGACAACTTCAATCGCTCCGCCGCGCAGTCTGTCGGCGGGTATTTCTATCCAGCCGCAGAAAGGTAGGAATAACTGATAATGTGAATACGGCGTGTAAGCCAGATGATTAGAAAAGAAGCGCGGAATATCTCTTGCCGCAAATGTCTCTGTTACAGTGGTTTTGCTGTTGAGGTATTCAACGCCAGAATTTACGATAGCGCAACCGCCTGCGCGAAGCTGTTGAAGGTTCGGCGGTGTTATCACCGGAAGGAGCGAAGACGGGAGATAGTGACAAGCAATTATAGAAGCGATCGGATTAAACTTGTAATTCACCCACTTATTCCAGAGCGAGGAAGCCACGCCGCCGGAGCCCCAGAGCGCCGCCTGCACCGCTTCGTACTGCGCGTTGTCAATGCGGTATACGTGCAAGCCGTAACCGTCCGGCGAAGAGTTTGCAAACGGCTGAACCGCGGCCGGAATTGGCGGGTCTTCCTGCGTGTCGGTGTATTCACCGTAGCCGCCGTTTATGCCCGCGTCAATGCCGTAAAACTGCGGCGCACTGTCCGGCGTTCCTTCTGTCGCGGAAAATTCGCCCCAGAACCACGCGGGGAAAAGTTCCACATAGATCGCGGATACCGTGTCCCCGTTCCAGCGCAAGCAGGCAATGCCGAGATAATCTTTTCCGTTTATTTTTGCGGCGACAATCTGCGCCGAAACTTCGCGCAAAATAACCGGCTCTGCAAGCGTTCCGCCCTGCGCGCTGTATGGGTTGTTTTCGCTGTTGTTGTATGCGTTACTGTTCGCAGAGGGTACGGTAGAACCGCCGCCCGCGTTTGTAAATCGCATCCACCCGCCGTCACCGAAAAGCCCGCGGTTGTCCTGCGCGGCAGGAGACTTCAAAATATCTGCGCCATACCGAGCCGCGGAAGCATCTACATAGCGACAGCCGGAAACTATAAACTCTCTGTTGTCACTGCCGCCGATGCCGATACAAAGCCCGAATGTATTTCCGGTTGTTGTTGTGAAGAACCTTGACAGATGTGTATTTTTTGAATAACTGTTTGCGGGGTCAAAAGTAGCAACCGCGCTATTGTACTTCGTGTATCCTGCAATGCTCTGTTTTGTGTAGTATGCGCTTGATGTGTTCCAGTCTGCCGGCGGTATTGAATATGTAGAAGTATGGAAAAGGTCTGTGAACTTTGTTCCGATCGGCGCCGGCGTCCCGTCCGGTTTCACGAAGTCGACAAGGCGCGCGCTTGCGGTGTCGGCTGGTTTAATCGTGTCAGAGATGCACGGACCGATATAGCCGGATGTGTAAGGCGTTGCCGCGCTTCCGATCGTGTAGTAATCAAGGTCAACGCTTGCGCCGTATGTGGCCGTTGCATACTGCACAGCGCCCGCGCAGTCTGTTGTCTGTTGTGACAGCGGCAAAGACGGGTCAAGCGTCTGCAGCCGGTCAATATCAAGCCAAGCAATCGGATAGTTATGAAACTGTCCTGTCTCATTGTCTTTCAGTGCAATACTTCCGCCCATTTCATCACCCCACAGTCACGAGAATTTTTGAAGACATATCATAGCTGAAAGTCCCCAGTTTTTTCACATACGCCGCAGTCCTTTGCAGTGAGTGCAACTGCGCGTCATACATTTCGGTAGCCTTCCACACTTTATTCCGGCCGACCACAACCGGCAGGGCTTTTATTTGGTCTTTGAATGTTTGAAGTACATCTTCTTCAATAAACATTCTCATAAGCCCGTTTGTCAGATATTCCCGCGGGCCGATGAAGTAGTACTTGTTGTTCAGTTTCAGATAGTTCGCGCCCGTGTTGTTGCTGGAATTTGACATATAGAGATAGCCTGAAAGGTCGTTCACAGCTTCATAGTTTCGCACGGTTACAGAACCGCCTAACGCCGTCAAATTCTTGTCCAGCGTATTCGGAGCCGAATTGTTGCGGTAAAGGTTGCAGGTCATTTTATCACCCCTCTAAAAAGATAGGGCGCAGCGCTTACCACGCCGCGCCCAAGCGCAAGGAGAAAGGAAAGGGTAAAGCAATCAGTCATAGACGAACACAAGGCCGTTTTCGTCCAGATCGTTGAAGTAAGAGCAGTCAAAGCAGTGGAGGAAGTTTGTGAAGTTTCCGTCTGCGTTGTACTGCGAACGTACTTCGGGGTCTTCGTTGCACACCATGACCGCATCACGGTCAAGAAGCACGGCAATAACATCATCAGCCGCAACCGGCGTTCTTGTGTCCGGCGTTGCCGTCTGCGGTCCTTCGGATGCCGGAATGACATTGATGGCGGCGCGGTCCGAAAGGCTGTTTGTAGTTCCGGTGCCCTGCCAGAAGGGGACCGTCTTCGCGTTTGTCAGCTTCACAAATTCTTCGTGGTATGTGTCGCCGTAGAGGTTGAAGCGGAGCGCCGTATCAACATCGGAAAGCATGATAAGGCGGGAGTCTTCCGAAGGCGTGAAACTCATGAACGCGCCGTTTGTGTTGTAGAGTACGGAAGGTTCCTGCATAAGCTCGCGGTACTGCGTGATTGTCTTCGCGATAAAGCGCAGTGTGTCGGGGTCTTCAAGCGCCGCGGCAAGGGTTGCAGGAGCGCCCGCGCCCAGAAGCGTTTTTACATGGATAGTTGTAACGCCGTTGGCCTTGATCGTTTCGGCCATGAAGTTTACAACCGTTCTGCGCTCAAGTTCCTGTTTCGCGATCTCCATGCGGGTTCTGATACGGTTTTCAATCATCGCGATAAACCGGCCCATATTTGAAGCCGATTCAAACGCGCTCCGAAGCTGTTTGCGCGTGATAGAAATAACCGTCTTGAACGTGGTTTTTAGGTTGTAATACTTTGCCTGCACCGTAGGCGGCAGGAAAGCAAACAGTTCGTTCAGATGGTCCTGCATATATGACATATCCGCATTAGCAGGGCCGTTGTAGTTGCCAAGATCCCATTCACAATTCTGTGTGAACTCCGGCACTTCACAGCGGACTTTCTCCAGAACAGACGCATACTCCCACGAATCGCGCCAAAGGCCGAGGTCCTTTGCGGTGTACGCGCGGTCAACGAAGATAGTCCGGCCGACCTTGTCAACGATCTTTCCAACGTAGTTGTCAAAGGCATCACCGAAGACGGAAGAGCCGTTGATAACAGTACCGAGGTAAACAATGTTGTTGAGGTCTTCGGCGAAAAGCGTATCTGTGCCGATAACTTCGCCGAAAATGTCATTCAGCATAGTTGCAATCTGATTGACTTTCATTTGAAACACTCCTTTCAGAAAATACCGATAAGCAAAACTTCGTTTAGGTCTTTGAAAAACTCATTGAGAACGGACCACGAAAGCGTTTTTCGTGCCGCTTCAATTAGTTCCGTGGTTTTCGTGACGCCGATATTACCGCGCCGCAGTTCGCGTTCTGCGTGGTAGCTGTCGCCTTCTGTGAGAGCTTCGCCGAACGCGTTATAGTCCGCTGAAACGCTGTGTGCGTCCTGCAAGTGTGTGCGCGTGCGCTTGTTGTTCGCAGCGCTTCCGGTGTCGCGCACCTTTTCAGCTTCCTTTGGGGTGGTTGTATCATACGGTGTGCGGCTTGTCGTATGCGTCACGTCTGTGTCCGTGGTTTCCTCTTCGCCGCCGTGCTGTTCGATGTGTGCGCGCAGCGTTTCGCCGTCCACATTGTATAACGGGTTCCACTCATAGCCCTGCAATTCAATCAGTTTCTTATACTTCAACTGATTCAATTCAAGGCAGGCAACGATTTTGTTCACAGCTTCGCAACTGTAAGACGCGATCGCGGCGTTTAGGTCTGCCGTATCGCGGTAGAATTGCGGCCAGAAGTTTCCGCCGAAGTATGCGGCATAAATTTCAGCGATTTGGGAGTAACTCCAGCCGACAGGCAAATACGTCCAGTCGGGAGGAAGGCCGGAAGCAGTCGGCAATCTGATAGGCGCGTATATGGTGTCAAAGAAATAGGTCGCCGGCGATGTGTCAAGAGAAAGCCCCTTTTCAAAGATCGGATTCAGAAGGTGCTTGCTCTGATACTCCCGTATCTTCATCATTGGCCGCATTGTCTTCACTCCCTTCCGTTTCGTCAGCCGTCAAAAACTCCGTTACAGCTTCGACCGCTTCCGCGATCTCTTCAAGCTGTTCGCCGGTGCTTTCTTCCGGCTCCGGTTCTGCCGGCTGTTCGGCTTCTTCTTCTGCCGGTCCTTCGCTCTGGTTATCGTCAGCGGGTTCCGGCGTTTCCTGCGCGGGTTCTTCCGGCGGCTGTTCTTCCGGCTGTTCGCCGTCTGCCGCCGCGCTTGTGATCGGCTGTAAAAGGTTCTGCGCAATCGCGGGGTTTAACTCCACCGCAAACGGCTCTTCGATGTAATCAGCAAAAAAGCTGTTCACTTCGTCAAAGCCCCTTTGCCACGATTCAAGCATAGAAGAGATAGACACGGCGCAAATGCCGTTTTGTGTGTCAATCTCTCCCGTTATAAGCCGTTCACGCTTCATTGTGTTATTCGCTTGAATACCGACCGATTGCAGGAAGTTTGCAAACAGATAATTGTGTAGCTCTATCTGTTGCTGAATGTACCCGACCGCCGAAGCGGACGAGACCGGAGATACTTGCAACTTCTCCACGAGATCGGACCGCAGAATTTTGAACGGCGCGCCGGCGTACATCTCTTTCAAGATAACTTCGCCGGCCTGCGCTTGCGTTTCGGAATCAGCGGTAAAGAAGTTCTGTACGCGCGTGTTTATCTGCGCGCAGTTGATAGATACGATGTTGTCGGCCAGAAGCACGGCAGTCTGGTGTATCAAAGAGTATAGGCCGCACTCCAGAACGCCCGCGTATATTTTGTCAATCTCCGTGTTTGCAATCAGCACACAATCTTTTTTTAGGTCGCGGAAGTCGCGCCAGTTGCACACAGCGGAACCTAGAACGGGGTTTGCAACAATCCAGTTTACCGGAATGTAGCACTCGTCCGGTTGACCGCCAAGCCCGCCGGTCACGGCGTACAGACTGCCGGCGAAATCCTTGAAACACATTACACCGTCAAGAATAAGATGTGTTTTGAGATAGGTCTTGTTGACGGTATCGCCGCGCGCCTTGCCGCGGATGATAAAGCATGACTCTACGATCGACAGAAGCCACTTAAAGAAGAAGCGGTAGTTCTGCTCAAAGTCGCACACGCCTTTTCCGCTGTATCGGTCGCGCCATGTTTTCGCCATTCAGAGCGCCCCCTTTACTTCTTATCCTGTTCAAGCAGTTTTGTCAAGGCGCGTTCAACTGTCACTGTAAGCCGGTCAATAGACTTTGACAGTTTTTCTATCTCAACCTTGTGTACTTTGTCTTTCTGCCAGACATACCACGCAAGGCCAAAACAGCAGAGCGCCGGAAACCCGAAGTTAGAAATCAGTGAAACAAGATCGGACATTGTGAACACCCCCAACAGATTTTATTGATAATAGTATAGCACACTTTGGCGTAAAAGTCAAGACCTTTACACAAGAAATTTCAACACATTCAACAGCGGAAGAGATATGCGAGTATCTACATAGCTACTCTACCTATCGGCAGAGGTAGTCTACTGATTGTATAGGATAGGATACCTACTACACCGTAGGCGGCGGGGGGGTACTATCAGTAGGTCGTA
>JAGBYI010000145.1 GCA_017628845.1 Bacteroidaceae bacterium
AGCCAGATGCCTCAGTTCCTGGGCAAGATCATCTTCCTGGAGAACTACGACATGCAGTTGGCTCGCCGCCTGATTTCTGGTGTTGATATCTGGATGAACACTCCCACACGTCCTCTCGAGGCAAGTGGTACATCTGGCGAGAAGGCTCTGATGAACGGTGTTGTAAACCTCTCTGTACTTGACGGCTGGTGGCTCGAGGGCTATCGCGAGGGTGCAGGTTGGGCTCTTACAGAGAAGCGCACCTACCAGAACCAGGCTCATCAGGACCAGCTCGATGCTGCTACCATCTACAGCCTGCTGGAGAACGAGATCATGCCTCTCTACTATGCTCGCAACTCTAAGGGTTACAGCACTGGTTGGGTGAAGGTTATCAAGAACTCTATCGCTACCATCGCTCCTCACTACACCATGAAGCGCCAGTTGGACGACTACTATAGCAAGTTCTACAACAAGCTTCGCGACCGTGGCAACGCTTTGCGTGCTAACGACAACAAGCTGGCCAAGGAGATTGCTGCCTGGAAGGAAGAGGTTGCTACCAAGTGGAACGACATCAAGGTTCTCAAGGTTGATGCTTGCGACGCTCTGATGAACGGTCAGGTAGAGGCTGGTAAGGAGTACAACGTGAAGGTTGTTCTGGACGAAGCTGGCCTGAACGATGCAGTAGGTGTTGAGATAGTTACCGTGCACACCGACAAGGATGGCGTAGAGACAATCTACAGCGTTGAGCCCATGAAGATGACTGGCAAGAACGGCAATGAGTTCACTTTCGAGGGTACTCACGTACTGGACAACGCCGGCAGCTACAAGTCTGCCCTGCGTATGTTCCCCAAGAACGAGAACCTGCCTCACCGTCAGGACTTCTGCTACGTAACTTGGTTCTAAATCAATAGCCGACAAATAGATTAGAATATATCTATACTGTTTATCTACAAGATGGAGACAAATGCCAATGGCGTTTGTCTCCTTTTTATTTATACTATTCTTGGAGAAATCAATATAAAATACTAAATTTACCACGTAAAAACCACAAAGACAACAACGAACAACAATATCTATTCATTATGAAAAAGAAATTTATCAATTACGTGGTCACCCTGGCGGCTGGCTGTAGCCTCTATTCCTGCTCTGCCGACGTGAAGCAGGCCGACTACAATGTCATCCCTGTACCTGCAGAAATAACTATGGCAGAGAACGGTGTTTTTGTGCTTACCGACGGCACAAAGATTATGTATCCCAAGGGCAATGACAAGATGCGAAGAAATGCCGAGTTCCTGGCAGAGTACATGTTGGAGCAGACTGGCAGGAAACTGGTACCTCTGGAAGGTACAGAAGGGACTGGCATTCTCCTGCAAGTAACTCCCAACGTTGAGCAACCCGAGGGCTACAACCTAAAGGTTACACCCAGCCAGGTTGTAATCAATGGTGGTTCCGAGGCCGGTGTGTTCTATGGAATCCAAACTCTGCGCAAGTCCATTGCCAATGCTCAAGGAGCTAACGTAACCCTGCCCTGTGTAGAAATAAACGACGCTCCCCGTTTTGCCTACCGCGGCAACATGTTGGACGTGTCGCGACACATCTTCACTATGGACTCGCTGAAACGTCATATAGACATGTTAGCCTTGCACAACATCAACCGCTTCCATTGGCATCTGTCCGAAGACCAGGGGTGGAGAATAGAAATCAAGAGCCGTCCCCTGCTCACAGAAAAAGGATCTATGCGCAAGGAAACAGTAATCGGGCGCAATTCCGGCAAGTACGACGGTATCCCCTATGGCGGTTTCTACACTCAGGAGGATGCTAAAGAACTGGTAAAGTATGCTGCCGAGCGCTACATCACTATCATCCCTGAGATTGACATGCCTGGCCACATGATGGGTGCCTTGCATGCTTATCCCGAGTTGGGATGCACCGGTGGTCCTTATGACGTGTGGACCATGTGGGGCGTTTCCGACGAGGTTCTCTGTGCCGGTAACGATGCTACTTTGCGATTCATTGAGGATGTGCTGACCGAGATAGTGGAGATTTTCCCCTCTGAATACATCCACATCGGTGGCGACGAGTGTCCCAAGACACGTTGGAAAGAGTGCCCCAAGTGCCAGACACGTATCAAGCAGCTTGGCATAAAGGGCGATGACAAACACACTGCCGAGGAGTATCTGCAGAGCTACTTCATCAGCCATGCCGAGAAGTTCCTAAACGAGAAGGGACGACAGATTATCGGATGGGATGAAATTCTCGAAGGCGGCCTTGCTCCCAATGCCACAGTTATGGCCTGGCGTGGTGCAAATCATGCTTACGAATCCGCACGCCAGAACCATGATGCCATTCTGGCACCGACATCATACTTCTATTTTGACTACTACCAAACAAAAGACGTAGAGGACGAGCCTCTTGCCATTGGCGGATATGTACCCGTTGAACGAGTGTATAGTTTCGAGCCCTGTCCCGAAGGCACCCTTACCCCCGAGCAGGAAAAGCACATCCTTGGCGTACAGGCAAACCTTTGGACAGAGTACATTCCCACGTACAGACACGTAGAGTACATGCTCATGCCACGTATAGCAGCGCTTGCTGAAGTACAGTGGAGTGCGGCAAACAAGAAAGACTACGAAAATTTCCTCAACCGCCTCCCCCAGTTGGTTGAGGTTTACTACCTGAAGCACTACAACTATGCCACCCACGTCTTCGACA
Organism: Bacteroidaceae bacterium; assembly: GCA_017628845.1. Classification (GTDB taxonomy): domain Bacteria; phylum Bacteroidota; class Bacteroidia; order Bacteroidales; family Bacteroidaceae; genus Physcousia. Next base: position 2,692 of record JAGBYI010000145.1, read on the forward strand.
TCACTGCTAAGATGACTCCAGACCCCGAGGAGGAGGTACTGAAGGTTGCTTTCAACACCATTGACAACAGTCCCATCTACTACACTCTGGACGGCACTCTTCCTACCGCCCAGTCAACCAAGTACACAGATACTCTAAAGATTAACCAGGCTTGCACCATCAAGGCCATTGCCATACGCCCCACAGGCAACAGTCGTGTATTCCAGGAGGAAATCAAGATTCACAAGGCCAGTTTCAAGCCAATAACCATGAAGCAGCCCATCAACCGCCAGTATGCATTCGACGGTGCCGGCACTCTGGTGGATGGACTGAAAGGCAACCACAACTACAAGACTGGTCGCTGGATTGCATTCTTCAAGAACGACATGGAAGCCGTCATCGACATGAAGGAACCCACAGAAATCTGCAGCGTCTCCATCTCCACCTTGGTAGAGAAAGGGGACTGGGTATTCGATGCAAGGCGCTTTGCTGTGTACACCTCCAAAGATGGAGAAAACTTCACCGAGATAGCCGCCGAGGATTATCCTTCCCTCACTTTGGACAATCCAAATCAGATCTACCAGCACACTCTGGACTTCATGCCCGTTACTGCACGCTACATCAAGGTTTATGTCCAGCCCGAGCATAGCCTGCCCGAGTGGCATGGCGGCAAGGGACATCCATCCTTCATATTCTTGGACGAGATTACCGTCAATTAAAGGACTCATTTAGAAATAGGACATATACCTATTATATATATATATAGCAAGCCCGCGGTCTGTGGGCTTGCTTTCGTTTGACAACATCCAGAAAGAATGCTTGTCCTCGAACTGCTTTACGCAGGTTACTGCTTTGCTTTCAGCAGGTCGCGAATCTCGGTCAGCAACTTCTCCTCAGCGCTGGGCTCTGGTTCTGGAGCAGGAGCAGGAGTTGCAGGCTTTTCTTCTTCCTTCTTCTTGGTTAGTTTTGTGATGCCTTTTACCATCAGGAAAATACAGAAAGCAATGATAAGGAAGTCAAGTGATGTCTGAAGGAAATTACCATAGTTGATAGTAACAGGTGCAACCTCAGCACCTTCCTCCACCACCATCAGAGGATTGATAGGCAATTCTATTTTAAGATCCTTGAAGTTTACGCCGCCAATCAGCCAACCTATGGGAGGCATGATGATATCATTAACCACACTGGTGACAATCTTGCCGAATGCACCACCGATGATAACACCCACTGCCATGTCAATAACATTGCCCTTCACGGCGAAAGCCTTGAAATCCTGTAAAAAAGTACTCTTTGCCATTTAAAATGATTTTTTAATTGTTTAATAATATTGTGTTGCTGAAATTTATTCGTTATTTGCGAGGCGAAATTAAAAAGAATTTTGTAAATTTGCGCAAAGAAAAGAAAGAAAAGTGAATAAAAACTTAGTTTATGCCCTTGTGAGCATGTTCATACTCATGCTAATATCAGCATGCAAGAGTGCAGAATACTGCAACTGCGGCTGATACAAAAGACCACTACAACACCAGAAGTTCCATTCTCGGGACTTCCACACTTAGTTAATAATAGAATAGAGTTAGTAAACCATAGTTTTTCATTTAAATTTAAATTAAAAGTAAAGAAATGGCAACAAAAGTAGGTATTAATGGTTTCGGCCGTATCGGTCGTTTCGTTTTCCGTGCTGCTCAGACTCGTAATGACATCGAGATCGTAGGTATCAATGACCTGTGCCCCGTTGACTACTTGGCATACATGCTGAAGTACGACACCATGCACGGTCAGTTCGAGGGTACTATCGAGGCTGACGTTGAGAACAGCAAGCTGATCGTTAACGGTAAGGAGATCCGTGTAACTGCTGAGCGCAACCCCGCTGACCTGAAGTGGAACGAGATCGAGGCTGAGTATGTTGTTGAGTCAACTGGTCTGTTCCTGTCAAAGGACAAGGCTCAGGGTCACCTCGACGCTGGTGCTAAGTATGTTGTAATGTCTGCTCCTTCTAAGGATGACACTCCAATGTTCGTATGCGGTGTTAACTTCGACAAGTATGAGAAGGGTACTCAGTTCGTATCTAACGCTTCTTGCACCACCAACTGTTTGGCTCCCGTTGCTAAGGTGCTGAACGACAAGTGGGGTATTGTTGACGGTTTGATGACAACTGTTCACTCTACTACTGCTACTCAGAAGACCGTTGACGGTCCCTCTCTGAAGGACTGGCGTGGTGGCCGTGCTGCTGCTGGCAACATCATCCCCTCTTCTACAGGTGCTGCTAAGGCTGTAGGTAAGGTTATCCCTGAGTTGAACAAGAAGTTGACTGGTATGGCTTTCCGTGTTCCCACACTGGACGTATCTGTAGTTGACCTGACTGTAAACTTGGCTAAGCCCGCTACATACGAGGAGATCTGCGCAGCAATGAAGGAGGCTTCTGAGAACGAGTTGAAGGGTGTACTCGGCTACACCAACGAGGAGGTTGTTTCTGCAGACTTCTTGGGTGACACTCGTACTTCTATCTTCGACGCTAAGGCTGGTATCGCTCTGACTGACACCTTCGTTAAGGTTGTTAGCTGGTACGACAACGAGATCGGTTACTCTAACAAGGTTCTCGAGCTGATCGCACACATGAAGAA
>JAGBYI010000146.1 GCA_017628845.1 Bacteroidaceae bacterium
ATTGATGCTTCTGTGCATGGTTGCCACCATAGCAGCCTGGGCGCAGACAGTAATCACTGGTACAGTAGTGTCTGCCGCTGACGGTGAACCCCTCATCGGCGCTTCTGTAAAGGTAAAGGGTGAAAAGACTGTAGCGGTGACCGATCTGAACGGTAAGTTCAAGATCAATGCCGAGGCAGGACAGACCCTGGTGTTCTCTTACATCGCCATGGAGACCATGGAACGTGCAGCCAAGAAAGGCATGCTCGTGGAGATGAAGTCTACGGAGGAAACGTTGGATGAGCTGATGGTTGTGGCCTTCGGTACACAAAAGAGAAGTTCATTTACCGGTTCAGCAACGGTCATCGATACCAAGGACCTTCAGAAGCATACGGTTACGAATGTGGCCAATGCTTTGGTTGGTAGTGTACCAGGTTTCCAGATGCGTGGTGCAAGTGGTAATCCTGGTGCAGGTGCGGGTTCTATGAGTATCCGCGGTATTTCTTCGCTGTATGCTGACACAGAACCTCTGATTATCCTTGATGGTGCTCCTTATCCTGCAAACTTGAGCAACATTCCTCAAGAGGATATCGAAAGCATTACCGTCTTGAAGGATGCTGCCAGTGCAGCTCTTTATGGTGCACGTGGTGCCAACGGTGTAATCTTGATTACTACCAAGAAGGGCAAGACCGAGAATGCGGAAATTAGTCTTGATGTAAAGTGGGGTGCTAACAGCCGCTCTGTTCAGGACTATGATGTAATCAAGTCTCCTGCCGAGTACTACGAGACCTATTACAAGGGTTTGTACAACAAGTACTACTATAATGATGGTATGAGTTCATCAGATGCATGGACAAAGGCCAATGCTGAGATGCTTAGCCAATTGAAGTACAATGCCTTTAGTGTGCCTAACGGCGAACTGCTTATAGGCAAGGATGGTAAGATAAACCCAAATGCAACCTTAGGTGGCAAATACAATTACAATGGAGTTGACTACTATATTACTCCTGATGACTGGGCTAACGAGGGTTATAGAAGCGGTTTCCGCCAGCAGTACGATCTGAACATGAAGGGTCAGATTCAGAAGGGCGGTGATTATTTCCTCAGTTTCGGATATCTGAATGATGATGGTTACATTAAGAATACCAACTACCAGCGTATCAGCGCACGTGCCAAGGCTAACTATCAGGTGAAGAAATGGCTGCGTGTCGGTGCAAACGTGGGTTACACCAATTCTGTCAACAATGGCGATCCGAACCTCAGCAATGCACTTGCCATGACATCTTACATTGCGCCTATCTATCCTATATATGTGCGTAAGTACGATGCAAACGGCAATGTGGTGATAGCCACTGACCAATACGGCCACAAGAAGTATGACTATGGTACAGATTACGGAAACTTGATCCGTCCTATCTACAATACCTACAATCCTTTTGGTGCAAGTACCTATGACTACAACAAGACCAAGGGAAATACCTTGAATGCAACATTCACTGCTGACATCAACTTCACCGACTTCCTGAAGTTCAATGCAACAAGTACCGTGACTTATGTCAACAGCGACGCTACACAGTTGTTGAATAGTTTCGAGGGTAGCAAGGTGTCTGTAAATGGTCAGGTGATCAAGGAGAGTACAAATACAATGCGTACCAACAATGTTCAGACTCTGACTTACTTTGACCGTTTCGGCAAGCACGACATCAACTTTATGCTTGGTCATGAGTATTATAGAATGAATACCTCTTTCCTGCAGGCTGTGGGCCAGGGATTGTTCTCTAACGAAATTCCCGAGATTAGTGCTGCTGCCAATAACAAGTTCTCTTCTACCTCTTACAGCGACATGTACAATGTGGAGGGTTTCTTCGGCAACCTGTACTACAACTACGACGAGAAGTACTTCCTGAGTGCAAGTTATCGTCGTGATGCCAGCAGCCGTTTCCACAAGGAACACCGTTGGGGCGACTTCTGGAGTGGCGGTATTGCATGGTTGATGAACAAGGAAAGTTTCCTCGCCGACCAGAAATGGATAGACAACTTGAAGCTGAAGTTCTCTGTCGGACAGCAGGGTAGTGACGGTATCCCCAACTTCTATTATACCGACCTGTACAAGCTTACTCCTGTATCAGACAAGGAAATGGCTCCTACTTTCGCCCAGAAGGGTAATCCTGAAATCACATGGGAGACAACTACCAACATCAATCTTGGTGTAGACTTCAGTTTCTGGAACGGACGTCTCTCTGGTACCATGGAGTATTATAACAAGCTGACCAGCGACCAATTGTTCTGGATGTCAATACCTGAAACCATGGGTTCACGTGGTTACTGGGGTAACATGGGCGACGTGCGCAACAGTGGTGTAGAACTGACCTTGAATGGTTCTGTAATCAAAACCCGCGATATAGAATGGACTTTGTATGGCAACCTTGCACATAACAAGAACACTATTGTCAGCCTTCCCAAGGACAAGTTCATTGATCCCGCAAACGGTTATAATGGTTGGACCGAGGACAGCAAGTGGCTGGAAGAAGGCAAGTCCATCTACAATGCATTCTATGCAAAGTATGCCGGTGTGAACGAGAAGGGTCAGGCCCTGTACTGGGTAGATGAGGAGATTGCCGGCAAGACAGACCGTCCTGGCAAAAATCTCTCTTACACTACCACCAAGTACGAGGAAGCCTCCTTCTATGAGTGCGGTGACCAGATGCCTGCCGTATTCGGTGGTTTCGGTACTACATTCAGTGCATACGGTTTCGATTTGTCCATGACCTTTGATTACCAGATTGGCGGCAAGATTCATGACTACCGTTATGCCGGTTTGATGGGTGCTCCCGAGAGTTCCCAGAATGCAGGTTACAACTTCCACAAGGATGTTGTCAATGCATGGAGCCCATCCAATACGGACAGCAACATCCCCCGCTTCACTTATGGTGATACTTATGTTACCATACGTAGCGACAGATGGCTTACCAGCGCAAGTTACCTCAACTTCCAGTCATTCACTGTTGGTTATACTCTGCCCAAGAAGCTTACTTCCAAGTTGGGTATCAGCAAGGCACGCATCTACTGCTCTGGCGAGAACCTGTGTTTCTGGTCTGCACGTCAGGGACTTGATCCACGTTCAAGTTTCATAGAGACATCATCAAGCAATACATACAGTCCTGCAAGAACTGTTATGGGCGGTATTCAGGTGACATTCTAAAGTTAATACATTCAATACAAGAGATTATAATAGATGAAAAAGATATTCAAACAAGCCATCTTAGGTTCAGTCGTACTCTTCGGCCTTACCGGTTGCATACAGGAGGCAGAGAGAATGGATGGCATAGTGACAGAGGACCAGGTAGCAGATGCTCCCGGTATCTTTGATAAGTTTGTAAACGGTCTGACTGCTGACCTCGTAGGTTCTTTCAAGTTCGGCTCAAGTTATCCATGGGATTATGGTTATCCCTCTTTCTTCCTTGCTCATGATGTTATGGGCCAGGATGTAGTCGTCGAGTCCGACGGTGATTGGTATTCTCCATGGTATTCATGTGGTGTCGGTCTTGGCCCTCACTATCTGTACTGTCAGGTTCCTATGACTTACTTCTATGGTTGGGTTAATGACTGCAACAAGGTAATCAGCATGTACAAGTCATCTCCCGATGAAGAGAAGAAGTCCGGAGTAGGTATAGCATATGCAATGCGTGCCATGTATTATATGGACATAGCCCAGATTTGGGGAACATTGCCTTATGCCGCAGACAAGAACGCTCCGACCGCTCCCATACGTAGTGACGAAAATGCCACTACAAAGCATGTGGCACGTGCGACCAACGAGGAGATGTTCAACTTTATCCTTTCTGATTTGGATAATGCAGAGCGTTTTATTGAAGGTTATACACGCGAAAACGTGTATACTCCTGACCTTTCTGTAGTGTATGGTCTTAAGGCCCGTGCTTACCTGCTTATGGAAAATTGGGAGAAAGCAGAGTACTACGCAAAGATGGCCCAAAGCGGTTATACCATGATGTCTGAAGAGGAGTATCTGAGCAGAACCAACGGTTTCAATACTCCCACATCATCATGGATGTTCGGTCTCACATTTATGGACACTCATGACAATATCACTGCCAACGACGGTGACTGCAGTTGGGGTTCACAGATGATCTTGGAGGTCCTGAACTCAGAGATGGGCTATGCTGCCAACTATGGCATGCCCAAGCGTATCGATGCACACCTGTACAGCACAATTCCTGCCACCGACTTCCGCCGCAAGCTCTTCACAGACTTTGCCCTGGATGAGATGGATGATCCCGCTGCCATTATCGCAGAGTTGGCCAAGCAGTCTGACGTTCCCGAGCAGATTTATGTGTCTATGGCAGAACTGAGCGACAGCAAGAAAATAGGTGGTGTGTCCCTCAAGTTCCGTCCCAAGAACGGTGAGCACCAGAACCAGTACAAGGCCTGGACTGTATCTGTTCCTATGATGCGTGTTGAAGAAATGAAACTCATAGAGATAGAGGCTGCAGGTATGCAGGACGAGGCTCGAGGTATCCAGCTCCTGGAGGAATTCGCCAAGACCCGTGACCCTCAGTATGTCTATGGCAAGCACAAGAGCGATGCCTACTACAATTACTCAACCGGTGGCTTCCGCAACGAGGTGTGGTGGCAGCGTCGTGTAGAGCTGTGGGGCGAGGGTTTCTCTATGTATGACATCAAGCGCCTTCAGAAGGGTATTATACGCAGCTATGCCGGCACCAACCATGTTGAGGGTTACAGATGGAATGTGGAACAGACTCCCCAGTGGATGGTTCACTGTTTCGTGCAGACAGAGTCAAACTACAACAACTTGCTGGTTAACAACCCCACACCTGTATATACCGAGCCAGACTCTCCCGAATTTATTTGGCCTGTTGTGGAATAATAAGACCAATTACTTTATATAAAGCGATAAATTATGAAAAAGAACATTATATATGGCATTGGAGCATGTCTGGCTGCGCTTTGCATTTCATCATGCGATCCCAATGCGGATCTCATACTTGAGAATGACAAATCCGGAACTGCTGGCGATCCATTTACAACAATCAACCAGTATGCTGTGGGTGGTACATACAATCCCGACAACGATACTCGCCTGCGTTTCACCTTCAACGATAATGTGGCAGAAGCATATTATCTTGTTGAACTTTCTTCTGAAAAGAGCAAGTTTATAGAGGAAAACGGCGAGCAAGCCTACATGCAGCGTGTTGTGGACAACGGTACTTCCATAACCATTGAAGAGGAGACCCGCTCTGCAGATGTTGTTATTACCGGTATCGCAGGCGAGAATACCATTACCGTAGTGTCTGTGGGTAAGGACAAGAAGATGACGGCAAATACCACATTCTTTACTGGCATTACATGGATGGATGTTTGCACCGGTACATACTATACTTCTGTACTGACCCCCATGGGTATTCCTGCCCAGCTTCCAAACAAGAAGTTGCAGGTGGCTGATGTCAATCCTAACATGTATCGTATCGTTGATCTGTACAAATCCGGCTATTCTTTGAAGTTCACCAAAATTGAGAATAGCGGTGTTGATGAAGGCGGTAAGTTTAATATGATCCGTGTACAGATGCAGGAGATAGGTCTGAATTATGGTTCATATGGTCCCTTGTATATACAGGACATTGGATACTGGCAAGGTGACGAATCTTTTGTGCTTGCAGGTGGTTATCATGGTGGCATGTATGAAGATAACAGCATATTCTTCTACCATGCATACTGTATCAGCACTGGTCAAGCATTGGGCTATAACTATGAATACTTTATTCCCGATGCCGAGTAAAGCATAGGTATTAGCAGAATATCTGGGGTTGTGTCCGAAAGGGCGCAACCCCTTTTTGATTTTAGGCTTTATAGGGTCTTTAGGGTCCTTAGAGCCCTTAGGGTCTTGGGGGGCTTCGGGGACTGGTTTTCTCTGCTTTGTGGAGGGTGGGGGATAGCCCTCCCGAGGACCGGACCGAAAGAACCGGGAACTCTCGCCTCGGTCCTCGGGACGTCAAAGGCGAGACGTCCCGAGGACCCAAAACAACCCACTTTAGGCCTATTGCAGGTCCATAGTTTGGCAGTTTCCCCAATTATGACTAAATTTGCGCACATAAACATAAAGAAAACGACATGATAACAGTAGATGGACTGACCGTTGAGTTTGGCGGTACGACATTGTTCAAGGACATTTCCTTCCAGATAAACGAGAAGGACCGCATTGCCCTGATGGGAAAGAACGGAGCAGGAAAGAGCACCCTGCTGAAGATATTGGCTGGAGTACGCCCTGCCACCAGAGGCACTGTGTCTGCACCCAAGGACACGGTGATTGCATACCTGCCCCAGCACCTGATGACGGAGGATGGACGCACCGTGTTCGAAGAAACTTGTCAGGCTTTTGCTCACCTGCACGAGACGGAGGCAGAGATAAACCGCATAAACGAGGAACTGACCGTACGCACCGACTACGAGAGCGACGAATACATGGCATTGATAGAGAAGGTGAGCGCCCTGAGCGAGAAGTTCTATGCCATAGACATGACTCATTTCGAGGAGGATGTGGAAAAGACTTTGCTCGGTCTTGGCTTCAAGCGCGAGGAGTTTAACCGTCCTACCAGCGAGTTTTCTGGAGGATGGCGCATGCGCATAGAGTTGGCAAAACTTCTGCTGAAGGACCCCGATGTGCTGTTGCTTGACGAGCCAACGAACCATCTTGATATAGAGAGTATCGGTTGGCTTGAGGATTTCATTCGCGAGAGCAGCAAGGCGGTGGTCGTTATCAGCCACGACCGCAAGTTTGTGGATAACATAACCACACGTACCATAGAGGTTACCATGGGCCGCATCTACGACTACAAGGCCACCTACTCCCACTATCTGGAACTGCGCAAGGAGCGCCGTGCCCAGCAGCAGAAGCAGTATGAGGAACAGCAGAAGATGATTCAGGAGACAAAGGACTTCATCGAACGTTTCAAGGGTACATACTCCAAGACCCTGCAGGTGCAGAGCCGTGTGAAGATGCTGGAGAAGCTGGAACTCATAGAGGTAGACGAGGAGGATACAAGTGCATTGCGTCTGAAGTTCCCGCCCAGTCCACGCTCGGGCAGTTACCCCGTGATGATGTCCGACGTGGCAAAATCATTTGAGAATCCCGACACCGGCAAGGTGAAGCAGATATTCAGCGGTGTGAACCTTACCGTGGAGCGAGGCGACAAGATTGCCTTCGTTGGCCGTAATGGCGAGGGTAAGTCCACACTGGTGAAGTGCATCATGCAGCAGCTGGAGCACGAGGGCAAACTGGAACTTGGTCACAACGTGCAGATAGGATACTTCGCGCAGAACCAGGCATCGCTTCTGGATGGCGAACTGACAGTGTTTCAGACCATCGACGATGTTGCCAAGGGCGAGATACGTCTGAAGATACGTGATATGCTGGGTGCCTTCATGTTCGGTGGCGAGGAAAGCACAAAGAAGGTGAAGGTGCTTTCCGGTGGCGAGCGCACACGATTGGCAATTCTGAAACTATTGCTTGAACCAGTTAACCTGCTTATCCTCGACGAGCCAACTAACCATCTTGACCTCAAGACCAAGGATGTGCTGAAGCAGGCTCTGCAGGACTTCGACGGCACTTTGATTGTCGTTAGTCACGACCGTGACTTTCTGGATGGGCTGGTTACCAAGGTGTATGAGTTTGGGGGCGGCAAAGTGCGCGAGCACCTGTGTGGCATCTACGAGTTCCTGGAAACAAAGAAGCAGGAAGAGCTGAGGAGGCTGGGGATAGAGAGGTAGGTTCCTGGGAGGAGGGACTAGGAGGTTTTAGGAAATCCTAGGCTGTCCTAGGAAGTCCTAGGCTATCCTAGGCTATCTTAGATGAGCTATTCCTGATAGTCTTCTATATTATAATAGTTTATCAGATAAAAAAAACAAATAACAAAGCCATGAAACACTATTTGTCATCAGTCATCCTGTGCATGAGTTTGCTGCTGTTGGGCTCGTGCCGGGGAGAGAAGACCGATTATGTGGCATTCCTGTACAAGTACATGCCCATGTCGGATAGCGTGGATTACTCACGTGAGTATTGGGAACGTCAGGTGGCCATGTCCGAGCGTGCACGTAAAGAGATGCCTTGGGCCAAGCTGGTGCCCGAAACAGAGTGGAAGCACTTTGTGGTTCCTGTGCGTGTAAACAATGAGTCGCTGGACGATGCCCGTACCGTGATTTATGAAGAACTGGCTCCGCGCATCATGGGCATGACCATGGAGGAAGCAGCTTTAGAGGTAAACCACTGGTGCCACGAGAAGGTTAGTTACCAACCCAGTGATGGCCGAACTTCACCTCCACTTGCTACTATGGCAAATGCTATCGGACGTTGTGGTGAGGAAAGTACATTTACCGTAGCTGCCATGCGTGCCGTAGGTATTCCTGCTCGTCAGGTATATTGTCCCAGATGGTCGCACACCGACAGTAACCACGCATGGGTGGAGGTATGGGTTGCTGATGATGATAAGGGCAACGGCCGTTGGCGCTTTATGGGCGCTTGCGAACCTGAGGCTGTCCTGGACAAGGGATGGTTCAACTGGGCAGCATCCCGTGCCATGCTGGTACATACACGTGTTTTCGGTGCCGACTATGACGGCAAGGAAGAGGTGCTGGGCCGTGACAAGTGCTACACCGAGATAAACTGCCTGCCCACCTATGCTCCCACCAAGAACCTGAAGGTGCAGGTTGTGGATGCCGATGGCGCTCCCATAGCTGACGCTACCGTGGACTTCCGCGTATACAATTATGCCGAGTTCTATCCTATTGCCACCCAGAAGACAGATGCAGAGGGTAAGGCAGCCTTCACAACAGGTTTTGGTGACCTGGTGGTGTGGGTAAGCACCGGCGATGCTTTCAGTGCAGTTTACGTTCCAGCCAAGCAGGAGGAGGTGAAGATAACTCCGTCGCTCAATGCCGGCAGTGTTTGTTTTGAGGAACTCGATCTCTATGCTCCTGTTTCTGCTTTGCCAGAGCCCGACCGTAGCATTGTGGATACCGTTAGCGTGAATGGCCGTCGTCTGATGAAGGAGGACAGCATCCGTGTGGCATATCAGGAGGATGCCTTCTATTGGGGCGAGGATGAACTCCTGCGCAAGGCACGCAGCAACTGGCAGGTTATAGAGGAGTATCTGGAACAGGCCTCGGATAGCGGATACGCAAGGAACTATCTGAGGACGGGCCTGAGCGAGAAGGACCTGCGCGATGTTACAATGGATGTGCTGATGGATGGTGCTACGCGTGTTTCCACGGAACCTCTCAGACCCTATATGGAGGAATTGGCAGAAATGCTGCCCTCCGCTCTGACGGCAGATGAGTGGTTGCAGTGGGTGGACGAGAACATCACTGTTGACGACGAGAGCAATCCGCAGAGGATATTCATGAGTGCCGTCTCTGTGGCAAGGCACAAGGTGACGGATTCACGTAGCCTGGAGGTATTCAAGGTGGCAGGTGCACGTGCCCTGGGTATGAATGCATGGCTGGACGCTACTGGTGCAGCATACGTGGAAGGCAGTACTCCCGAGGCACAGAATACCTCTGCCAATGGTATCCTTACGGTGAAGGCTGCAGAGGGCCTGAAGTATTTCACCGACTTTAACCTGGCTCGTCTGGTGGACGGCAGACCTCAGTCGCTGAATTTCGATGACGAGGACCAGACTCTGGGCAATCCTTTTGCCAATGGTGTGGAACTGCCCGAGGGTGCCTACCTGCTTGTTACCGGTACACGTCTGCTGGGTGGCGACGTCCTGGCTACATACCAGATTGTGCAGGTAAAGGCCGGTGAATCCGTAACAGTAAGCATTACTCCCCGTCAGAGCGAGAAGAGAGCCAACGGGGACCTGCTGAACCTGCAGGATTCCGACAAGGACGCCTCGGCAACAAGTGTGCAAGGGTAAAGAAAACTGGAGGACCCTCCCCAACCCTCTCCTCTATGGGAGGGAGTGATTACAACTGACAATGAGGATCGCCCACTAGTAGGGACGCTGCGTGCAGCGTCCGAGAACAACAGACAAGGCGGACGCTGCACGCAGCGTCCCTACAACCTAACAAACAAACAAAATCTTCATTCCACAAACATTAAACTCCCGTTCCTGGGAGGGGCTTTTTAATCATGAAAAAAACATTCCTTTCATTTCTTTTGGCTCTGGTGGCTTTCACTGGTTTGAAGGCACAGGCAGAGTATGTTCCCACTGAGGCTAACTTGCGCTCTCGTGAGGAGTTCCGTGACATGAAACTGGGTATCTTCCTGCATTGGGGTATCTACAGTATGTTTGCACAGGGCGAATGGTACTTGCAGAATGCAGTGCCCGACCGTTATGAGTATGCCAAGGTGGCGGATGCTTTCTATCCTCACAGGTACAATGCCCGTGAGTGGGTGCGTGCCATAAAGGCGGCAGGTGCCAAGTATATCTGTTTTACTTCGCGTCATCACGATGGTTTCTCCATGTGGCACACCAAGCAGAGCAAGTACAATATCGTGGAGGCAACACCCTACGGTAAGGACGTCTTGAAGGAACTTGCCGATGCTTGCCGTGAGGAGGGTATCCGCCTGCACCTTTATTATAGCCATATCGACTGGATGCGTGATGACTATCCCATGGGCCGTACAGGTGTAAATTGCGGTAAGACTCGTGACAATTCCAATTGGAAGCAGTACTATGACTTCATGAATGCCCAGTTGACCGAACTCCTCACCGAGTATGGCGACATAGGTTCTATCTGGTTCGATGGCTGGTGGGACCATGAGGAGGATACAGTACCATTTGATTGGGAGTTGCCTGCTCAGTACGAGTTGATCCACAAGTTGCAGCCTGCCTGTCTGGTGGGCAACAATCACCATGGTGCTCCTTTTGAGGGCGAGGATATACAGATTTTTGAACGCGACCTGCCAGGCGAGATGACCAGTGGTTTTGCCAAGCATGCAGCCAAGGTGAGCCGTCTGCCTCTGGAGACTTGCCAGACCATGAACGGCATGTGGGGGTATAAGGTTACAGACAACAACTACAAGACCGCTGCCGATATTATCCGTCTGCTTATCAATACCTCTGGCAAGGGTGCCAACCTGCTCATGAACATCGGTCCCCAGCCCAACGGCGAACTGCCTGCTGTGGCTTTGGAGCGCTTGAAGGAACTGGGCGAATGGACTTCAGTCTACGGTGAGACTATTTACGGCACAGATGCCGGCGACATCAAACCTCAGAAGTGGGGCGTGAGCACACAGAAGGACGACAAGCTTTATCTGCACATCACTGCTCTTGACCAGATCGAGAAGGACGAGAGCGGTCAGCGTGTACTGCACCTGCCCTTGAAGCGCAAGGTGAAGTCTGTTACCGAGTTCATCGGTGGTGCTAAGGTTAAGTTCAACAAGGGCAAGGAGCGCATCAGCATTACCCTGCCCGAGAAGGTGGACGTGGTGGATTATGTGCTGGTGGTGAAGTAAAACGAAGACGAGGACGAGAACTAAGACGAGGGCTATCCACCCCCTCCGCTTTAATGAACGGAAAACGGACTTGCTTTAGCTTGATGAGCGAAGGCGAATAAAAGTGAAAACGGAAAACTATCCACCCCTCCCCCTTTGGGACCTCCCCTGTCTCAGGGGAGGAAAGTTAATGGCGAACGCTATCACCCACTTTCTCCCCCTGAGACAGGCGGGCGAAGAGAGCCTTTAGAAGAATGACTGGATGTCATTTTGTGCTCGCTGAGGGTCGCAATCACCATTGCGACGTGCGGACAACCCCCGCAGGGGGAGGGGGTGGATAAAACGCTCACCGCTCATCCGCTCACCGTTAAATATTAAAGACTATGAAGATAGAAGTTTGCTGTCCCGACCTTGCCAGCGTAAAGCGTGCCATAGAGGGTGGGGCAGACCGTATAGAATTGTGTACCGCTCTTGAACTGGACGGTCTGACTCCCACGAGGGAGGAGATACGACAGGCCGTGTCCATGTGTCATGTCGCCGGTGTGGTGGTGCATGTGCTCATCCGTTCGCGTGAGGGCAACTTTGTTTACAACGAGGCAGAGGCTGAGCAGATGTCTGCCGAGATAGTGATGGCTCTGGAAGAGGGCGCTGACGGTATTGTCATAGGTGCCCTTACCAAGGATGGCGACCTGGATGTGCCTATGTGCTCCAAATGGATAGCCGTTGCCAAGGAGTATGTTGCTACCCAGGTTGACAGCCGTCCGCTGGGTATTACCTTCCACCGTGCTTTTGACGTCTGTCGCAATCCCATACAGGCATTGGAGGAGATTATTGCCATGGGATGCAACCGCCTGCTCACTTCCGGGCAAGAACCTTCTGCCGTCAAGGGAATCCCAATGCTGAAGAAACTTGTAGAGGCATCTGCTGGCAGACTATGCATCCTGGCTGGTGCTGGAGTAAGTGCGGAGAACTACATGCAGATTGTAGCAGAGGCAGGAGTAACAGAAGTGCACGGGTCATTTAAGGGAGGGATACCAAGGAACGAGGAACGTTGAAGGGAAGGACTCTCCCCCAACCCCTCTACAAGAGAGGGGAGTGGTTACAAACTTAGGGAGATTAGCGGTGAGAGATTTTATCCATACCCTCCGCGCTTAGGGCTCCCTCCGAGTCCAGCGTCGCACTGGGTAGTGCTCCCCTCATGAGGCACAAAATGACATTGAGTCATTTCTCTCAAGACCTCATTCGCCCCCTCAGAGGGACAGTTGAGAGGTTGGGCTATTAAACCAAAAAACTCTTGCCGACTTGTAGGGACGCTGCTCAGCGTCCGAAAGAGAACTAACGATAAAAGACATTTATTTATGAAGAAAATAATCCTTTCAATATTTGTTCTTGCTCTGTGTATCTTTTCATGCACACAGGCCGACAAGAAAGGGACGCGCCAGATGGAGTGGCGTGGACTGATGATTGACGTTAGCCGTCATTTCTATCCCATGGATGTGCTGAAGCGCCAGATTGACCTTATGGGCAACTACGGCCTTAATGTCCTGCACCTGCATCTTACCGATGCTGCCGGCTGGCGTCTGGAGATAAAGAAGTATCCTCGTCTAACCGACCTCGGTGCATGGCGCACACACCAGACATGGAAAGAATGGTGGGCACAACGTCCTCGTGCTACTGAGGAGACCAAGGGCAATGAGTGGTTTGCTCCTGCTTTCTCTGATGCACAGAACGGTTTCGGTGGTTTCTACACCCAGGACGAGATGCGTGAACTTGTTGCCTATGCACAGGAACGTGGCATCACCATCGTACCCGAGATAGAGTTCCCTGCCCATAGCGAGGAGGTGGTGGCTGCCTATCCTTGGGTAGGTTATAATCATGCTGAACTGGACATGAGCAAGGACAGCACCTATATGTTCATGGCAGATGTGCTTGCCGAGGTGGCGGACATCTTCCCCTCTCCCTATATTCATGTGGGTGGTGACGAGTCTGCTACACAGAAGGGACTCCAGCCAGAGGCTATGCGCCGTATCCAGAAGATAGTGGAGGGACTGGGACGCCGCATGATTGTGTGGGATGAGGGACTGACCGACAATCCTGCCGACAGCGCACAGATAATAATGGTATGGCGCAACCCCGATACTGTTACCGAGGCTATCCGTCTTGGTCATGATGTGATAATGTGTCCCAGCAACTGGTGCTATCTGGACAGTTATCAGGACCGTCCCATGGGACAGCCCGAGGCTATGGGTGGTTACCGTCCCTTGTCGCACATCTATGAGATGCCTCTTGACAGCGCACTTTGCGCAGAGAAGACCTCAACCGGTCGCCTGCTTGGTATCCAGGCATGTATCTTTACAGAATATGTGCCCACACCAGAGAACCTTGAGTACCAGATATGGCCTCGTGCCTTGGCCATTGCTGAGCGTGGCTTGGGACGCACACGTACCTATGAGGAGTTCCATCAGTGGGCGGTAGGTGTGGCAGATAGCATGCGTCAGGCAGGTGTCAATGCATTTGACCTCGCCAACGAGTACGGTCAGCGCCGCGAATCACTCCAGCCAGTAGAGCATCTGGCCCGTGGAGCAAAGGTGACATACAACAATCCCTACAACTCTTTCTACAAGGCAGGTGGCGACTCCACCCTCACAGATGGCGTATGCGGCACTTGGAACAACAACGACCAGAACTGGCAGGGCTTCATCCGCGATATTGATCTGGTGGTGGACCTTGGTGAGGAGAGCGAACTGTCTTCTGTGGAACTTTCCTTCCTGCAGATTCTCGGTCCTGAGATATATCTGCCTGCCGAGGTAAGTGTCTCTCCCATGCCGAATGCCGATGTAGCCGAGGCTTCTGAGACGTTTACCGTGCTCATGGACGCAACTCTTGCAGATGTACCCTTCGTTGTCCAGCCATATACGGTCAACTTTGACTCTGTGAAGAAGACACGCTACCTTCATATCACCGCCAAGCGTACTCTACGTCGTGGATGGCTGTTCCTGGATGAGGTGGTTGTAAAGTGAGACGGCAGATAGGGTCGTAGCAATGGTTCATTAGGTTCTTAGGCACTAATGTTATCATGGTCGCGCTAATGACCGATTGTAGATAAAAGAAGAATCCATTTCCTTGCCCTCGGGGAGCAAAGGAAATGGATTCTTCATATTATTTGTGGTTTCTCTGTGGTTAATCCCAAAGCGATTTGGCCTTAACCCAGGAAGCTGAGCAGAATACCTGCTGCAACTGCAGAGCCGATAACACCAGCCACGTTGGGACCCATGGCGTGCATCAGGAGGAAGTTGCGACGGTCCTCCTTCTGACCTTCCTGCTGAGAAACGCGGGCTGCCATAGGTACGGCGCTAACACCGGCAGAACCGATGAGGGGGTTAATCTTAGAACCCTCCTTGAGGAACAGGTTCATGAACTTGGCCATTAGCACACCAGAGGCAGAACCAACACCGAAGGCAACGATACCTACGCAGAGGATGCTGATGGTCTGGATGTTCAGGAAGGAAGAGGCTGTGGCTGTTGCACCAACGGTGATGCCGAGGAAGATGACCACAATGTTGTTCAACTCGTTCTGGGCGGTCTTGCTCAGACGGTCTACCATGCCACATTCCTTCATCAGGTTACCGAGCATTAGGCAGCCGATAAGAGTACCTGCACTGGGCACAATCAGACTTACGATAACGGTAACTACGATGGGGAAGATGATTTTTTCCTTCTTGCTGACGGTACGCAGCTGGGACATGCGGATAAGGCGTTCCTTCTTGCTGGTCAGAGCCTTCATGATGGGGGGCTGGATAACGGGTACCAGAGCCATGTAACTGTATGCCGCAACGGCGATGGGACCGAGCAGTTCGGGTGCCAGTTTGGAGGTAAGGAAGATGGCCGTGGGACCGTCAGCACCACCGATGATACCGATAGACGCGGCCTGCTCGGGTGTGAAGCTGAAAGGAATGACATCTGTGAAGGGAATGGTAAAGTCCCACTGGGTAACAATGAATGTGGCAAAGATACCAATCTGTGCCGCAGCACCCAGAAGAAGGCTCTTGGGGTTGGCAATCAGAGGACCGAAGTCGGTCATGGCGCCCACACCCAGGAAAATGAGACAGGGATATACACCTGCCTTCACACCAATGTACAGCACGTCCAGCAAACCGCCGTTGGCCATGATGTAGCCGTAGCTGTGGTAATGGGGGCTCTCGGGATTCAGGAACTCGTTGTTCCACATCTCAGAATGGAAAAGGCCTGCGCCAGGCAGGTTGGCCAGAATCATGCCGAAGGCGATGGGAAGGAGCAGGAGCGGTTCAAAACCTTTCTTGATGGCCAGATACAGGAGAACGCATCCGATGCTTATCATTACAAGGTTCTTCCATCCGTCACCCTGGAAGAAGGAGACAAAACCCATCTCGTTGACGAAATCGTTCATGCCTTCCTCCATATTGAATGCCATGGCCGGTGTTGCCACAAGCAGCATGATGACCAATAGGGGGAGATACTTGATATAGTTCTTCATAATGAAATGGTTCCCTGTTAATCCAGTTCGACAAGTGCCTGACCGCTCTGTACCTGGTCACCCTCCTTGCAGAGGATAGCCTTCACGATACCGCTGGCCTCGCTGGTAATACTGTTCTCCATCTTCATGGCTTCCATCATCAGGACGGTGTCGCCGGTGGAAACGCGGTCGCCCACCTTGACGCTAATCTTGGTGATAGCACCAGGCAGTGGTGCGGTAACGGTCTTGCTGCCTGCTGCAGGTGCAGACATGGCAGGAGCGGCACTCACTCCGGCGGGTGTTGCAGGAGCAGGCTTGGGCTCCAGAGCAGGAGCCTTGGCAGCAACGAAGTCAGCCACCATTTCCACGAGCAGGTCGCCCTGGTTCACGCTCTGACCGTTGCTCACGGCTACGCGCTGGACGGTACCATCCACCTCGGATACGATATCGTTGGCCATCTTCATGGCTTCAATAACAAGCAGCACATCGCCACGCTTCACGTGCTGGCCTGCAGCCACCTTCACCTCGGTAACTGTGCCGGGCAGTTCGCTTACCACGTTCTTGGGGCCGCCAGCCTGGCTTGCCACAGGGGCAGAAGCAGCAGGACGGGGACCCTGAGCCTTGTTTTGGGGAATCTCCACCTGATAGGTCTGGCCATTCACAGTTACCTGCATGTTGCCGCCTTTGAGGTCTTCCACGGTGGCCAGATAGTCGGTGCCACCTATCTTGAATTTGAATTCTTTCATTTGTACGTTATTTAATGTGTTACACGACTTAGAGTCTGGGGTTCAACTGGGAAGTCCAGTTTTGGTTGTTATGGGTAATGGTGAGCACACGGCTTTCCTGTCTCTTCTCTTCCTGTTCGTACAGATAGAGAGCCACAGCAACTGCAGCCTTGTCCTCATCGCTGGCATTGGCAAAGGTCTTGGCCTGCTTCTGCTGGTTGTATGCAACCTTAGCGTTGCTGGCCTTGTTGGCTGTCTTGCGAGCTACAAAACTGAAGATGCCCAATATCCATACCAGAACCAAAAGAATGACGAAGACTACGGCAATGCTGACCAGTGCCAATCCCCATGTTTCAGGTGTTACTGCAAGAATATTCATAGGTTACAGGGGTATGTTGCCATGCTTCTTGGCAGGGTTGGTAAGTTTCTTGTTCTCCAGTTGAGCCAGGGCTCGAATCACGCGGAAGCGAGTATTGCGAGGTTCGATAACATCATCGATGTAACCGAACTTGGCAGCCTGGTAGGGGTTGGCAAAGAGTTTTGTGTACTCGTCTTCCTTCTCCTTGATGTATGCCTTTGCTTCCTCCACCTTGCCTTCGTCCTTCAGTGCCTTGGCATCCTTGGCATAGAGCACGCTGGCTGCACCGCTGGCACCCATAACGGCAATCTCGGAAGAGGGCCATGCGTAGTTGATGTCGCCACGGAGCTGCTTACAGCTCATCACGATGTGGCTGCCGCCATAGCTCTTGCGCAGGGTAACGGTAACCTTGGGCACAGTAGCCTCGCCATAGGCATAGAGCAGCTTGGCACCATGCAGGATAACTGCATTGTACTCCTGTGCAGTACCGGGCAGGAAGCCGGGAACGTCCACGAGGGTAACGATGGGAATATTGAAGGCGTCGCAGAAACGTACGAAGCGTGCGCCCTTGCGGCTGCTGTTGCAGTCCAGTACACCTGCCAACTGCTTGGGCTGGTTGGCAACGATACCTACAGACTGGCCGTTGAAGCGTGCGAAACCGATAATCAGGTTCTTGGCATAGTTGGGCTGAACCTCAAAGAACTCTCCATCGTCCACGATACCGGCAATAACCTGATACATGTCGTAGGGCATGTTGGGATTGTCGGGGATGATGTCGTTCAGGTAGTCCTCCATACGGCCGATGGGGTCGGTGCAAGCCTTGCGAGGAGTCTTCTCCATGTTGTTCTGGGGAATGTAGCTCATCAGCTTCTTGAGCATAGCGATGGCCTCTTCCTCGTTGCTGGCGGTAAAGTGGGTTACACCGCTCTTGGTGGCATGTACGCTGGCACCACCCAATTGCTCCTGGGTAACAACCTCGCCAAGAACTGCCTTAACGGGGCCGGGGCCTGTGAGGAACATATAAGAGGTATTCTCCACCATCAGGGTGAAGTCGGTCAGCGCAGGACTATATACGGCACCACCGGCGCAGGGACCCATGATGGCACTGATCTGGGGGACCACACCAGAAGCCATGATGTTGCGCTGGAATATTTCGGCATAACCTGCCAGAGAGTTGATACCCTCCTGAAGACGAGCACCGCCAGAGTCGTTCAGACCGATAACGGGTGCGCCCACCTTCATGGCCATGTCCATAACCTTGCAAATCTTGCTGGCCAACATCTCGGACAGAGAACCTGCACTAACGGTAAAGTCCTGTGCGAAAACATAAACCAGACGACCGTCGATGGTACCGCTGCCGGTTACCACACCATCGCCCAGATAGTGCTTCTTCTCCATGCCGAAGTTGTAGCAACGATGCTCAACGAACATGTCCATCTCTTCGAAGCTGCCTTCGTCCAGCAGCATGGCGATGCGCTCACGTGCTGTCAACTTGCCCTTCTCATGCTGCTTGGCAATGGCTTTCTCGCCACCACCGATGCGAGCCTTCTCGCGGAGTTCCATCAACTCCTTGATCTTTTCTGTTTGATTGCTCATTTTGAGTTTTAATGATATATGTTATTACTTCTTTCCTGTCTAATAACAACAATCGCGCGTACTTATTTATTAAATACGCACAATCGTTTGCAAAGTTAACAATAAATAACGAATGTCTGCCGACATAGTGACGCTAAATTGCCCTGCCAGGCATGTTTTTCCCAAATATTCGCATCGGTGCATCCAAGTTTGCTCCTTTTTTTATAATTTTGACTTCCAGTCCTAATCTTACACTCGAAAAAACGAATAATTGCTTTTTCACTCACTTAACCGTAAGTTGGACCTTGATATGGCACAGAGAGTACCTACAGAATTGGGTGAGAAACCCGTTGGGAGACTATTGCTGAACTATGCTTTGCCAGCCATCATGGCAATGATAGCAAGTTCATTGTATAATATGGTGGACAGAGCGTTTATCGGACACTTTGTCGGCAAGTTGGCATTGGGCGGGCTCACCGCCACATTCCCTTTCATGAACCTTGGAGCCGCTTTCGGCGCCATGGTGGGAGTGGGTGCATGTACTGTTATCAGCGTCAGGCTGGGACAGAAGGACTATGCCACGGCACAGAACGTACTGGGCAACACCATTACGCTGAACATTATCCTGGGCACTTTGTTCACCATCGTGTGCATGATGTTCCTGGACCCCATACTGCTACTCTTCGGTGCATCGGACATTACCCTGCCATATGCCAGGGAATATATGCAGATAATACTGCTGTTCAACGTTATCTCGCACAGTTATCTCGGCCTCAACGCCATAATGCGTGCGGCGGGCCATCCTATAACCGCCATGACACTGACCCTGTGCGGTGTACTGGTAAATGCTGCCTTGGACCCCTTGTTTATCATTGTCCTTGGCATGGGGATACGTGGTGCCGCCATTGCCACGGTGATTTCCCAGACGCTGGCCCTCGTGGCGGTGCTTATGCTGTTCAGCCGCAAGAGCGAACTGCTCCATCTGAGGCGCGGCATATACAAACTGAAGGCAATCATCGTTAGGCAGACACTGGCCATTGGCATGTCGCCATTCCTGATGAATGCCTGTTCGTGCCTGGTGGTGCTGCTCTTGAACCGCAGCATGCAGAAGTATGGTGGCGACGATGCCCTGGCTGCCTATGGCATAGTAAATAGCGTGGCATTCGTGTTCTTCATGGTTGTCATGGGCCTTAACCAGGGCATGCAGCCCATAGTAGGCTACAACTGGGGAGCGCACCGCAACGACCGCGTCTGGCAAGCACTACGCTACACTATGGCGGCTGGCACGGTGGTAACTACGCTGGGTTTCCTCATAGGCATGTTCATACCGGAAATACCGGCTATGGTATTCACTAAGGACGAGCATATCATATCCATGGCGGCGAGGGGTTTCCGCATCTGCGTGATGATATTCCCATTGGTGGGCGGGCAGATAGTGGTGAGCCACTTCTTCCAAAGCATAGGACATGCTGGAAAGAGCATTTTCCTGAGCCTGTCGCGCCAACTTATTTTCCTGATACCAGGCATGCTCATCCTGCCCAACTTCCTCGGTTTGGACGGTGTGTGGTATAGCCTGCCCTTTGCCGACACCATGAGTTGCATCTTTACCTTGACCATGCTTTGGTGGCAGGTAAGGCATATACGTGCCAAGGAGGTTCAAAAAGCATGAAACTGATTGTAAGGGACAATCTTGACGGATACTTGCCGGAGGATTTAGAACGGGACATATCCCAGCTCCCCTCCTGGAGGAGAGAGCAGGCCTTGAAATACAGGCATTTCCAAGGACAAAGGGATTGCACGCTCTCGTACCTGCTTCTTTGCCAGGCATTAGAAGACGAATTTGGCATAGCGGACAAGCCAACCTTCCTTATAGGCGAGCACGGCAAGCCCTCGTTGCAGGAATACCCCAGCATCCACTTCAACATAAGCCATTGCGCCGACGCCATTGCCTGTGCCGTGGGAGACAAGCCCATAGGCATAGATGTGGAGAGTACCGAACGCAAAATCAGCGATGCCCTGATCAGGCACACAATGAGCCCCCAGGAACAGGAGAAAATAGCAGGCGACCCTATACGCTTCTTCCGTTTCTGGACACAAAAGGAGGCATTGGTCAAACTACGCGGCACGGGACTACAGGACAATCTGCACGACCTGCTTCTGCCACAGAACACGGCAGACATTGTATTCCACACCGAAGAACATGCCGACAAGGGCTACGTCCTATCCATAGCAACATTTAAAGAATAGATATAAAAGACATGAAATTCATAAGTTGGAACGTTAACGGCCTGCGCGCCGTTGTCGGCAAGAACTTCCTGGAGGCATTCAATGCCTTGGATGCCGACTTCTTCTGCCTTCAGGAAACGAAACTCCAGGAGGGGCAGATAGATTTGGATATACCCGGTTATCAATCCTATTGGAATTATGCCGAAAAGAAAGGGTACAGCGGAACTGCCATCTTCACACGTCACACTCCCTTGTCCGTTAGCTACGGCATGGGTATTGAGGAGCATGACCACGAGGGCAGGCTTATCACCTTGGAGATGGAGGATTTCTACCTTGTATGCTGCTATACGCCAAACTCCCAGGACGGACTGAAGCGCCTGGACTACCGTATGCAGTGGGAGGAGGACCTTCGTTCATACCTCATGCAGTTGGATGCCAAGAAACCCGTTGTATATTGTGGCGACCTGAACGTGGCGCACCAGGAGATTGACCTGAAGAACCCGAAGACAAACCGCATGACCCCAGGGTTCACCGACGAGGAGCGCGAGAAGATGACCACACTGCTTGACGGCGGTTTCACAGATACCTTCCGTTTCCTGCATCCCGACGAAAAGGATATCTACTCATGGTGGAGTTACCGCTTCAAGGCAAGGGAAAAGAACACGGGCTGGCGTATCGACTACTTCATCACGTCCAACCGCCTACAAGAAAGAATTGTAGAGGCGAGCATACACACCGACATCTTCGGCAGCGACCATTGCCCAGTAGGTCTGGTGCTGAAGTAAACAGAGAAGACACAAAACAATACAAAATCAGCCTCTGTCCCCAACCGGTGGACAGAGGCTGATTTTCTTATGTCTAATGAACAATGATTACTTCACAACCACTTTCTTGCCATCTACAATGTATATACCTGCGGGCAGACCTTCAATAGTCTTTCCTACGTACTGACCTGACAGGGTGTAGACACCTGCTCTGCCAGCGGTAACACTTTCGTCCTGCCATACGTCTTCAACAGCGGTTATGGTTTCATCTTCAAGCACGTTTCCAAAGTACAGGGAGAAAACACCCTTTGACAAGCCCCATGCATCGCCATCAGGACCAAAGCCCGAGCGCACACCATCGTTGCCGTTTCCCGAGCGGTCAATAACATTTCCGCTACTCTGGTTGAAATCATAGTATGCAAGCAGGTTGTCACTTTCAACGTATGCCTCTGGACTTTCCATGTGCTGGTTGCACAGGTCCTGGATAGTTTTGGTTGAAATGTATTTTCCCCAGAAACGGAACTCGTCAATGCGACCATATATGGGAGCGTTTGCACCACCGATAGTGAATTTCTTGATACCAGTTATTTCACTTGAATTGCCTGTCTTATATGATTTGAGAAGTTTGCCGTTGCGTAGGAAACCGATAGTGCCGGTATTAGTGCGAATAATCGCATAGTGGTTCCATTCGTTTGGAATAAAGAAACCATTCTCTGAAGTTGTTACGCTGCCATTAACATATACTGACATTTCGCCATAGTTGCCGACTTTCAACAGCAGAGTTTCCTCGCTGTCACCGAAGCCCCAGCAATTAGTGCCGAAGTGTGAAGGGTTGGCCCAGAATTCAATGGTGAATCCATTCAGAGTGGGCACGGCATTTGTCAAGGTTACCTTGGACGCAGCTTGTGAGAACGAAAGACCATTCTCGGAATCATCGTTGGTGACAATCAGAGCACGCTCCTTGGATGCGGAACTGCTGCCCATGTGGTTACTTGCCTTAAGACTGATGTTGTACTTGCCGGGATATTTTGGAACCCACATCTGCTCCTTGTTGCCTTGTGTGATGATGGTCTTCTGTGCTTCGCCTTCCAGTGTCCATTCGTAATCTGTAGCGCCATATCGTGAGGTACTGCTTAATTGGACGGGAGTCTCCTTGAGTACAACGGCATCCCTGATAGTGAAATCTGCCAAAGGAGCTACGGCTGTTACATGGACAATCTGGCTGCTCTCTGCAATGTGGCCGTCGGCCATGGTTATCTTTAGTGTTACAGTGTAGTCTCCGTCTTTAATGTATGTAGCGCCTGCCTTGGCTCCATAAACAGTTTCAACTTCTGCACCTGGCAGTATCCATTCATAACTGCATGCACTGGCGTAGTTGTTGGCAATCAAACTAAGATGTTCGCTACACGGTATTGTCTCTGCGCTCATTGTAAATGAGGGGTCTATAACAGATGCCTCTGCCACCTCCACCTCAATGGTGTCTGTGAAATTACTACCGGCATAGTTCGTGCCTCCAACAGCACACATGTATTTGCCAGGTTCCTTGAAGACTACTGTGGGTGCCTCCACGTTCATCTCGTTAATGCCGCATGCGGGAATTGTCCACCATACCTTATTTATGGATTCGCTTCTGGTTGCAGTCAAAGTGACAGGAGTGCCTGCAGATATATTCTTAGGCGCATTGATTTTAATGCTTCCTGGCATGATACAGTATTTAAATTCTAAAGAGGAGGAAACCTGGGGATCCCCGTTTGCCTGAATAGGAGCATGGTTTCCCCCGGCATAATCGCGCATGTAGTATTTGCCATCTTCACCCATGAATGTGTCACCTTTGTAGTATGCCAGCAAACCTTGTGGCAATACATCACCATAAAACTCCTGATTTCTGATGGCAGTTCCGTAATTGACTCCAAGAATCTGTTTCTGTGTGCGAGCATGATCCCAGATTCGTATTTCGTCATACTGAGCGTTTTGTGCTTTGTTATTGCCGTTGGAGGCAAATACCATGTCTCCGAAACCGCCTAAGCCGCTATATGAACTGCTTGTAACGCTTCCTGCTGCCGTTCCGTTTTTATATAAGATCATTCTGTTGCCATTGACAACGATTGCGACATGAGTCCATTCGTTAAGTTTGAACTGTGTATTGCTTTGTCCAATACGGTTATAAGTGTCCCATCCGCAAGTGAATGTCCCATTGCTGTTAAAATGCTGCATATATGTTCCCCAGCCGGGACCTGCTTCGCAGTTCCAGTCTACTAATCTTGTGGGCTTGATGAAGAATTCTATGGTGCATTCCTTGTAGTGGTTGGTAAATACGTTGGGAATAGTAAAACCAGCGTATTCAAATGAGGATGCAACAGTATTCTTCTGGACGGCAATGGTGCAAGTGGTCTTGTCGCTCTCAGTCCCGTCTGTATACAGCGCTGTAACGGCATATTCCATACCGCCGTTAACAGAGTAGGTTTTGTCTGTAGTATTGCCAATCTTCACTCCATCCTGGTATATGTTATAGGACTCAAGTGTATAACTGCTCTTTATGGGGGCATCCCATGTGAGTACGTCATTGTTTAGGGTAAGGTTGGTTATAGGCTCGTATCCTTTTCCGTAAACGACGGCAGAGATAATAAGACGGTTGCCCTCCTTGGTTATGTTGAATTTTTCTCCGCCAAGGTCAAATGGGGTGTCTATACCGTCAAGGTCTTTTTCAAGGTCAAGGATACTTGCTTCGTAGACATTTCCTTGTCCGCTGTTTGTAGTCTTCTTTCTGTTGATGATGAAGAAGTACTTAAGAGGTCTGTTAGTGTCAAAGTTGGCGCTAAGGTCAGTTAGGTCGTAGCAGAACTCCATTGGATCATAATTCCATCCTGTTGCCCACTTGCCCAACATGGGGATGGCGGGTGCCGGATCAGTATTGCCATTGGCGCCGTCACCGGCATAGCGGAAGTGGTGCATATCCATTACTGCCTCGGGTTCTGTGGCATTAATGTCCGAGCTTATGCCCACCTGCAGGAGAAGTTCGCTACGATGGGTATAATCCATCTTCAACTTTATAACGCGAGTGGGACGGAAGTTCTTACGAGCGTGATAAAGTTCACCACTCCAGTAACCACTTGTCATTGCACCTGTTGTGGGGTCACTCACAGGACCAGCATACTTGTAGGGACAGTAGATGAAACCGTCGTTACACCAGTTACCCCAACTGTTTACTATAATCCAGGCGCCCTTCTCGTCTTCAGCGAACTTTCCATCTTTGTTAAGGTCAAACTCTATGCGGTCGTCCCAACCAACCATTGTCACGGCATGGTCCACCTGAGTACCCCAACGGTGTACAAAGTATTTACCGGTAACTCCAGCAGCATCGTTGGCTGGTGTGGAAGGAATGTTAGACCACTGACCACCAGAAGCCACACCAAGACCGATGAGGCCACCAGCCTTGAAGTCGGTATCACCGGCATGGTTATACAACCACGCCTTGGCGGCGAGACGGCCTTCCTCGGTATCTACGGTCAAAGGATTTGAGGTAGGACGAAGCATACGGTTGCCTATGGCATTCATCCACTTGTCGTAACCGGTCATCCAACCGAAGTTGTTATATGTCTCCTCCTGATAGCCAAAGAGAGAACTGTATGTGCGGCCGCCATATACTGCAGCATTAGGCACACCTACGTATTCCACGAAGGCATCCTTGCCAGAGTTACCGTTGGTAAGCAGCCATACGAAGTGCGAGGGATACTGGTTCTCGGGCAAACTGGCATCGCGGTCGCGCAAGGCATTGATCTCGTGAGTAAACATATAACTGATACGGCTGGCACTGCCACAAGAACCGCCATCCTGGTTGAACACGGGAGGGAAGTACTTGGTGTCGGCATTGTTCCAATACTCGGGCAACTCGCTGGCTGCCTTTGCCATGGCAGCATTTCTGCTCTGCGATTCGCCCTCTACGGGAACGAATTTCATCAGGCGAGGTTCGGCAGGATATGCCTTCTGTGGATCGACGTAATCGGGATACTTCTCGCGATTAACAGGAACGTCCTGTGCATACAGGCTTGCAGCCACCGAGCAGCAGGCCAACATACATAGTGTAAATTTCCTCATAATTTAGGTTTTTAGATTAGATTTGATTAGTGTTTCTTACTTGATATACGCAGTTACGCTATGCAAATGTATGGATTTTATAGTAACTACAAAAGCAAAAAACAAACTTTAACTTCCTTATATATATATTATGTATAAATTGTTGTATTTTTCCTTGCCTTAGGCAGATTAGTCGTCAAAAAAGCGTACCTTTGCACGCAAATTCAGTATGATGGAGCCTAAGCACATACAAATCAAGGACTATAATTACCCTCTGCCGGAGGAGCGTATAGCGAAATTCCCCCTTGCCCAGCGCGATAAGAGCAAGCTGCTGGTGTACCGTCACGGAGACATCAGCCAGGATACTTTCTGCCATCTGCCCGAGTATCTGCCCAAGGGTGCGCTGATGATTTTCAACAACACCCGTGTGGTGAGGGCAAGGCTTCATTTCAGGAAGTCCACCGCTCCGTATTCCGATGGGCAACGCAACACGATGCAAGAGCCTTCGCAACACGACGCGATGGGCATCGCCTCGGGAGGCACTTCCACCAAGTCCCAGGGGGCACTCATAGAGATTTTCATCCTGGAGCCTGCCCTGCCTGTTGAGTATCAGGAAAACTTCCTCAGCCGAGGCCGATGCTCGTGGTACTGTCTGGTGGGCAACCTGAAGAAGTGGAAGACAGGCTCCTTGCATCAGCAGATACAGATTGGCGAGGAAACCGTTACCCTCTCTGCCACACGTGGCGAGACACACGGCACCAGTCATCAGATAGACTTCACCTGGGACACTGACCATACTTGGGCAGAAATCCTCGAGGCCACGGGCGAACTGCCCATTCCTCCCTACCTGAACAGAAAGACAGAGCAGAGCGACCTCACCACCTACCAGACCGTCTACTCCAAGGTAAAGGGCAGTGTAGCTGCCCCCACGGCAGGTCTGCACTTCACCCCCGAGGTGCTGGCAGAACTGGACAGCCATGGAATTGAGCGCGAGGAGGTTACCCTGCATGTTGGTGCCGGCACCTTCAAGCCTGTGAAGAGCGAAGAGATCGGCGACCACGACATGCACACCGAGCACATTGCCGTGAACCGCACAACCATAGAAAGGCTCATAGCACACGGAGGTTCTGCCATTGCCGTCGGTACCACCAGCGTGCGCACCTTGGAGAGCCTATACTACATGGGACTTCTGGCCATGCAGGGCAAGGAAGACCTCCATGTGGAGCAATGGATGCCATACGCCGAACACGCCGAGGCTCTGCCCGACACCTGCCAGGCTCTGCAAGCCCTGCTGAAATACATGGACGAGAGAGCGCTGGATATCCTGCACTCCTCCACACAGATAATCATTGCACCGGGTTACAAGTTCCACATCGTCAAGATGATGGTAACCAACTTCCACCAGCCGCAAAGCACGCTCCTGCTCCTCGTTAGTGCCTTCGTGCAGGGCAACTGGCGAAGCATCTACGACTACGCCCTGGAGAACGACTTCCGTTTCCTCTCCTATGGCGATAGCAGTTTGCTCATACCCGAAACTACTCAGGAACTCCTCCCCCTTGTTGACCCTGCCGGCAATGTCATCGGCAAGGCCACACGCACCGAATGCCATAACGGCTCCATGCTCCTGCATCCCGTGGTGCACCTGCATGTGTTCAACAGCAAGGGCGAACTATACCTGCAGAAGCGTCCCATGTGGAAGGACATACAACCCGGCAAGTGGGACACTGCCGTGGGCGGCCATGTGGACTTCGGCGAGGACATCCCCACCGCCCTTCTGCGCGAGACTCGCGAAGAACTGGGCATCAATGCCGAGGGTTGCGACCTGATGCAGATGTATGAGTTCCATTCCGACCGCGAGCACGAACTCATCTATGCCTACAAAATTGTCTACGACAAGGACATCACTCCCAGCGAGGAGACCGACGGCGGGCGTTTCTGGTCGTTGCAGGAGATTCAAGACGCCATTGGCCAGGGCATACTGACCCCCAACTTCGAAATGGAGTTCTCTAAACTCTTTGGAAGAGAGAAATAACCATGAAGCCTTAGGACCCCTTAGGCTATCATAGGAAAACATAAAATCTAAAACATCAAGCAAAGCAATGAAAAAGAACCTCGAAACTATCTGCATCCATGGCGGATGGAAAGCCAGCAAGGGCGAACCTCAGCAGTTGCCCATATACCAGAGCACTACCTTCCGTTATGAGACAAGCGACCAGATGGCCAAGCTCTTCGACCTGGAGGACACTGGCTATTTCTATACACGACTGGCAAACCCCACCAACGATGCCGTGGCAAAGAAGATTGCCGCTTTGGAAGGCGGCGTGGGCGCAGTGCTCACCTCATCCGGTCAAGCTGCCAACTTCTATGCCATCTTCAATATCTGCCAGGCTGGCGACCACTTCATCACCTCCAACAACATCTACGGCGGCACATTCAACCTCTTCGGCGTAACGCTGAAGAAACTGGGCATAGAGTGCACCTTCGTCGACCAGGACTGGGACGACGAGCGCATCGAAGCCGAGTTCCGTCCCAACACAAAGTGCTTCTTCGGAGAGACCATCAGCAACCCTGGTTGCCGCATCTTCGACATAGAGCGCTTTGCACGCATAGCACACAAGCATGGTGTGCCCCTCATAGTGGACAACACCTTTGCCACTCCCATCAACTGCCGTCCCTTCGAGTGGGGTGCCGACATAGTCACCCATTCCACCACAAAGTACATGGACGGACATGCCAGCCAGGTGGGCGGTTGCGTTGTGGATAGCGGCAACTTCGACTGGGAGGCCCAGCACGACAAGTTTACATGTCTGACCGAACCCGACGACAGTTATCACGGACTTACCTACACCACCTCGTTTGGCAACATGGCATACACCACAAAGATGGTGGTACAGCTCATGCGCGACCTGGGCAGCATCCCTGCTCCCCAGAACTCCTTCCTGCTGAACATCGGCCTGGAGACTCTGGCACTGCGCATGCGCCAGCACTGCGCCAATGCCCTGAAGGTGGCAGAGTGGCTGGAGAAGAACGAGAAGGTGGGTTGGGTAAGCTATGCCAGCCTTCCCAGCAACCAGGACTATGCCCTGGCACAGAAATATCTGCCCACTGGCACCTGTGGCGTCATTGCCTTCGGTCTGAAGGGTAGCCGTGAAGAGGCCATCCGCTTCATGGACAACCTGGACTTCATTTCCATCGTTACCCACGTGGCTGATGCCCGCACCTGTGTGCTGCATCCCGCCAGCCACACACACCGTCAGTTGACTGAAGAACAGCTGCGCGAGGCCGGAATCTCTCCCGACCTTGTCCGTCTCTCCGTTGGCATTGAGAACGTGGACGATATCATCGCCGACCTCCAGCAGGCCATGGACAAGATGTAAAAGAAGACTATCAGGCGGGTGCCCGACAGACGGAGCACTCGCCTTCCTTTTGGGATATACATAAACCCTAAATAATATAATAACGTATGTTTAACAATTTCCATGGATTCCATCTCGTTGAGGAACTCCACAAAAGCAATCTGGAGAGAGCTGCCAAGCGACTGAACAGCAAGTTCTTCAAGCTCCTGCTGGCCATTGCTGCCACTCTCACCATTTGGCTGCTGCCTGCCGATTCCTTCGGCATTGCCAATCTCACCGTTGTAGAGCAGCGTATCATCGGTGTATTCGTGTTTGCCACCTTGATGTGGATTATGGAGGCCATCCCAGCATGGACCACCTCGCTTATTGCCGTGGTTATGCTTCTGTTCATGGTTTCCACCAGCGCGCTGAAGCCCTTTGTTGATGGCTATGATGCCGAGCAGCTGGGCGTTATCCTCAAGTACGAGGACATTCTGCACTGCTTTGCCGACCCCATCATCATGCTCTTCATCGGTGGCTTCATCCTGGCCATTGCTGCTACAAAGTATGGTCTGGACGCTACCATCGCACGCGTACTACTGAAGCCCTTCGGCACTCAGTCACGCTTCGTTATGCTAGGTTTCATCATGGTAACAGGCCTGTTCTCCATGTTTGTCAGCAACACCGCCACAGCTGCCATGATGCTGGCTTTCCTTGCTCCCGTATTGAAGGCTCTGCCTGCCGACGGCAAGGGTAAGATTGGTTTGGCTCTGTCCATCCCCGTAGCAGCCAACATCGGCGGTATGGCCACTCCCATCGGCACACCTCCTAACGGTATCGTGCTGAAGTATCTGAACGATCCTGCCGGCATGAACTTGAACATCGGTTTCGGCGACTGGACAGCCTTCATGTTCCCCCTCACCGTACTGCTTCTGTTCCTCTCATGGATTATCCTGCTGAAGATGTTCCCCTTCAAGCAGAAGACCATCAATCTGGAGATTCCCGACAATTCACAGAAGAGCTGGCGCACCACACTGGTGTATATCACCTTCTTTGCCACCATACTCATGTGGATGTTTGACAAGTATCTGGGTGTTAAGACCAATGCCGTGGCCATGTTCCCCGTAGCCGTATTCTGCGCTACCGGTATCATTGACCGTCGCGACCTGGAGCAGATCAACTGGAGCGTGCTCTGGATGGTTGCAGGTGGTTTCGCCCTCGGTGTGGCACTGAACAAGTCTGGTCTGGCCTCTCACATGATTGATGCTATTCCCTTCAACACATGGTCACCCCTGTTGGTCATCATCGGCTCCGGTCTGGTATGCTATGCTATGAGCAACTTCATTTCTCACACCGCCACCGCAGCCCTCTTGGTGCCCATCCTGGCCGTTGTTGGCATGAGCATGACCAGCGAACTGGCTGGTGTAGGTGGTGTCAGCACCCTGCTCATCGGTGTAGCGCTCTGCTCTTCCGTGGCTATGGTACTGCCCATCAGTACTCCTCCCAATGCCCTGGCTCATGCCACTGGTCTCATCGAGCAGAAGAGCATGATGAAGGTTGGCCTCATCTTGGGCTTCATCAGCATGGCCATCGGTTATGTTCTGCTCATCTTCCTGGGCAGCAACGGCATGATCTAATATAGGAAAGACCTTAGTTATATAGAGGAGGCTGTATCAGTTGCGATACAGCCTCCCCTTGTCTTTAGCCCAAATCGTTCAATAGGCAGTTACACGCTAATGACCGATTTGGGATTATGAAACGTATTTTCGCTTACCTTGTCTTCCTCAGGTAGTCGGCGCGTTTGGTCATGTAGGTGGCTTGGGCCGAGGCGAGGCGGGACATGCTTTCGCGCAGGAGGGTCTGGCTCTCGAGCAGGGTGGAGAGGATTTCCGTGCCGGAGCGGTACTTGTCCATGGACATGCGCATGTTTTCGGTGGCTTCTGCCACACTGGTGCGGGCGATGTCTATCTGCTTGTAGGCCTCCATGAGCGAGGACCAGGAGGACTCTATGTCGATGATGAGCTGCTCGCGGGCATCCTGCAACTGGTTCTGCGACTGCTGCAGGGCAAGTTTCTCGCGACGTATGGCATGCGAGCCTCCCCACCACGAGGTGATGGGCACGCTGACGGTACCGAATACCATGCCGTTGGTGGTGTTGGTCTCCATCATGGACTTTGCCCCTTCTGAGAGTCCGCCCAGGCCCACGTTGCTGACGCTGAGCCCCACGGCCACGGTGGGCAGATGCTTGCCACGCTCCATGCGCACCTTCAGCTTGCCGGCTTCCACGCCCTTCTGTGCCAAGGCCAGTTCCTGGCGGGTGGCCACGGCCTCGTCGGGTGAGATGTAGTAGTTCAGAGGACTTTCAATGTCGGTAAGCGCCATGTCCTGCACATCTATCTTCTCGCCAGCCATGCCCGTCTGCTGTGCCAGCAGGAGGCACATGACGTGGTGCGCGTTGCCGACGGTGAGGCTGTCGGAGGAGAGGCGCTGGAGTTCCAGGCGCACACGGAGCAGGTCGTTGCGAGTGGTCACCCCTGCATCCACATAGGACTGCACCTCGCGATAGATGGCATACAGCTGCTCCTGAGCCGAGCGTATGGTGGCAAGGTTGAGTTTCAGTTTCACTATCTGGTAGTAGTTCTCGGTCACTTTCTGCAGGAGGTCCTTTGTCTGTAGCTCTGCCTGTAGTTCCGCCACCTGCTTGCCAATGTCGGCCAGGCGGTTGCCGTTGACTATCTGTCCGCCCACGAAGAGAGGCTGCGTCAGTGTGGCCATGGCGGCATAGCCCTTGTCCAGTTCGCGGATGGAGTAGGGCTGACCTGCCAAGGCGGCAAAGGCGGGGTTAATCTGCCCCAAGGCAGCCAGTTCCTGAGGGTAGTAGCCATCCTGCTTTACCATCTTGTCGAAGGCATGGAAAGCCAGCAGGTTGGCAGAGATTTCGGGGAAGTACTTGGTGAAGGCCTCCCGTTTCTGCTCGCCAGCCATCTGTATCTGCAGGGTGGCATTCAGCAGGGTGCGGTTCTGTGTGGCAGCACTTTGCAGGCACTCCTGAAGGGAGACGGTGCGAGGCTGAGCTTGCATGGCAAGGCAGCAGAAGAAGAAAAGACCCACCCCCAAACTCAGTCCTCGCGTCGCAATGGAGATTGCTCCCCTCACAAGGTACAGAAGCACATTTGGTGCTTCTTCTGAAGACCTCGCTCGCCCTATATGGAGGGGAGTAGGATGTACTACTGATGGTGCACCGAGTCGGTTGTTACCACTCCCCTCCCTTGTGGAGGGGCTGGGGGTGGGTCCGCTGGGTCCTTTTTCGTACAGCTTCCAGTACACCACTGGCAGAACTGTGGTGACAAGCAGTAGCATACCTATACCACCGGCAAAGATGGTTATGCCCACGGGCATCCAGAAACTGCTACCAGCCAGAATCATGGGCACTACGCCCACGGCCGTGGTGGCGGTGGTGAGGAAGATGGGCACCATGCGTCGCTTGCCGGCATCCAGAGCAGCCTCCCTGGCCGACATGCCCTCGGCCATCTTCTCGTTGGCATGCTCGAAGATGAGTATCTCGTTGCGCATAATCATGCCCATGAGGGTGATGAAGCCAAACATGCCCGTGAGGCCAAGCACCTTGTTGGCAATGAGCAGGCCTATGATGGCACCCGGCATGCCCAGGCTGATGGCCACGATGCACACGATGGCTATGGAGAACTTGCGGAAGTTGAACAGCAGGAAGAAGAAGATGAGCACCATGGCCATGGTTATGCTAACCATGACGTCGGGTGTGGTCTCGCCGTTCTTCTCCGTCTCTCCTCCCACCTCGGCACGCACACCCTGAGGCAGGTTCATGTGGTCGATGTAGTCGATGAGGTGGTTCTGTATGTCCAGGGCGAAGGTGCCACGCTTGCCCTCGGCGGTGACCGAGATGCAGCGCTCGCCATTGCGGTGCACTATCTTTGTCTGGCTCCACACGGGCTTCACCTCAGCCACCTGGCGCAGTGCCACGGACGAGGCGGTGGGGGTGGTCAGGTAGGTGTTCTCCACATCGCTCAGCTGCATGGCATCCTGCTGGCGGTCCTTCATGACGATGGGCACCTCGTAGGTACGGCTCTTGCCATCCACATTGCCAGCCTCCCAGATGCTGCCCACCTGCACCTTGCCCGTCTGGAGCATGAGCTGCAGTTCGGCAGAAGTGCGTGTGATGCCCATCTGCGCCGACGCCACGGGGTCGAGGCTAACCTGCACCATGGGCGAAGGCATGTCGAAATCCGTGTGCACCCACTCCAGTTCGGGAATCCTGCGCATCTCCTCCATGAGCATCTGTGCCGCCTTCTGTATGGAATCCGTGTTGTTGCCATAGAAGCGGTATTCATAGGTGGGTACGGGCAGATAGTCCATCTGCTTCCAGCGCACATAGGCATTGGGCCAGTGGTTGGAGTATTTCGGTGCCAGCTGGTCGAGAAGTTCCAGCGAAGCCTCGTTGCTCTCGGTGTTTACTATAAGCTGGGCAAAGTTCTTGCCGGCAATCACAGGAGCATAGCTGGTGTGGAAGCGAGGCGAGGAGCAACCCACGAAACTCGTCACACCCGTCACCTTGTCGTTGGACTTCAGTATGGCGCTAAGTTCGTCGGCAATGAGCCTTGTCTCCTCCAGGCCGCTACCCTCGGGCAGGTACACCTCCACGGCAAACTGGTTGCGGTCGGCAAAGGGGAACTGGCGCATCTTGAGCAAGGGGAACAAGGCACCTGTGGCGACTACCAGCACTATGCTTCCCACTATGGTGAGCCATGGGTGGCGGAAGTTCCACTCCAGAGTCTTGTCGTACCAGTGCTGCACCCAGTCGGTTAAGTCGCGCTTGCCAGGCCCCTTGGCCTTCACACGGCGAATGATGGCAGCATTGAGCAAAGGGATGATAAAGGCCGCCACCACCAAGGATACCATCAGGTTGATGGTGATGGTGAGGGGGAAGAGCTTGATGACGTCGGCCGCCTCGCCCTTCATGAACTTGAGTATGGGGAAGAAGATGGCACAGATGCATACCGTGGCCAGAAGCATGGGCCAGAAGTACTGCTGCACGCTCTTCACCGCCGCCTCTCGACGGCCCATTCCCTTGCCCAGGTACTCGAGATAGCCGTCGATGACCACTATGCTGTTGTCCACTATCATGCCCAGCACCACGATGAGGCAAGCCAGGGTGATGATGTTCAGCTCTATGCCCAAGGCATACATTATGCCTGTGCTTACGAAGGTGGACAAGGGTATGGTGAGAGCCGCCACGATGGCACTCTTCAGGGGGAAGAGCACTATCATCACCGCCACGATGATGAGCATGGAGATGATGAGGTCGCGCAGGAAGTCGCTCACGCTGGTGCCCACCACCTCGGGCTGGTCGGTGATGCGGCGCATCGTCACATCCTTGGGCAGGCAGTCCTGGCGGAACTGGTTCAGCACCACGTCCACATCCTTGCCAAACTGCACTATGTTGTGCCCCTTGAGCATCTCCAGCGAGAGGATGACGCAGCGCTTGCCATTGGACTCTATGTAGGCCTCGCTCATGTCGTACTCGCGAGTCACGGTGGCAATGTCGCGCACACGCAGCACCTTGCCGTCGGGGGCATTGAAGATGATGCGCTCGCCAATCTCCTGCTCGGAACTGATGCTGGGCGCCACGTGTATCTTCAGGTTCTGGTGCGGAGTGGACACCATGCCGCTCATGGTGGTGAGTCCCTGGCTGGTGAGTGCCTGTACCAAGGCCTGGCGCCCTATGCCATAGGCAGCCAGGCGCTCCTTGTCCACGGTGATGGTAAGCTGCTCCTTCTTCTCGCCAATCTGCCTCACGTTGCTCACGCTGGGAAGGCGGCGCAGGCGGTCGGCCAGCTCGTCGCTATAGCCCTGCAGCTCGCGATAGGAGCGCTGGTCGCTCTCCACGGTGATGAGCAAGGCGCTGGTGTCGCCAAAGTCGTCCTGAGCCACCAGTGCCAGCACACCCTGAGGCAGGGAGTACTTGAACTGGTTGAGCCCATGCTTCATCTTGCTCCACACGGGGGTGAGGTTGTTCTGGTCCTGCTGGAACTGCACCATCACTATGCACATGCCGTTCTGGCTGGTGGAATAGGTCTTGCTGCGGTCCACCTCCTTGTAGGTGAAGATGTAGCGTTCCAGAGGCCTTGCCACCTGTTCCTCTATCTCCTCGGCTGTGGCACCAGGCATCACGGCAATCACCACACCCTGGCGTATGGTGAAGGGCGGAAACTCGTCCTTGGGCATCACGTATATTGCCCACAGGCCAAAGGCCAGAAGCAATGCCGTGAGAAAGGCCGTTATCTTATAGTTGTTGATAGGCCATGCTATCCAACTGCTGTTCTTGAAAGTCATAATAGAAGACCCCTCCCCGAATACTCGGACCCAGCGGACCCCTCCCCATCCCTCCCAGGGAGGGAGTATATAGTACTGGGAGTTAGGGATTTTATTAAAGGGTTAATAGATTTGTTAAAAGTTAATATTCAATAGTCAGTTGTAACTACTCCCCTCCCTTGTGGAGGGGTATGGGGGAGGGTCTTTCTACTCTTCTACCAAAGTCCCCTCGCTCACCTTCTGGTAGCCGTTGGTTATTACGCGGTCGTCCTTGTCAAGGCCGGAGAGTACCTCTATGCGGTTGCCCAGTGGCTTGCCCATGGTGATGACTTTTCTGTGCGCCTTGCTGTCTTTCACCACCCACACGAAGTGCTTGCCGTCGGCAGATTGCTGTATGCTGCGCACGGGCAGGGTCATGCCCTGGATGCTGTCATTGGCATGCAGATACACCTTTGCCACCATGCCGGGAAGGATGTCGCCCTCGGGGTTGGGCAGGGCAATGCGTATGTCGTAGGTATGTGTCAGCGCATCTGCCACCACACCCTTCTCTATCTTTCCGCCCTCCAGGGTCTTGTCTCCGATGGCCTCAATGCTGATGCTCGATGTTGTGCCGGGCTTGATGGAGGAAATCTCTTTCTCGGGGATGCTGACCTTCACCTTCAGGGTCTTGATGTCCAGGATGGTAAGCACTGGCTGACTGGGCAGGGCAGTCTCTCCTGCACTAACCCACTTCTTGCCCACCACACCGTCTATGGGAGCGTATATGCTGCAATCCTCCAGCATCTTCCTGGCGGCAGAGAGAGAGGCCTCGGCCTGTTCCACCTTGCTCTGCACCTCCACCCACTTCATGTCGGCCAGCGACTTGTTCTCGTGCAACTGGCGCATGCGCTCCAGGGCATCGGTGGCCTGCTTGTGCGACGCTTCTGCCATGGCCAGGGTGTTCTGTGCCTGGGTCTTGTCCATCTCGGCAACGAGCTGACCCTTGCGCACGCGCTGCCCCTCGCCAACGCATATCTGCTTCACCATGCCTATGCCGGTGAAACTCACCGCCACGGAGGTTGACTCCTCCACCGTGCCCACATAGGCGGTGCCTGTCTCCCGAGGCTGGGCGGCAACGCTTTCGGTTGTCACCTTCAGTGGAGCGGTGCCATGCTGCACCTTCTCTTGCGAGCATGCCACTAGGCAAACTGCCATCAGCAGCATTTGCCACAGGTGTAATGCTTTCATTGTCTTCTTTTTCATATGTTGTGATACTGTTTTGTTTTTCGGGTGCAAAGGTACGCATATAATGTTTATATTGCCTCAGACTTTTAACGTAAATAATGTTCTAATGGGAATATTCAGCAAAGATTAACATTACGTGTGGTGGGGTTTTGCGATTTGTCGCGGTGTTTTTTGCATGGCGACGGAAAAAAGCGTACCTTTGTATTCACTACCCTTGTATAAAACCTAATAACTCATGCAGGCACTATCACTCTTCGAACTCAATGCCATGGTGCGCTCCTTCATAGAGGGGTGTGCCGAGGATGCCTATTGGGTGCATGGCGAACTGCTGGAGGGCAGGGCAGGATATGGCGGACATTTCTATGGCGAACTGGTGGAGAAGAACGAACTCAGCGGTGCCATAGTGGCCAAGGCCCGCATTACCATTTGGGCGCGTGTCTACAATATGCTTGCCCTTCGTTTCCAGGCAGAGACGGGGCAAAGCCTGCGTGCTGGCATAAAGGTGCTCTTGAAGGTGAAAGTCACCTTTAGTGAACTCTATGGCTATGCACTTAATGTCATCGACATAGACGGCACCTACACCCTGGGCGACCAGGCTCGCCGCCGGCAGGAGATATTGAACCAGCTGGAGAAGGACGGTATCATCAACGACAACAAGGACCTGCCCATGCCCACCTTGCTCAGGCGCATTGCCGTAGTGTCCAGTGCCACGGCGGCTGGATATGGCGACTTCTGCCGCCAGTTGCTGGAGAACGAGTGGGGGCTGGCATTCCGTGTGCAGCTCTTTCATGCCGTAATGCAGGGGCAGCATGTACCGGAGAGCATTTCGGCTGCTCTGATGCAGATAGCCGACGAGAGCGATAACTGGGATGCCGTGGTAATTATCCGTGGAGGCGGTGCCACGAGCGACCTTTCCGACTATGATTCCTATGAACTGGCTGCCTGTATAGCTCAGCATCCTCTGCCTATTATAATAGGTGTAGGTCACGACCGGGACGAGACGGTACTTGACCATGTGGCGCATACCTCCGTCAAGACCCCCACGGCAGCAGCTGCTTTCATCCTGGAGCATCAGTTGGAGCAACTCAGTTTGTTGCACGACCTCCAGCAACGCATCCCCCTTGCCGCCTCCGCCAAGATGCAGCGCGAGGAGCAGCGCCTGGCTCTCCTTCGTCAGCGCCTCCCCTCGGTGGTGACGCTGCGTTTGCAAAGGGAGTATCAGCGCCTCGAGCGTTCATTGCTCCTTCTGCCTTTCTCAGCAGCCCGTGTGGTGGAGAAGGAGAAGCATCGTCTGGAACTCCTTTCCCAACGCCTCGATAGCCTAAATCCCGAACTGCTCCTCAGCCGTGGATACTCCATCACCCTGATGGATGGCAAGATAGTGACCGACATTTCCAATATACTTCCAGGTTCCCAAATAGAAACCCGCCTGCAGGGCGGCACCGTGCTCTCGCAGGTGGTGGGAGTGGAAACGGAAAACCGACAAGACCCTCCCCCTCACCCCTCCACAAGGGAGGGGAGTGGTTACAACTGACTATTGAATATTAACTTTTAACAAATCTATTAACCCTTTAACCAAATTATCATTTCCCGGTACTATATACTCCCGCCCCTTGTGGGAGGGTTGGGGAGGGGTCCGCCGGTACGGGGAGGGGTCTTATATATGAAATACGAAGAAGCCATTGCCAAGCTCGAACAGATAGCACGTCAGCTTGAGCAGAATCAGTTGCCCATCGACCAGATTGCCGCTCAATTGCGCGAGGCGCAGGAGTTGGTAAAGTATTGCCGTGAACAGCTCTCCTCCGTGGACGAGGAAATAAAGAAGATAGTGGGAGAGGAAACGGCAGAGTGACAAAATTCTACTGGTTTTCCTGAAATTCCCTTACATTTGTATTGTCTTTATGGGAGAATTGTGTAAATTTGTGCACAAAACATCAAAGAACTATGAACGAAATAGATTGGAGTAGCCTGTCATTTGGCTACATGAAAACGGATTACAACGTGCGCTGCTACTATCGCAACGGCGCATGGGGTGAGATAGAGAATTGCAGTGAGGAGACCATACCCATGCACATGGCAGCCACCTGCCTGCACTATGGCCAGGAGGCTTTCGAGGGTCTGAAAGCATACCGTTGCCCCGATGGCAAGGTGCGCGTGTTCCGCTCCGACGAGAATGCTGCACGTCTGCAGAGTACATGCCGTGGCATACTGATGCCCGAACTCCCCACGGAGAAGTTCAACGAGATGGTGGACCGTGTGGTGCGCCTCAACGAGCGCTTCATCCCTCCCTACGAGAGCGGTGCCAGCCTTTACATCCGTCCCCTCATGATAGGTACCAGCGCTCAGGTGGGCGTGCATCCTTCCGAGGAATACTTGTTCCTCATCTTCGTAACCCCCGTTGGTCCTTACTTCAAGGGCGGTTTCTCCACCAACCCCTATGTCATCATACGCGAGTTTGACCGCTCTGCACCTCTTGGCACTGGTGTCTACAAGGTGGGTGGCAACTATGCCGCTTCTCTGCGTGCCAACAAGATGGCGCACGACCTGGGCTACTCCTGCGAGTTCTATCTCGATGCCAAGGAGAAGAAGTACATCGACGAGTGCGGTGCTGCCAACTTCTTCGGTATCAAGGACAATACCTACGTTACCCCAAAGTCTACCAGCATCCTGCCCTCCATTACCAACAAGAGCCTGATGCAACTGGCACAGGACCTTGGCCTCAGTGTTGAGCGCCGTCCCATTCCCGTGGAGGAACTCTCCACCTTCGAGGAGGCTGGTGCCTGCGGCACGGCAGCCGTCATTTCGCCCATCCAGCGCATTGACGATCTGGAGAACGAGGTCAGCTATGTCATCTCCAAGGATGGCAAGCCCGGTCCTGTATCCACCCAGCTCTACAACAAGCTTCGTGGCATCCAGTACGGCACCGAACCCGACATCCACGGCTGGACCCGTGTAGTGATAGAGTAGAAAGAAATAGAAAAGGACCCTCCCCCTGACCCATCCGCAAGGGAGGGGAGTAGATTGAACTGAAAAATTCATCAGTTTGTTGTAACTACTCCCCTCCATACAGGGAGGGGTCAGGGGGAGGGTCCGTTATATCTCCAATCAAGAATACAGATACCTCTTGATGCTCTGCTTGGGAGTCTTCTCGAAGGGTTCGCTAAGGAACTCGGTGCAGGAGATTTTGCTGTAGGCAGGCAGTTCTGCGTTCAGGGCAAGGACACTGCTGTTGACAAGTTTGTCAAGTGCCTGGCTGTCCAGACCTGCCTTCTTGCCAGCCTCGTAGTCGGCAACAACGAGTGCCACGATGGCGTTCTTGCGGCCTACGACCAGTGACTCCATCACGTAGGGCAGGTTGTTGATCTTGTCCTCTATCTCCTCGGGGTATATGTTCTGGCCGTTGCCGGTGAGAATCATGTTCTTGCAGCGTCCCTTGATGAAGACGTTGCCCTTGCTGTCCACAACGCCCATGTCGCCGGTCTTCAGCCAGCCGTCCTTGGTGAATGTGGCGGCGGTGGCATCCTCGTTCTTGTAGTATCCCAGCATGACGGCATCGCCCTTTACCTGGATTTCGCCCAGTATCTTGGTGGGGTTGGCAGAGTCTATGCGCAACTCCAGGGGGTCGGCCTTCTTGCCGCATGAGTACTTCACGAACTCGCTCTTGTCGCAGTATGAGATAAGGGGGCCGCACTCGGTCATGCCATAGCCTACGACGTAGGGGAAGTTCATGCGCTTGAGCAGGTCCTCTACCTCGCGGTTCAGCGCTGCACCGCCAAGAATGAGGCCTGTGGTAAAGCCGTTGCCAAAGGCGGTGAGGAGCGATTTCTTTATCTTGTTGAGCACGATCTTGTCAAGACCGGGCACTTTCAGGAGCATATTGGCAGGGAAGGCATGTGTGGCGGGGAATACCTTTGACTTGAATATCTTCTCGATGACCAGAGGTACGGTGAGGAACATGAATGGCTTTACCTTGGCCAGACCCTCCAGCAGACGTGCCGGTGTGGGCTTGCCGGGCATGATGTACACGTGGCAACCGCCAGCCAGGGGGAAGAGTACGTCGAATGTCTGGCCGAACATGTGTGCCATGGGCAGGATGGCAAAGATGTGGCCGCCCTGTGTGGCAGGAATCTCGCGGCGAGCAAAGTCGAGGTTCACTGACAGCGAGCGTGCAGGCAGTACAACGCCCTTGGATGTGGCGCTGGTTGTGCCCGATGTGAAGCTGATTTCAACCACGGCTTCCATGTCGCGCTCCTCGGGATAGTAGTTTACGAGGTCTGCGCTCAGGCCATTGGGATAGAGTTTTGCAAAGTGCTCCTCCATGGTGTCGTGTGCAGTGGCCAGTTCCTTCTTCGTTGCCAGGAAGATGCTGATGTCCTTCACGTTGATGATGCCGGCAAAGCCAGGGGTGGACTCAAGCTGCTTGATGTATCTGTCCTCGGGTTCCAGGCTGTTGAATGCAATGTCGTCGGCTATGAGCAGTTTGCACTCCGAGAAGGCACCCAGTTCTGCCACGGCTCCGGGAATGAAGTCGGGGAGGAAGGGCACTGAAACGGCCTCGTAGGTCAGTGTGGCAAAGTATGCTATTACCCATTCTGCCGAGTTGCGGGCGTAGAGTGCAACCTTATCGCCCTTCTTTATGCCGGCTTCGGCAAAGAGGATGTGGTATTTTGCCATTTGCTCGGCCATTTGGCCATAGGTGTAGGTTACGCCGCCATAGTTGGTTACGGCAGGAAATGCCCAGTTCTCTTTTACAGAGTCATTCAGAAGACTGACAAAGTGTTTCATCGTATGTAAAATGTTATGTTTGCAAGTTGCAGTCAAGGCACTGGTGTTCGTGTGTCAAATGTCCTTGTATTTGAATGCTTTGCCTTGCAGAGGTTTATTTTGCGTGCAAAGATAGTTGTTTTTGGGATATTTTTTGTTCTTTTTGGCAGAAAAGTGCGCTAAAAGTGTGAAAATGCGCAAAAAGGGACGCTAAACTGCACGTAAATTGACGGATTTGAAGAAAACGGGCGTGGAAAACGGTGAAAGGTGAGCGGGTTAACGGTGAACGAGGAGTGGTGAGCGGTTCGCCCTACATTCAAGCGGGAGCAGGCTCAACAAAGTCAAAATGGAAAAGTGTCCACCCCCTCCGTCGCTTTGCTCCTCGTCCCGCCTGTCTCAGGGGGACAGTCAGTTACAACCGTAATAACGCCATCACCGCGCCAGCCCTTCCCCCCATAGAGGGGGGGGATGCCTGAAGGGCAGAGGGGCTCTTCTTCATCTTTCCCCTTTTATCACCTCTCCTGCCAGCATCATGCCGAAGATGGCGGTGATGTGGCAGAGGGAACCGTTTGTCTGCACCTTGTTGAACTTCAGTTCTTCGGTGAGAGTGGTGTCCTCGGTCTTGTTCTGCATGGCTGGCTCCTCGCTGTGGACGCAGAGGAACTTGCGGCGGGGGAAGGTCTTTGCCTTCTTGAAGCGGTTGCGCACAGCACGTGC
The DNA here is from genome assembly GCA_017628845.1 of Bacteroidaceae bacterium. Classification (GTDB taxonomy): domain Bacteria; phylum Bacteroidota; class Bacteroidia; order Bacteroidales; family Bacteroidaceae; genus Physcousia. The sequence goes on from JAGBYI010000146.1 coordinate 42,052, forward strand.
CAGGGCATCGCCCTGCACCTTGGAGAACTCCGTCAGGCGCACCTTCGTGGGGTCTATCCTCAGTGCCGCTCCCATGCTGGAGAGCAGGGTGGGGCGCTCCATGGAGGTGGTGCGTAGGATCAGGTCGCACTTGTCGCGCAGGGAGTCTATGCAGTCTATTACGTAGTCGTATTGTTCCAGATGGAAGTCGGGAGCAGTCTCCTCTGTGTACATCATGTTCAGAGCCAGGATGTCTGCCTTGGGGTTGATGGAGAGCAGGCGTTCCTTCATTGCCTCCACCTTGGGCTGGCCTATGGTCTCTTGTGTGGCCATGAGCTGGCGGTTCAGGTTGGTGGGGCACACGCGGTCGCTGTCCACCAGGGTCAGGTGTGTCAGTCCTGCACGGACGAGCCCCTCGGCGCACCACGAGCCTACGCCACCTACGCCAAAAAGTATTACCCTTGCCTCGTCAAGGGCTTTCATGCCTTCGCGTCCAAGCAGTAGGGTGGAGCGGTTGAAGATTTCTTTCTGTGACATTTTCTTTCTTGTGTGTCGTTGATGATGGTGCAAAGATAATGAAAAAATCCGGATTGCAGTGAGGGGGTGGATTACAGATTACGGATTACAACGCCTCGGGGACACGGGTGGCAGAGGCTCGTGTTGCGATGGGCATCGCCTCGTGAGGCACCAGAGTGTGCAGGTATAGATACAGTCAGTAGATATATTACTAATTATATAATTTATATATCTATCTATCTATCTATACCTTTATGCCTGTAACACCTTGCTCTGCCTGTTACCGCCTTCCTGGCACCCATGACTATATGTTCTGTAATCTGTAATTGTAATCTGTCAGGGGCATGGAGAGGAAATACATTGCCGGGTGATGGGGGCTTTGCCGTTTTTTTGTATCTTTGCACGTGGGCATGCTTTGTATTTGCGTGCGCACACGTGTACGTAATTTATAATGTATATATAATATGGAGGAAATATGGAGGAAATATGGAGAATCCTGAAGAATCTTTGGAGTATGTAGAGCGTGTCTGTAATCATTTCTGGCCTGCGAGGGACAAATCAGCACCAGCAGAGGAATTGCTGGGAGGGCAAGAAATCCATAATGCGGAGCCAGACAGGCGGCAGTCCCTTGTGCCTCTTTTCTTCAAGAAGGCACTGGAGCGTGGCACGCTTCTGAGACGAATGCAGTTCTATGACGATTATCTTGAAGCATACAACAATCATGCGTACAGCAAGCAGGAGAAACTGCAGGATATACTGAGACGTTTCGGGCTGGACAACCACAAATTCTGGTTCCTGTGCCTGGCAGTCAGATGGCAGGCCCCACGTTTACTGCTCCTCAGGAGGGTACATACCGTATCCGTTTCAAGACCGACTGGAACAGCGTTGATGCCGGTGGCCAGATTGCAGCCGACGGAACATGTACCGGTGCCAACGGTATTCTGGCAAACAGCGGTACTATCGTTGACGCTACCCTGGAGGTTGTGGATGCTACCGGCATAGGCGAACTGAAGGGTGAAAACGGAAAGGCAAAAACTGAAATCTACGACCTCAGCGGCCGCAAGGCAAATGCCTCTCAGCACGGCGTCTTCATCCAGAACGGCAAAAAGGTTGTGCGTTAGTGATGAACGATTAGCGACTAAGGCTGAACGTAACGTTCAATAACTTTAGTAATAACCCAATCCGCAGGCACCCCAGTGATGGCCAGTGTCTGCGGATTGATGTTTTGTGTGGGAGAGTGATTTATCCACCCCCTCCCCCCCTTCGGGGTACTCGCCCCTGTCTCAGGGGGAGAGCCAGTTACAACAAAAACTGCGTTAACCAACTGTCCCTCTGAGACAGGGGGACGAGCGCGAAGCGCGGAGGGGGTGGATAGTTTACCGTTTCTGTTTCGCCTTTGCGTTCTCCTGTCGCGCGTAGCCAGCGACTACTCCAGCGACAGCGTAGTTTGCATTGGAAATTCTGCGGCCTTTGCGCTCTTTGCGTGAGATAAAAGAACGGAAAGGTGAGTGCTTTAGCCCCTTTGGGCGTCGACCTATGCTTCGTTGGCTCGGAAGTAAAAATAAAATTGTTTTTATTTTGCTTTTTCCCTCACTTAATCGTACCTTTGACTATTGTCTAAGGTACTCACACTCGGAAGTAAAAATAAATTTGGAATTATTTTGTACTTCCCTCGCTTAATCGTACCTTTGCATAAACTTTCCCCCTCCTTTCTACTCCCCTCACTTGCAGGGAGGGATGGGGTGGGTCTTAATATAATATAACATGGAACTGTATCCCAAACTAATAATGGATGCCCTGGCTACGGTACGTTATCCTGGCACGGGCAAGAACATAGTGGAGATGGAAATGGTGGAGGACGACTTGCGCATAGCAGGCATGCACGTGAGTTTCTCCCTCATCTTCGACAAGCCAACAAACCCCTTCCTCAAGTCGCTCGTAAAGGCTGCCGAGGCTGCCATACATGCCTACGTTAGCAAGGACGTGGAAGTGGAGATAAAGACCAAGACCTTGCAGGCGCCACGTCCCGACCTGCCCGACCTGCTGCCTGGTGTGAAGAACATCATTGCCGTGAGCAGCGGCAAGGGTGGAGTGGGCAAGAGCACGGTGGCAACAAACCTTGCCGTGGCACTGGCGCGCATGGGACATCGTGTGGGTCTGCTGGATTGCGACATCTTCGGTCCCAGCGCTCCCAAGATGTTTGGCATGGAGGATGCTCGTCCCTATAGCGAGAATATCGGCGGACGCGACCTCATCATGCCCGTGGAGAAGTACGGCATCAAGGTGCTGAGCATAGGTTTCTTCGTTGACCCCGATACTCCTACCCTTTGGCGTGGCGGCATGGCATCAAATGCCTTGAAGCAACTCATTGGCGATGCCGCATGGGGCGACCTCGACTATTTCGTGCTCGACACACCTCCAGGTACCTCCGACATACACCTTACTCTGGTGCAGACCCTACCCATAACTGGTGCCGTCATCGTGAGCACACCCCAGCAGGTGGCACTGGCTGATGCCAGAAAGGGCATAAACATGTACACCAACGAGAAGGTGAATGTGCCCATCCTGGGCCTGGTGGAGAACATGGCATGGTTCACTCCCGAGGAGCATCCCCAGGAGAAATACTATCTCTTCGGCCGTGAGGGCGTGAAGACCCTGGCAGAGGAAATGAACGTACCCCTGCTCGGACAGATCCCCGTGGTGCAGAGCATCTGCGAGAATGGCGACGGCGGTACTCCAGTAGCCCTGGAACCAGGCAGCATCACCGGTCAGGCCTTCCTGCAGCTTGCCGCCCGTGTAGTCACCGAAACCGACCGCCGCAATATCGAGCGCGAGAAGACAAAGATAGTGGAGATGAAGAAGTAGATTACAGATTACAGAGAACGGATTACGGATTAAATAATCACTGCCCACTGAAGGGACGCTGCGCAGCGTCCCTTCTATGTTTTCTACTATCGCTTACTCGCAGTTTTCACCTTTGACTTCAGCCCCTTCGGGCGTCGACCTTCGGTTCCGTTTTCCGTTTACTTTGTCCCTCTGAGACAGGGGGACGAGCGTGAAGCGCGGAGGGGGTGGATGGTTTTCCGTTTCCGTTTCTGTTTTTCTTTGTGTTCTCTGTCGCGCGTAGCCAGCGACTACTCCAGCGACAGCGCAGTTTGCTTTGGAATTCTGCGTCCTTTGCGCTCTTTGCGTGAGATAAAATAATAGCGTTTTATTTTCACGCGGAGAGCGCAAAGAGCGCAGAGAATTATTGCCTTTCCTATTTCACGCTTGCGCTGGAGAGGTCGCAAACTTTGTTACGACAAGAGTGCGCAGAGAGTTCTATCCACCCCCTCCCCCCTTCGGGGTACTCGCCCCTGTCTCAGGGGGAGAGTCAGTTACAACAGAAAACCTGCGCTAACCAACTGTCCCTCTGAGACAGGGGGACGAGCGCGAAGCGCGGAGGGGGTGGATAGTTTTCCGTTTCTGTTTTTCTTTGCGTTCTCTGTCGCGCGTAGCCAGCGACTACTCTAGCGACAGCGTAGTTTGCCTTGGAATTCTGCGTCCTCTGCGCTCTTTGCGTGAGATAAAGATAATAGCGTTTTGTTTTTCACGAGAGCGCCGAGATTTATTTCCTATTTCACGCCTGCGCTGGAAGGGGGAGGCTTCCTCCTTATTTGCCTACGCTGCCACAGGAAGAGTCTCTAATGTTAGAGTATGTGGCGGTGCGTATGGAGAAAAAAGCGGACAAGACAGTGTTTGCGAGTGGAATTTGTGCGGCTTTTCGGTAGACCTCGCATGTGTCCTCCCGACAATTCATTGCTGTCCTCCCGAGGACCGGCCCGAGAGTTCCCGGTTCTTTCTCCTCGGTCCTCCCGTATCCTTTGCCGAATGTTCCCGTGAGGTGTCTTTTCCTGATTTCAGTAGACGTTTTTTTGCTTCATTAGCTGAAAAGATTTACACCTTTTCTCTATCCATACTGTTGATGTTTACGGTATCCTTGATTCCATGCTGTTGTTGTTGACACTTTCGCTCAGATGGGAC
>JAGBYI010000147.1 GCA_017628845.1 Bacteroidaceae bacterium
CCTTGGCAACATTTGGCAACATTTTTCAGGTATTACTCAGAATAAGAATAAATAGACGTGTCTCCTAACCACTTCTGACGCATAATTGAGGGTAAATACACCTATTAGTATGGACTGAAAATGCTCCTGGTGGCACCACAAAAAAGAACCTGTTATTTCAGCAGGTTCTTTTTTCGTAAATGTGCATTGCTATCATTTGGATGTTTCCTTGACCTTGCGCAGCAGGTCGCTGGCGAAGATGAAGGAGGTGAGGCGTTCGTTGGTGGAGGACATTACTTCGTTCTTGGAGCCTACCCATTCCAGTTCTCCTTCATATATATATATAATGTGTTCGCCGATGCCCATTACGGAGTTCATGTCGTGGGTGTTGATGATGGTGGTCATGTTGTACTCTTCGGTAATGCCGTGGATGAGTTCGTCTATGACCAGTGAGGTCTTGGGGTCAAGTCCTGAGTTTGGCTCGTCGCAGAAGAGATACTTGGGATTTAGCGCTATGGCACGGGCTATAGCCACACGCTTCTGCATGCCACCGGAGATTTCACCAGGGTACTTCTCTTCCGCACCTTTCAGGTTGACGCGCTCCAGGCAGAACTTGGCTCGCTTTATGCGGTCGTCAAGGTTCATGTCGGAAAACATGTCCAGGGGGAACATGACATTCTCCAGGACGGACATGGAGTCGAAGAGGGCGGCTGCCTGGAATATCATACCCATCTCTCGGCGCAGCATTACGCGTTCCTTTCGTGTCATTTGCACGAAGTCGCGGCCGTCGTAAAGGATCTGTCCTTTCTCTGGGGTGAACAGTCCTACGATGTTCTTCATCAGCACAGTCTTGCCAGAACCTGACTGACCGATGATGAGGTTGGTCTTGCCGTCCTGGAACTTTGCATTTATTCCCTTCAGCACCTCCTTGTCCCCGAAGGACTTGTGTATATCTTTCAGTTCTATCATGAGAGTAATTGTGTTAGGAATATGTCTGCAAACAGGATGAGCATGCTGCTGCTCACTACGGCATTGGTGCTGGCCTTGCCTACGTCGAAGGAGCCGCCTTCCACGTTGTATCCATGGAAACTGCTTACGGAGGAGATGATGAAGGCAAATACGATGCTCTTTATGATGCTGGCCCAGACGTACCAGGGTACGAAATCGTGCTGAAGTCCCAGGGTGAGGTCATCCACGGTGATTACTCCGGCAAAGGCCGTGGCGTATGCTCCTACGAAACCGAAGACTATGCTGAAGATTACCAGCATGGGAATCATGCTGACGAGGCCCAGAATCTTGGGCAGGATGATGAAACTGGCGGAGTTGATGCCCATAATCTCCAGTGCGTCTATCTGTTGGGTCACTCGCATGGTGCCTATCTCCGAGGCAATGTTGGATCCCACCTTGCCGGCCAGGATGAGGCACATGATGCTGGAGGAGAACTCTAGAAGCATGATTTCTCTGGTGGTGTATCCTGTGGTGAATGCCGGCATCCAGGGGGATGCGATGTTCAGTTTTATCTGGATACATATCACTGCTCCTATGAAGAATGAAATAAGCAGTACTATGCCTATGCTGTCCACACCCAGGGCAGACATTTCCTTGATGTACTGCTTGAAGAACATGCGCCATCTTTCGGGCAGGGACATCACCCTGCCCATCAGGCAAAGGTATTCGCCAAATTTGCTTATGCTTTTAGTAAGAAACATATTGGTCTGTTTTACGTCTGCGAAGTTACGTTTTTTTGAGAACAAAGAAGAGTCATGCCTTAAATATTTTTCCTTCCTGTGTTTTTTTAGGAAGTTTTGTGGTAAAAAATCCCCTTAAAAATAATAATAAACCGATGCGCTTACTTGGGAATGGAGAAATATTCGTAAATTTGCCACACGATGGAAATACAGAATAATCAGGAGAGATTGGAACTGCGCAGCAAGGGCCTGGTCAAGGTTTATGGCAAGCGCACCGTTGTGAACAATGTTTCGTTTGATGTGCATCAGGGTGAAATCGTTGGTCTTCTTGGTCCCAATGGTGCCGGCAAGACCACCAGTTTCTACATGACCACAGGTCTTGTTGTTCCCAATGCCGGCCACATCTGGCTGGGCAACGAGGAGATTACCAACGACCCTGTCTACAAGCGTGCCCGCAAGGGTATAGGCTATCTGGCGCAGGAGGCTTCTGTATTTCGCAAGATGACAGTAGAGGACAACATTGCCTCTGTGCTGGAAATGACAGGCAAGCCCAAGGACTACCAGAAGGAGAAACTGGAGAGCCTGATAGCCGAATTCCGCTTGCAAAAGGTGCGCCACAACCTTGGCGACCGCCTGTCCGGTGGCGAGCGTCGCCGTACAGAGATTGCGCGTTGCCTGGCCATCGACCCAAAGTTCATCATGCTGGACGAACCCTTTGCCGGTGTAGACCCCATTGCCGTTGAGGATATTCAGTACATCGTGTGGAAACTGAAGCAGAAGAACATCGGCGTGCTCATCACCGACCACAATGTGGAGGAAACCCTCTGCATCACCGACCGTGCCTATCTGCTCTTTGAAGGCCAGATTCTTTTTCACGGTACCCCCGAGGAACTCTCACAGAACCCTGTTGTGCTGGACAAGTACCTGACCCACTCCTTCAAACTCCGCAAGAAGGACTTCCAGAAGATGGACGAGATACGTAGTCAGCAGAACTGAGATGGCCTACCATTAAATCAGAAAACAACATTAACCGCAAAACTATAATGAAAGTCTTACACACAACTGCTTGTCTAGTGCTTGCCGCCCTTATTGCCTCATGTGCCAATGAAGAACCTGCGCCGTTGCCAAATCTGCGACCGGATCTTCCAGGTAGTGTCGAGACGCATATAAGGGGTATAGCACATAGTGGCAGTATTGAAGGAAACTATGACTGGGAATTCAGTTATACCGACGGGCGCCTGACTGGTGCTAAGGGAATTCTGTATAATCCTACGAGTCACGAGGTAGAATACACCAGTCGGCTCACATACACTCCCGATAATGTTACCATTGCCAATTCCGGCAATCTGCTGATGGAAGTGATGCTGGATGGTAACAATTGCGTGGAGTACCTTACGGTAAACAAGGATGAGTATCACTTCTTTTATGCCGATGGCAGGATTATTGCATGGGAGAAAACCTTGAAGGACATTAACTTTGGTGCTGAGGCTCTACATGCAAGGGGGACCATTGAATATAAGGATGGGGATATAGCCCTCATTACATATTCCGAGAACAATGACGATCCCACCTATTACCACTGTACGCCTTCTTCCCTGTATAATACCAATGGACTGCTTCCAGAAACATTGTCCAAACAAATGGGTTGTTTCGGTTTTGAACATCTCTATTATGCCGGACTGATGGGTAAGGCAACCAAGCATCTGGTACATATCATACAGATTGATTACCCCGAAGAGGCAAAGCGCGAGGACTATCAGATACAGTTCAATTACTTTGTCAACAAGGAGGAGCAGACGGAACTTTGTACATACAATATCAATGGTCAGGCGGCATCAGTGAACTACTACTATTAGTATAGGCAATCAGTTATGCCGAACTTAGAAATGGGGATGCGCGAGCATCCCCATTTCTGTTCAGAACACCAGTGCTTCAAAAAGGACCATGTTTATTTTCAAGGATGATTTCTAATGCTCCCAGTAACTTTTGCTGAGCGTTCCTTTGCTCCTCGTACATGTCATTAATAAGAAGGAATGATGGCAGTCGGAACTAAATGATCGTAGGGAAACCATGGTTCCTGCTACCGAGTGCGTATAAAAACAAGGAGACCACAATAGTAGCCTCCTTGTGTAAGTTGTGTGGTATTCTCTGCTTTACATCACCGTCATGGAAATGACCTGGATGGCAATGATGAGGCATACCATGGCGATGGGGTAGACGGTGGCGTATGCCACGCTGGGGATGTTGCTGTCCACCATGGAGTCGGCAGCAGCCAGACCGGGAGTGGAGGTCATGCCACCGGTGATGGTGCCAAGGAGGTCGAGCATGGAAATCTTGAATACCAGTCGGCCTACCAGAGTTGCTACAAGCATGGGAACCAGTGTGATGGCGGCACCTATGCCGAAGAGCAGAAGGCCGCTTGTCTGGAATGTGGATACAAGTGTCTTGCCTGCCGATGTGCCTACTTCTGCAAGGAACAGGAGCAGACCCAACTGACGGAGCAACTGGTTAGAGGGACCCGACATGGACCAGATGATGGGACCGGTCTTGCCAATGGCACTAAGTACCAGAGCCACAAGCAGCACACCGCCTGTCAAGCCCGGTGAAATGCTCATGCCACCACCGAAACTGATGTTCATCTTGCCCACGATAACACCCAGTACGATACCTAAGGCTATGGGGAAGAAGTCGGTGTCGGACAGAATCTTGGCATTGTTGCCCAGCATGCAGGCAAAACCGTTCAGGCCTTCCTTCTCGCCGACAACCATCAGCTTGTCGCCGAACTTGAGTTCCAGAGACTCGGAAGGGGTGAGGTCGATACCGCTTCGGCGTACACGGGTAACGGTACAGCCGAAGTTCTGGTGCAGGCGCAATTCGCCCAACTGCTTGCCTACCATCTTCTTGTTGGTGAGCAGCAGCTGCTGGATGTCCTGGTCAACGTCCAGGGGAAGTTCGCCCTCCTTGCGCTCGCCCAGCAGAACTTCTGCCTGTGCCAAGGCCTCCTTGGTACCCACGCACTGTACCCAGTCGTTGGCGTTCAGCACGGTGATGCCCATGGGGATGGTAATCTTGTCGTTAGACTTCATACGGGAGATGATGGCGCCTGTCATGTTGGCAAACTTCAGCTCCATGAGGGAGCGCCCTATTACTGCATTGTTGGTAACGCGGAACAGGCAGGTTTCCATCTCGGGGAACTTGCTGCGACGCTGGGCATCCAGTTCCTTTGCCTCTTTCTCCAGGTCGATGCGCATAATCTTGGGCAGAAGTTTCACGAAGAGTATTACGCCTATCACACCGAAGGGGTAGGCTATACCATAGGAGATGGGCGCCAGGTCGCTGTTCAGCAGGTTCTTGGTGCTGTCTATGGCCACAGCCAAACCGGGTGTGGAGGTCAGTGCACCTGCCATAAGACCCACCAGACTGGGAGTCTCAATGTCGTAAAGGTATTTCAGGCCTATGCCAGTAAGGGCAGCCGATGCAATCAGCAGAGCAGTGATGATGATGAGGGTCTTGCCCTTGCTCTTGAACGAATCGAAGAAACCGGGACCTGCCTGAATACCAATGGTAAAGATGAAGAGCACAAGTCCAAAATTGCCTAAGTCCTTTGGAATGAAGACTCCGAAGTGTCCAAACAGCAAGGCGATGAAGATAACGGCAGATACATCCAGGGATACACCCTTGATCTTGATTCTTCCCAGCATGAAGCCTAATGCCACGATGGTGAAGAGAGCAAAATACGACGATTTAAGCAGGTCAAATAGCATAGTTAGTGTTAATTTATATGATTTCTGCGTAAAGGTACAAAGAAAAGCCTAATGCCATATGCGCTATACCTTATAAATAGAGATAAATAGCATGTATAATTAAAAAACATCATGCCACGCAGTCTGTTCCTCATTATTTTTTATTACCTTTGCACGCTGAATGCGCTCATGCGCAAGTTTGACAGAGCAGATTAAATCATAATAAAAGATATAAACCAATGAACATTTCATTTGAAAAGACTGGCAACGTAACAGCGTTGCTGACCATTACACTGGCCAAGGCTGACTATGCTTCCAATGTAGAAAAGACACTGAAGGACTATCGCAAGAAGGCTTCTCTGCCCGGTTTCCGTCCCGGTCAGGCTCCCATGGCTTTGCTGAAGAAGCGTTTCGGTCAGGAGATTCAGGCCGAGGAGATGAACAAGATGCTGGGCACCGAGCTTTACAAGTATATCCGCGAGGAGAAGATCGACATCCTGGGCGAGCCCCTTCCCAGCGATAAGCAGGGTGAGGTAAGTCTGGAGGCTGACGAGCAGACTTTTGTGTTCGACGTGGCTCTGGCTCCCCAGATGGATGCCAAGTTGAGCAGCAGCGACACCGTGGAGTACTACAACATCACCGTGGACGACGCTATGGTTGACCAGCAGATTCAGATGTACACCAGCCGTGCCGGCAGCTACCAGAAGGTAGAGGAGTATCAGGCCAAGGACATGGTGAAGGGTACTATCACCGAGCTGGACGAGAATGGTCAGGCTGTTGAGGGTGGTATCGAGGTTGAGGCAGCAGTAATGCTTCCCGATTACATGAAGGACGAGGACCAGAAGCAGAAGTTCAACGGTGCCAAGGTTGGCGATGTTATCGTCTTCAATCCCTCAAAGGCATACAACAGCGATGTGGAGTTGTCTTCTCTCTTGAAGATCACCAAGGACGAGGCTGCCCAGAAGACCGGCGACTTCCAGTACCAGATCAGCGAGATTACTCGTTACGAGGCACACGCTTTGAACCAGGAGTTGTTTGACCAGGTTCTCGGTGAGGGCAAGGTAAGCGATGAGGCTGGTTTCCGTGCTGCTATCAAGGAGACTCTGGAGAGCCAGTTCCGTGTGGACAGCGACTTCCGTTTCGTTATGGACCTGAAGAAGTACATCGTTGCTCGTGTGGGCGAGGTTGAGTTCCCCGAGGAGATTCTCAAGCGCATCATGAAGCTGAACAACCAGGATAAGGACGACGAGTTCATTGAGAAGAACTTCAAGCCCAGCGTAGACGAGCTGAAGTGGCACCTCATCAAGGAGCAGTTGTGCGACCAGATGGAAATCAAGGTTGAGCAGCCCGACGTGATGGAGACCGCTAAGGAGGTTACCCGTATGCAGTTCGCTCAGTATGGTATGACCAACATCCCCGAGGATGCTCTGGAGAACTATGCCAAGGGTATGCTGGAGAACAAGCAGCAGGCTGAGGGTCTGGTGAACCGTACCGTAGAGCGCAAGCTGGGTGCTGCTGCCAAGGCTCTGGTTACTCTGGACGAGAAGACCGTAAGCCTGGACGAGTTCAACAAGGCATTCGAGGAATAATCACTCAAATACAAAGAAGACCCACCCCCTTACCTCTCCGCAAGGGAGGGGTAAGGGGGTGGGTCCTTGTTATATATATAAATAATGTATATATGAAAGACTTTCGTAAGTTTGCAACCAGCAAGATGGGTATCAATGGTATGGTGCTGGACGACATCGTGTCCATGCAGAATCAGTACATGAACCCCTACATACTGGAGGAACGTCAGTTGAACGTCACCCAGATGGACGTGTTCAGCCGACTGATGATGGACCGCATCATCTTCCTTGGCACTCAGGTGGACGATTATACCGCCAATACCCTGCAGGCTCAGTTGCTATACCTGGACAGCGTGGATCCAGGCAAGGATATCAGCATCTACATCAACTCTCCCGGTGGCAGCGTGTATGCCGGATTGGGCATATATGACACCATGCAGTTTATCCAGAGCCCTGTGGCAACAATTTGTACTGGTATGGCTGCTTCTATGGCTGCAGTACTGCTCGTTGCCGGCGCCGAGGGCAAGCGTTCTGCTCTGCAGCACTCCCGTGTGATGATACACCAGCCTCTTGGCGGTGCACAGGGTCAGGCTTCCGATATAGAGATTACTGCCCGTGAGATCCTGAAACTGAAGAACGAACTCTATACCATTATTGCCGACCACTCGCACCAGCCTTTCGACAAGGTGTGGGCCGATAGCGACCGCGACTACTGGATGACAGCCCAGGAGGCCAAGGAGTACGGCATGGTTGACAACGTGCTGTTGCGCAAAGGCTAAACGAGGATGGCAAAGAAATTGAACCGTTGTTCCTTCTGTGGCAGAAGCGAGAAGGACGTGCCCCTGATGCTGAACGGTCTGGAAGGTTTCATCTGTAGCGACTGCGTGGAGATGGCGCACCAGATGGTTCGCGAGAACCTGAAGAGCGGTAGAGGTAAGGCAGAGGATTATGATGTGGAGAAACCGCTGATGCGCCCTGCCGAGATAAAGGCCAGGCTGGATGAGTATGTCATCGGGCAGGATGAGGCCAAGATTGCCCTCTCAGTGGCGGTATACAACCACTATAAGCGTCTCCGCCAGCAGGCATTGGGAAAGACCGAGGATGATGTGGAGATAGAGAAGAGCAACATCATCATGATAGGTTCTACCGGTACCGGTAAGACCTTGCTGGCACGTACCATAGCCAAAATGCTGGATGTGCCGTTCTCCATCGTCGATGCAACAGTGCTTACTGAGGCCGGTTATGTGGGTGAGGACGTGGAAAGTATTCTGTCGCGTCTGTTGCAGGCTGCCGACTATGACCAGCCCAAGGCAGAGCGTGGTATTGTCTTCATTGACGAGATAGACAAGATTGCCCGCAAGGGGGATAATCCCAGCATTACCCGTGACGTCAGTGGCGAGGGTGTGCAGCAGGGCTTGTTGAAACTGTTGGAAGGCAGTGTGGTGAACGTGCCACCAAAGGGAGGTCGCAAGCACCCCGACCAGGACTATGTGCATATGGACACCCGCAACATCCTGTTCATCTGTGGTGGTGCCTTTGATGGCATCGAGCGCAAGATAGCGCAGCGAATGAACACCCACACCGTAGGCTATAACAACGTGTCCGTGCGCCACAACATAGACAGCAAGAACCTGCTGAAGTACATACAGCCCCAGGACCTGAAGAGTTTTGGCCTTATTCCCGAACTTATTGGCCGTCTGCCAGCGCTTACCTACCTGCGTCCTCTGGACAGGGAAGCGTTGCGCAATATCCTTACCGAGCCAAAGAATTCTCTCATCCGCCAGCAGAAGAAACTCTTTGAAATGGACGGTGTGAATCTGGAATTCGCCCCCGAGGCATTGGAAGTGATGGTGGACAAGGCAATGGAGCGCAATCTTGGTGCCCGTGGCCTTCGTGGAATAGTGGAATCAGTGATGACCGACCTGCAATTCTCTGTTCCCGGTACGGACCAGAAGGAACTCCTTATTACTGCTGATTATGTGCGTGAACAATTGGCCAAGTCCGAGGTTCTGTAGTAAAAGTCCGATAATAGTCATACAAACTCTGCCCTTCAGTCCGATATAAAAGGCTGAATGGCAGAGTTCTTTTTTTTTATTGTTTTCTTTGGATGTTTCGTAGATATTTGTTACCTTTGTAGACGTGCGCCACTATCAGCGACTACCACTATGGAGAAAAATGACCTTATTTCTAATCTCAAGCGCTATTTCGGTTTCACTGCCTTCAAGGGGCAGCAGGAGTATGTGATAAACAATCTTCTGGCAGGAAACGACACTTTTGTTCTGATGCCCACAGGAGGCGGCAAAAGCCTGTGCTACCAGTTGCCGGCCCTTATTATGGATGGTACGGCAATTGTCTTGTCTCCTCTTATTGCACTAATGAAGAATCAAGTGGACGCGATACGTCAGGTGAGCGAGAACGACGGTATCGCCCATTACTTGAACTCCAGCCTGACTCGCAGTCAGGTGGATGAGGTCAAGAATGACATCCAGTCGGGCCGTACCAAGTTGCTATATGTGGCTCCCGAGTCCTTGACAAAGGAGGAGACTAAGGAGTTCCTTAGAAATATTAAGGTCAGTTTCTATGCAGTAGACGAGGCGCATTGTATCTCCGAGTGGGGACACGACTTCCGTCCCGAATACCGCAGGATACGCCCCATAGTCAATGAGATAGGCCGTGCTCCAATAATAGCCTTGACCGCTACGGCAACTGACAAGGTGCGCCGTGACATCAAGAAGAGCTTGGGCATACTGAAGGCTGTGGATTTTGTGAGTTCGTTCAACCGTCCTAATCTATATTATGAGGTGCGGCCCAAGACCAAGGACGTGGACAAGGACATAGTGCGCTTTATCCTGCAGCATCCCGGCAAGAGCGGTATCGTGTACTGTCTTTCACGCAAGAAGGTGGAGCAGTTGGCAGAAATTCTCAGGGCAAACAATATCAATGCACGTGCATACCATGCCGGCATGGAGACTGCGGAGCGCAATCAGACGCAGGACGACTTCATCATGGAGCGCCTGGATGTCATTGTTGCAACAATTGCTTTCGGTATGGGTATTGACAAGCCCGATGTGCGTTTTGTAATACACTACGACATACCCAAGAGCCTTGAAGGCTACTATCAGGAGACCGGTCGTGCCGGCAGAGATGGTGGCGAAGGCAAATGTGTGGCATTCTATTCTCCCAAGGACCTTATAAAACTGAAAAAGTTCATGGAGGGCAAGCCTGTATCTGAGCAGGATATAGGCAATCAACTGCTTGCAGAAACCAAGGCATATGTGGAGAGCAGTGTCTGCCGTCGTCGCCTGTTGCTGCACTATTTTGGCGAGCACTATGGTGAGGAGAACTGCCACAGGTGCGACAACTGTCTGCATCCCCATGAGTATATCGAGGCAACGAAGGAGATACTGAAAGTATTGAAGGTTATTCAGGCCATAAAGGGCAAGTTCAAGATAGATCATGTGGTCAATATCATGATGGGCGTGGAAACGGAGGAAATTATTTCCCATTGCCATGAACAGTTGCCCGAGTTTGCGGCAGGAGCATCCAAGGAACCGCAGTACTGGTATGCGCTGATAAAGCAGGGCATTTTGTCGGGTTATATCGAGAAGGAGGTAGAGAACTACGGCTTGCTGAAGGTAACCAAGGCTGGCAAGAAGTTCATGGCGGCACCAGAACCGTTCTATTTCAAGGAGAACAACGAGTTCGGCGATTACGAACCGGAACCCGAGGAGGGAACTGCCGTTCTGGACGATACATTGCTGAAGATGCTACGCGACCTTCGTCGCAAGCGTGCTCAGGTGCTGAACATACCCCCATATGTTATTTTCCAGGACAACTCCTTGGAGGCTATGGCAACTATGTATCCGGTGACTTTGGATGAGTTGCAGAATATTCCTGGAGTGGGTCAGGGTAAGGCCCAGAGGTATGGTAAGGAGTTCTGCGAACTGATCAAGAAACATTGCGAAGACAACGAGATAGAACGCCCACTGGACTTGCGTGTGCGCACTGTTGCAAGCAAGAGCAAGCTGAAAGTCAGCATAATACAGAAGGTGGACCGTAAACTTGACCTTGAGGATATTGCTGACGGTCTTGGTATCGAGTTCGAGGAACTGTTGGATGAGATGGAGGCTATTGTATATAGCGGAACTAAGTTGGATATCAGCTATTATCTTGAAGATGTGATGGACGAGGATTACATGCTTGACATCTATGACTATTTCCACGATGAGTCGGAAACTGACCGTCTTTCCGTGGCCGTGAAGACTCTTGGCCCTGATTATGACGAAAGTGATATCCGTCTTGTGCGAATAAAGTTCCTGTCTGAACTGGCAAACTGAATCGTTGCATTGGGAAGTCGTGTACTCGTCTCCCGACGTCATAACAGTGTTGATACGTCAACAGAGCAGTGTTGTCGTGTCAACACTGTTGTGTTGTCGCTATAGCATAATTTTCGGGTTACTTATAGACAAGTCTGGTTTCGGGGCGGCAATTGTGCCGGTGCCCAAAGCTCTTTTGTTTGGAAATAAGAACAAAAAAAGGCATTTTTGCTTTGTATTTCGCTCACTTATTCGTACCCTTATACTATGCTCTAAGGTACTTTCGTTCGGAAATGCTCAAATAAATTTGGCAATTCGCTCACTTATTCGTACCCTTGAGACTATGTCTCGAAGGTACTCTCGCTTGGAAATTCCAAATTAAGTCAACTTTATTTGGTATTTCGCTCACTTATTCGTACCTTTGTCCCCAATAATAACATACAAAAACTTCAGATATATGGCATCATTTATTGAAGACAAGATTGTGATGGACGGTCTTACCTATGACGACGTCCTGTTGGTTCCTGCTTATTCCGAGGTTCTTCCTCTTACTGTGGAACTGAGTACTAAGTTTTCCCGCAACATCGACCTGAAGATTCCCTTCGTGACAGCTGCTATGGATACTGTCACTGAGGCGAAGATGGCTATTGCCATTGCTCGCGAGGGTGGTATCGGTGTAATTCATAAGAACATGAGCATTGAGGATCAGGCTCGTCAGGTGGCTATTGTGAAGCGCGCTGAGAACGGTATGATCTATGATCCCGTTACCATCAAGCGTGGCAGTACTGTTGCCGATGCTCTTGCCTTGATGGCAGAATACCACATCGGTGGCATCCCCGTGGTAGATGACGAGAACCATCTGGTGGGTATCGTTACAAACCGTGACTTGCGTTTCGAACGCAACCAGAACCGTTTGGTGGATGAGGTTATGACCTCAGAGAACCTTGTTACCACTCATGCTGGTACTGATCTCGTTTCTGCAAGCGACATACTTCAGGAGAACAAGATAGAGAAACTGCCCGTTGTGGACGAGGAGAATCACCTCATCGGTTTGATTACCTACAAGGACATTACCAAGGCAAAGGACAAACCCATGGCCTGCAAGGACAGCAAGGGCCGTCTGCGTGTTGCTGCCGGTGTTGGTGTTACTGCTGATACTTTCGACAGAATGCGCGCATTGGTGGATGCTGGTGTGGACGCTATTGTCATTGACACTGCACATGGTCACAGTAAGTTCGTTATAGAGAAGTTGAAGGAAGCCAAGGCCAACTTCCCCGGTGTGGATATCGTTGTTGGTAACGTAGCTACCGGTGAGGCAGCCAAGATGTTGGTTGAGGCAGGTGCCGACGGTGTGAAGGTAGGTATCGGCCCCGGCAGTATCTGTACTACCCGTGTGGTTGCAGGTGTGGGTGTGCCTCAGTTGAGCGCTGTGTATGATGTGGCTTCTGCTTTGCAGGGTACCGGTGTGCCCCTGATTGCCGACGGAGGCTTGCGCTATTCCGGTGATGTTGTCAAGGCATTGGCCGCAGGTGGCTATTGCGTGATGATAGGTTCTCTTGTGGCTGGTACCGAGGAAAGTCCCGGTGATACCATCATCTACAACGGACGTAAGTTCAAGAGCTACCGTGGCATGGGTTCTCTGGAAGCAATGGAGTGCGGTTCTAAGGACCGTTATTTCCAGGGCGAGGTGAAGAGCGTCAAGAAGCTTGTGCCCGAAGGTATTGCAGGACGTGTTCCATATAAGGGCAGTGTGCAAGAGGTTATCTATCAGTTGATAGGCGGTCTGCGCAGCGGTATGGGCTACTGTGGCGCTGGAACCATTGAGGCTCTGCATAATGCCAAGTTCGTGCGTATCACCAATGCCGGTGTACTGGAGTCGCATCCCCACGATGTGACCATTACCAGCGAGGCACCAAACTATAGTCGTCCCCAGTAATATCACGCTAAATATTTGCTTGAAATAGTTTCATTTAGCGATTATCCACAAAACGACGTTTGAAGATTATGAATAAGATAATCCTTGCATGTTACGCTCTGTTGTTCACCTCTGTTACTGCCATTGCACAGCAGAATGAAGATCCTGTTGTTATGACGGTCGGAGGGGAGGCGGTGACTCGCAGCGAGTTTGAATACAACTTCAACAAGAACAATACCGATGCCGTTGTAGACAGGAAGAATGTCACCGAGTATGCGGATCTGTTTGCCGTATATAAGATGAAGGTGTTGGCGGCACTGGATGCGAAGATGGATACAATCTCTTCTTTCCAAAAGGAGTTCCGTCACTACCGCGACTTGCAGGTCAGACCTCTGCTTGTTCCCGAACTGGTGGTAGAAAAACAGTGCCAGGATTATTATAACGGTATGCTTCAGGCACTTGACGGAAAGGATTTGATACGCCCTGCTCACATACTGGTGCTCGTTCCGCAAAATGCTGATGCTGAGAAGCTGGAACAGAAACGCTTGCTTGCAGACAGTATCTACAATGCACTCCTGCAGGGGGCAGACTTTGAGGGACTTGCACATAGATATAGTGATGATGCCCAAACAGCCAGAAACGGTGGTGCCTTGCCCTGGATAGGTCCAGGCAATACATTAAAGGAGTTTGAGGATGTTGCTTATTCTTTGCAGGTAGGTGAAATGAGTGCTCCTTTCCTGAGTCCTGTCGGTTATCATATAGTGAAGATGTTGGAACGCAAGCAGCTGGAGCCATTTGATAGTTTGCATTCTCAGATTCATCGCTTCATGGAGCGCCGTGGCGTTCATGAGCGTTTGGCTGCAGATGCCCTTGATTCTATCGTGAAGAAATATGAGGGCAAATACACTGCAGAGCAAATCTTGGATATGGAAACCGAGCGCCTTTGCGCTGACAATACGGAACTTAAGTACCTTGTAAAGGAATATTACGATGGTTTGCTCCTTTATGAGTTCTGCTCTACTCGGATTTGGGAACCGGCCAAGACTGATACTTTGGGGCTGGAACAATATTTCAAAACCAACCGTAAGGCTTACTCATGGGATACGCCAAGATTCCGCGGTATGGTGTTCTATTGCAAGAACAAGGCTGATGTCAAGGCGGTGGCTAAGCTCCTGAAGAAGGAGAAGGACGACAGCAAGTGGGTAGCCATGGTACGCGAGCAGTTCAATAAGGACAGCGTGATGGTACGTATGGATCAGCGCATCTTTTCCAAGGGAATGAACGCCAATGTGGATGTTTTGGTATTCAAGGATAAGAATGGCGAGCTTAAGCCTGTTGACGGTTATCCCTATGCCGGATATGTAGGCAAGGTCCTGAAGAAGGGACCAGAGAGATGGACCGACGTGCAGGCCGCTGTTGTCCAGGACTATCAGAAGGCCCGTGAAGATGAGTGTGTGGCAGGTTTGCGTGTAAAGTATCCTGTGGTAATATATGAGGACATATTGTCTACGGTTAACAATCATTGATAAAAGGTACTGATGAAGAGACTGATATGTTGTGCGCTTGTGTCTATGCTATGGACTGCCTCGTTCTCTCAGAACGATGTGGTGGATGAGGTAGTTTGGGTAGTAGGCGATGAGGCTATTCTGCGTTCGGACGTGGAGCGTCTACGCAACGATTACGGAAACACTATAAAGGGAAATCCTTATTGTGCCATTCCGGAGCAGTTGGCTGTGCAGAAACTCTTTCTGCACCAAGCGGAACTTGACAGTATTACTGCAAGCGAAGGAGAGGTAAACCAGTATGTTGATGCAGAAATCAACAGAAGGGTAATGATGGCTGGCAGTAAGGAGAAACTGGAGGAGTACATGCGTATGCCGATGACGCAGATCCGTGAGGAACTGACCGAACTGAAGCGTGCAGAGCTGCTCGCACAAAGAGTGACGCAGCAACTAACAAAGGATATCAAGGTAACTCCAGCCGAGGTGCGCCGCCATTACAAGGATATGCCGGAGGATAGTCTCCCGTTCATCCCCACGCAGGTGGAAGTGCAGATCCTGGTACAGCATCCCAAGATTACCCGTGAAGAGATAGAGCGCGTGAAAAGTCAGTTGCGAGGATGGTCCGAGCGCGTGACAAGCGGAACGACCAGTTTCTCTGCCTTGGCCCGTATGTTCAGCCAGGATGAGGGTTCTGCCCGTCAGGGTGGTGACCTTGGCTTCTTCGGCAAGGCAGACATGGATCCTGCCTTTTCCAACGTGGCATTTTCACTGACCGATCCACGCAAAGTCAGCAAGGTGGTACAGAGCGAATTCGGTTTTCATATCATACAGCTGATTGAGAAGCGTGGCGACAAGATCAGGGCACGCCATATATTGCGCCGTCCTGAGGTAGACCCGAAGGATATAGAAGCATGCCTTGCCAGACTGGATTCCATATCACAGGACATTAAGGATGAGAGGTTCACGTTTGATATTGGTGCGCGTGAGATTTCTGACGATAAGGATACACGCAATAACCATGGTCTCATGGTAAATACCAAGGAAAGCACCGGTGAACGAACTACACGCTTTGAGATGGGCGAATTGCCAGGTGAGATATCTCGTATCGTAAATGGCATGGAAATAGGCGAAATATCAAAGCCATTTACCATGATAGACAGCAAGGGTCGCGAGGTCTGTGCTATCGTGAAACTGAAGAACCGTATTCCGGCACACCGTGCTTCCATAACAGAAGACTTCCAGATATTGAAAGGTGCTGTGGAGGAACAGAAACGCTCCGAATATATCCAAAAGTGGATAAGGGAAAAGCAGAAGAGCACCTATATCCGTATAAAGCAGGGATGGGGAGAGTGTGAATTCATGTATCCAGGTTGGGTAAAGTAGTAAAGGTATCTGCTAAAGGACAACTCTTGAAACTCCGTAGTGTCATATTGTCATTTTGGACCGCCATGCTCCTATCTGTATCAGCATGGGCGGAAGGAGAGAGCAGAATATATCTTCTGCACTCGGATAGGTTGTTTCATGATACTCGGATAGATGCAAAGGCTCAGATTCTTGTGGGCAACGTGCAGTTCCGCCATGATGATGTGCTGATGTATTGTGACAGTGCCCTTTTCTACGAGGCCTCCAACAGTATGGATGCCTTCGGTAATGTCCGTATGCATCAGGGCGATACCCTGACTCTGACTGGCGACATCCTGTATTATAACGGTTTGGACAAGTTGGCGCGTGTCCGTAACAATGTAGTGCTTGTTCACGGACAGACCACCTTATACACGGATTCGCTTGATTATGATCGTTTGTATAATGTCGGTTATTTCTTTGAGGGCGGACATCTTGTGACCAAGGATAACGACATGACTTCCGACTGGGGCGAGTACAGGCCCGAGACCAAGGTGGCAGTGTTCAATTATAACGTACATCTTGTCAGTCCGCCTCCTCCGCAGGAGGTACGCACCACCCTGCTTACCGATACCTTATATTATAATACGGTCACATCCGTTGCAAATGCCAGAGGACCGAGTACCATAGACGATGGTGCTTGCCATGTCTATACAGAACTGGGCTATCTAAACACCGTAAATAACAACCTCACCTTGCTGAATAGAAGCGAGATGAGTAATAATGGCAAGAAGATAATCGGGGATAGTATTGTTTGGAACAGCGTTGATTCCATTGGCGAGGTCTTTGGCAATGTTGTGTATACGGATATCCTCAACCGGAATGCCATGACAGGACATTACTGTTACTACAACGATAAGACAGGTTATTCGCTCGGGACGGATTCTGCATGCATCATAGACTTTTCTCAGGGTCCTGATTCCATGTATATGCATGCTGACAGCATAAAGATGTTCACGTACAACATTAATACCGATTCCGTGTACAGAACCATGCATGCCTACAATCACGTGCGTATGTACCGCAAGGATCTGCAGGGAGTCTGCGATTCTTTGGTATACCTCACCAAAGACTCCATGATTATAATGTATAAGGATCCGATAATCTGGACGGGAGAGCAGCAGTTGCTTGGCGAGGAGATACAGGCTTTCATGAACGACAGCACTGTAGACAGCATCTATGTGCTCAGGCAGACCCTTTCCTGTGAAAAGATGGATAGTCTTCATTTCAATCAGATTGCCGGACAGGAGATGCATTCCTATATGGAGAACGGTGAGTTGAAGATGACGCATGTGATAGGTAATGCCATAGCCAACTATTTTCCTCTGGATGAGGATAGCATGATGGTGGCGATGAATCATACGGAAAGCACCGAGATGAAAATGTTCATGGGTGATAACCGCAAGATAAGGAGAATTTGGATGCCCGAGGCAACTGGTACGTTCTATCCCGTAACGATGATTCCTGCTAACATGCGTTTTCTGGAGAACTTCCATTGGTTTGATTATGTGCGCCCGTTGAATCCGAAGGACATCTTCGTGTGGAGAGGCAAGACCAAAGGAACGGAACTCAAGGCAACCACCAAAAGGCATGCGCCCTTGCAGAATTTAAAAGAAATAGGAAAGAACCATGGGAATGTTCAAAACACGCGAGCCAAGACGCTTCCGTCGCGTTAGTATATATACTGATGAACGACGAGAGAAGTTGGAGAAGTTGGTCAACGACTATAAACGTGAGACGGGTGAACTGCCACCTGCACAGGAAGATTATACTCAGAACCGTTTCAAGGGCAAGTTCTCGGAGTTTACACCACGTGCCAAGCGGTATGCTGAGGGAGGTCGTGGACTGATAAAGTGGCCCGTGGCATTGGTCGTCATTATCCTGCTTTTCATGTTGTTGCGATGGATAATGAACGGAAGCGTACACTTTTAGTACCGTCTCGGAATGGATATAATTCATCTTCTTCCAGACTCGGTTGCCAACCAGATAGCCGCTGGTGAGGTAATTCAGCGTCCGGCATCTGTAATCAAGGAATTGGTTGAGAATGCGGTGGATGCAGGTGCCATGAACATTGACGTATATGTTCAGGACGCCGGTCGTACATGCATACAGGTGATAGACGATGGCAAGGGCATGAGTGAGACGGATGCGCGTCTTGCTTTCGAACGTCATGCAACCAGCAAGATAACACGTGCCGAAGACCTCTTTACCCTTCGAACAATGGGTTTCCGTGGAGAGGCCTTGCCTTCTATTGTTGCCGTATCGCAGGTAACTTTGCAGACACGTACCCTTGACTCGGAATTGGGCACGCGTCTTGAAATAGAAGGAGGTCGTGTCTTGGACCAACAGCCATGTGTGTGTGCTGTAGGCGCCAATTTCGAGGTGCGTAATCTGTTTTTCAATATTCCGGCACGCCGCAAGTTCCTTAAGTCCAACCATACCGAGTTGAACAATATCATGCAGGAGTTTGAACGTATAGCTCTTGTGAATCCCTCCGTGGCTTTCAGCTTGACATGTGACGGCACAGCCTCCAGTCGCCTCATGGCCTCCAATCTCCGTCGTAGGATAGTTGATATCTTCGGCAAGAAGATAGGCGATGATCTCGTGTCGGTGGATGTTGATACTACCTTGGTACAGATGACCGGCTTTGTTGGTCGTCCCGAGTCGTCTAAGAAAAAGGGTGCGCATCAGTACTTTTTTGTCAACGGCAGGTATATGAGGCATCCCTACTTTGCCAAGGCAGTGGCGGAGGCTTTTAGCGGATTGCTTCCCGAGGGAGAACAGGTGCCTTATTTCCTGTATCTGAGTATAGATCCTGCCAATATAGATGTTAATATCAGTCCGACCAAGACAGAGGTCAAGTTCGAAAACGAGCCGGCAATATGGCAGATTATAAACGCAGGTATCAGAGAATCTTTGGGGCGTTTCAGCGCTGTACCTACCATTGATTTCGATTCTGCCGTTCCGACTGAAATACCGGTAATGAATTCTGCCCCGGACAAGGTGTCGCCACCGAGATTGAATTTAGATCCGTCGTATAATCCTTTCGCTGGTTCGGATACTCCTTCAAAATCAACACCGGCTTTTGAATATAAGGGCAAGTCCGCTGGTGTCGAGGGTTGGGATAGCCTATATGAGCGATTGTCTCAAGGAACAAAAGAAAACGCACCTGCGCAGACACCTGATTTGTTCCCGGAATTAGAGGATGACCGGCTGGTGGGTAATATGCACTTCCAGTACAGGGGGCAGTATATTGTTTCTGCCACCAAGGCAGGTTTGATGCTTGTAGAACAGCATCGTGCCCATGTGCGTATTCTCTACGATAGGTATGTCATGCAGATGGAGAAGCGTGAGAATGCCACACAGGGACTGCTTTTCCCTGAACTGCTCACTCTCTCGCCTTCGGATGCTAGTGTTATGGAGTCAATTTCCGATGACATACGTAGTTTGGGGTTTGATATATCATCCTTAGGCGGTGGCAGTTTTTCCATCAATGGTTTGCCGGCAGGCGTTGAAGGGTTGGTGCCTCAGAAATTGTTGGAGAACATCGTTGGCGATGTCCGCGAAGGCGGGCAGTCAGAGTTGTCGGCCCATAGGCACCACATAGCTTTGTCTTTGGCCAGGTCGGCGGCTATTGTTGTCGGCCAGGTTCTTGCTCAGGAGGAAATGGACATTATAATGTCAGAACTGATGCAGAGTTCAAATCCAAACATTACGCCAGATGGTAAGCGTATCATTGCTCTGATACCTCCGGAAAACATAGAAAAGATGTTTGATTAGGTGGTGCAATGTCAAAAAATACGTGTTAAAATGTATTTTTGTATACAAAATTGCGTGTAAATGAATATAAATTCATACCTTTGCGTTGGATAAGACTCGTTATAGGGGTGCGGAGTTCCCGGATCCTTGTGAGTACAAAAGAGTTAATGAAATAAAGAAACACTAATAAGTTAAAGTTTAAAAGTATGAAGAAGATGATGCTTCTGCTGGCATTCGCCGGTATGTCTTTTGGCACATTTGCTCAGGAGACCGCAACAACAGAGATTCCTACTCAGAAGCACAAGGTAGTTACCAATGGTTTTTGGGATAATTGGTTTGTTGACTTTGGTGTAGACTTCCTTAGTAACTATTCAAGTCAGGAGGTTGGCGTAAGCGGTAATCCTTTCAGTGGTGATCGTGGCAACTGGGGTTTCGATGTAAGCCTTGGTAAGTGGGCAACTCCCTCTTTCGGTATGCGTGCCAAGATTGGTGCTGCTTGGGCTACACAGGTAAATACCGAGGACAGCAATCCTCTGTACAATCAGTTGCAGATTACTTTCCAGCCTATGCTGAACTTGCATAATCTGTTTGCAGGTTATAAGCCCCGTGTATGGAACACCATTCTGTACGGAAGTGTAGGTTATCACCACAACTTCGACCATTCTGTAAATTCTGTAATTGCAGGTTTGGGCTGGTTGAATACCTTCAATGTAACAAAGCGTTTCCACATCAATGTTGATATCTATGCAAACATGCTTGATCACAACGCTGATGGTATCGCTTCTGTATCTTCTGGTTCTGTGGCTTGTTTCGGTTCTCGTGACTGGCAGGTTGGCTGGAGCATTGGTTGTGGTTTCAACCTTGGCAAGGTAGGTTGGGACAATGCTCCCGACGTGGATGCCATCATGGCTATGAACAAGGCTCAGTTGGATGCCCTGAACGCTTCTTTGGCTGCCGAGCAGGAAGAGAATGCACGTCTGCAGAAGATGATTAAGGACCACAAGTGTCCCGAGGCTGTGACTCAGGTTACCCAGATCGTTGCAAGCAACGCTTCCGTATTCTTCAATATCAACAAGAGCCGTATTGCTTCTAAGAAGGATCTTGTAAACGTTAAGGAGTTGGCAGAGTGTGCCAAGGCAAACGGTCAGACTGTAGTAGTTACCGGTTATGCAGACTCTAAGACTGGTAGCGCAACTTACAACCAGACTCTTTCTGAGAAGCGTGCACAGACTGTTGCCGACGAACTTGTCAAGATGGGCGTAAGCCGCGACAAGATTGAAGTAGTAGGCAAGGGTGGTGTCAAGGATCTTTCTCCTATCTCCTACAATCGTCGTGTAGTGGTATCTTTGAAGTAAGCATTGTACATTATTTATATAAATAATAATATGGGAGGGGAGCGATGTGTATTGCTTCCCTCTTTAATTAGGATAAAATGGAATCAAACAAGAGAATAATACTTACCGGCGACCGTCCTACGGGCAGGCTTCATATTGGTCATTATGTGGGTAGCCTCCGCCGTCGTGTGGAGTTGCAGAACGAGGGCAATTACGACAAGATGTATGTCTTCATTGCCGATGCACAGGCCTTGACCGATAATATCGATAATCCCGAGAAGGTGCGCCAGAATGTCATCGAGGTGGCGCTGGACTATCTGGCTTGCGGCCTGGACCCTGAAAAGGTGACTATCTTCATACAGAGCCAGATTCCCGAGTTGTGTGAACTCTCTTTCTACTTCATGGACCTCGTGTCCGTATCTCGTCTTCAGCGCAACCCCACCGTTAAGACCGAGGTGCAGATGCGTGGCTTTGCCGGAGAGAGTATCCCCGTGGGTTTCTTTACCTATCCTATAAGCCAGGCTGCCGATATTACCCTGTTTAAGGCTACCACCGTTCCTGCCGGTCAGGACCAGGAACCCATGCTGGAGCAGAGCCGCGAAATAGTGCGTCGCTTTAATAATATATATGGTGAAACATTGGTCGAACCCAATATCATGCTTCCCGACAATGCAGCATGCCTGCGCCTTCCCGGTACCGACGGCAAGGCCAAGATGTCCAAGTCCCTGGGCAACTGCATATACCTGAGCGATACCGCCAAGGAGTTGAAGAAGAAGGTGAACAGCATGTACACCGACCCCGAGCATATCCATATCGAGCAGCCCGGTCATCTTGAGGGCAATACCGTATTCACTTATCTCGATGCCTTCTGCACCGACGAGGACTTCCAGAAGTACCTTCCCGAGTACCAAAACCTTGACGAACTCAAGGCCCACTACACCCGTGGCGGCTTAGGCGACGGAACCTGCAAGAAGTTCTTGTACAATGTTCTGAACGACCGTCTCGCTCCCATCCGCGAGCGTCGTCTGGAACTCCAGAAGGACATCCCTGCCATTTATGAGATGCTTCGCAAGGGTTGCGAGAAGGCACGCCAGGCTGCCATCGAGACGATGGACGAGGTACGCAAGGCCATGAAGATAACCTACTTTGACGACGAAGAACTGATAAAGGAACAGGCGAAGCGCTATTCCGCTCTTTAATTAACCCTGTTTTCTGCTGTTTGAGGCAAAGAATCATAGCATTCTTTGCCTCAAACTCATTTTTGCAGATATAAATTAGTTGAAAGTAAAAAATAATTCATACCTTTGTCACACAAAAGTGTATTGTATCCACATTTATTAGACAAAGAAACTATTTAAATTATAAGTTATGAAGAAGTTGATGTTTTTGCTGGCTTTTGCCGGCATGTCTTTCGGAGCTTATGCTCAGGAAGTAGCAGCGGAAGAAATTCCCACTCAGAAGGACAAGGTTGTTACCAATGGTTTTTGGGACAACTGGTTTGTGTCTTTGGGAGGTAATTACATCAGTAACTATTCAAGTCAGGAAATAGGCGTAGATGGTTCTCCTTTTGCTGGCGAGCGTGGCAGTTGGGGTGGCAATATTGCCGTCGGCAAGTGGGCTACTCCCTCGTTTGGTATGCGTGCCAAGATTGGTCTTGGCTGGGGAAAGCAGGTAAACTACGGCAAGAATGTCTATGTTGGTCCTGTGCATACATGGAATGACGACAGCAGGAATCCCGACTACGGTCATCTCAGCATAAGTTTGCAGCCTATGCTGAACCTGCATAACCTGATTGGTGGTTACAAGCCTCGTGTTTGGAATACTATCATTTACGGTAGTGTAGGTTATTACCGCAACTTTGACTATCATGCAAATTCTGTAGTTGCGGGTTTGGGTTGGTTGAACACCTTCAATATTACCAAGCGTTTCCATATCAATGTGGACATCTATGGTGATATGCTCGACCACAACGGCGATGGTATAAATGCAGTTTCTGAGGGTTCTGCAGGTGATTTCGGTACCCACGACTGGCAGATTGGTTGGAGTGTTGGTATTGGTTTCAACCTTGGCAAGGTAGGTTGGGACAATGCTCCCGATGTAGATGCCATCATGGCAATGAACAAGGCTCAGGTAGACGCCTTGAACGCTTCTTTGGCTGCACAGCAGGAAGAGAATGCCCGTCTTCAGGAGATGATAAAGAACCACAAGTGCCCCGAGCCCGTGAAGCAGGTTACTCAGATTGTGGCCAGCAAGGCTTCTGTGTTCTTCAACATCGGCAAGAGCAAGATTGCTTCCAAGAAGGATCTTGTTAGTGTGAAGGATTTGGCAGAGTGCGCAAAGGCAAATGGTCAGACTATTGTTGTTACCGGTTATGCCGACTCTAAGACCGGTACCGCTTCATACAACCAGACTCTGTCCGAGAAGCGTGCTCAGGTTGTTGCTGACGAACTCGTTAAGATGGGTGTAAGCCGCGACAAGATTCAGGTTGTTGCCAAGGGTGGCGTACAGGATTTGTCTCCCATCTCTTACAACCGTCGCGTAGTTGTATCGCTGAAGTAATTCGAGCATATAAGGATATTACTCACTAAAAAGGTGGGAGGCAAGTCAACTTGCTTCCCACCTTTTTTTGACGCATTCTCTCAGATGTCAGCATTCCATCTTGTCGTTTGCGTTGCAATGTCAAGTTTTTCTCTCTTCTTCAGTTGTGACTTGTCGTATGTATGGTATAAAAGGCGCATTTTCATTACATGATATATTGAGGAAGACAGACTTTTTCTTTGCCTTGGGAAACAGAGTGCTGTGTAACGTGCTTGTTCTCAGGATGTTTTGAGATGGTTGCTTTTGCCTATTTGACACACCGCTTTTGTTTTTCCATCTTTGTCGGCAGAACGCACCTCGGTCCTCGTCGAGGACCGCCCTGAAAGTACCGGGAACTCTCGCCTCGGTCTTCCCGACGACAAGGCCATGTCCTCCCGAGGCATTCCGCTTGCGCTAGTTTATGATTGCTTTATTTGTTCATACACTAGGTGGAAGAGATGACTTGATATGCGCTTTGTCATCTTTCTGTGCAAATCAGCTCAATCCGTGTCATCCTTTAGATTTGCGAAGAAAAAGAAAGGTAAGCAAAAGGTGCTATCTTTGCAAAAAGTTAACCAAAGGAGAGAGGTGAACTATAGTGTCATCTAGTCTTATGAGCTAAACACAGAAACAGTCCTCTTCTCCTTTCCGTTGAACGGAAGAGCCAACTATATTTGTAGGTACAGAGACCTAATAAAGGATGTAGTTAGTTCAACTCCTGGTTAACCAATTGTTCGTTTGATCGGTACAAAGGTATGAAAAAAGATCATTACATTGGTGTAGACATCTCCAAAAAAACTATTGATGTGGCAATTTACGTTAAGAATCCTACAGGCAAGTTCCCTATTCCCCATGAAAC
>JAGBYI010000148.1 GCA_017628845.1 Bacteroidaceae bacterium
GGCAGTTCAGCGAAAACAGCGATGATTGTGCTGTTCGTGTTGGCCGTGAAGGTGTACGTAGCATTCGTGGAAACCATATTTCCGCTCGTGCCATCCTTCCAACCCACGAAACGATAACCCTCATTGGCTGTGGCGCTGATAGTGGCCTGAGTGCCCTTCTCATAGCGGCCACCACCTTGAACGCTACCAGCCTCAGTTGTAGCCTGGCCGTTATCCAGCTGCTTGGGCAACTGAATCAGAACGGTTTCAACGCCTACGGTTTCCGCTGTAGTGGAGCCGACCGGGAGATACACGCCGCGAGTCTCTGAGAGAGTAGCGTCTGTGCTGGACACCTTGCGGCTGGTGATTACCTTTGCCACTGATTCAGCGGTGGGGCTGGTGAGGTTGCCGAACACAGCACGAGCCATAGCAGACTTCTCGCTGATACCATAGGCGTGTACGGTAATCTCGGCCGCAGTGTACTTTAAGGTACCGGGGAATGTTCCGTCAATACCTGCCTCAGAAACGACTACAGAGTCGAAAGGCAGATAGACCTTTGAGTCTGTCTTGATGAGGGCCACATATACGATTTTGTCGAAGCGATTCGACACGTCCTCCACCATCTCTACACGGATGGCGTCCGTGGCTGTGCGGTCAACCATGAATCCATTCAGTCCTACGCTTCCATCGGTAAACTGGATATCGGAAACTTCCACTTCTGCGGAGTCACCGACATAGTAGATTTTGTCGTAGTTCTTAGAAATGAACCCATTACGACTTGATACCATACCCTTGCGGGGGATGGCGATGTACGGCGACACAGCGGCCGCAAGCTGGCTGGCCAGCTTCAACTTTGCACGACTGGACACCTGGTCAACCGTGCTGGGGTTCGATACCACGGGCTGATACTGCCGAACTATCTGTGTGCCGTGCACAACAGCCATTACGGCGTTTCCCATCTTTCCGGTGCCCATCCCCAAAATACCTGTCAATTTCATGATGCAGAAAATTTTATGAGTGAAACAATGCTTGTGCGCATCCGCTCGCAATTGTCGGAGTTACGTCGGACTTATGTCGGTGTAATGTCGGCCAATCTGCGAAAGCGCAGTGCAAATGTACGACTTATCAGGACACCATCCAAACCGACCGCCTACACTCAGAGGGGAGAAAGAGCGCTATTTGTAAGGAGATTTCGCTAAATGTTAAAGAATCCTAAAAGGCTACTAATAGTGCCGAAATATGTTATATAACATGTTTTGGAGGTTGCATAATCGGCAAAAAAGCTGTACCTTTGTACCATAATTAAAGCACCACTTTTTGACCAGCAGGCAACTGGATAAAGACCGCCAAGCACCACATGAAACATTATATCTTAGTCGACAGCCAGGGATGGGTATCTAATTTCCTTGATCATTCCCTTGAAGATGCTACCAAAAGAGCCACCGGACTTCTCGAATTTAGCAGCTTCAGAGAGAGCCTGTACATAGATATATACGAAGTGTGCATTGATTGTGACAGCATCTTAATCTGCACCACGGTATATAAAAACGGAGAAGTTAGAGAAAGATGAAACAATACCTATTAATTGACCCCGAAGCATTCGTAGTACGCCATCTGTTTGATGACGTAATGATTGCCGAAGAGCAAGCCAAGAACTTGCTACTAGAAAGAGTTTTTGACGGCTGTGAGTATATCTCCATTTATGAGATATGCCCACAAGCGCATTCAGTCCAACTGTATGAGGTAGTTTATAAGGACGGCAAGACCATTCGGATATGAGCAAGTACGATGAAATCAGAAAGGAATTGCGGGGAGTTTCCGCAATTCTTTCCCGCCTACGCTTGGCGGTTGCCACAGCAAAGCGGACTGCCGATAAGGAAAGGCCCCTCGGATGGTCACCTGAGCAGCACATATCACGTGCGCTTCACTATGCGCTGACTTCTCTCAGCAATGTCGATTCTGATATCTGCCAGCTTTCAGTATGGATGGACGACATGAACCTTAAATAACCTGAGTCATGACGCGCGTATTATTATATGGTATCATGGGCGCGTCCTGCGCGCTCATGATGCACCAGTTTCTCAGCAGCACACTTTCGCCTGCTGGCATGGTAGTGTGCTGCATTCTGGAAGCTACCTGGACATTCGTTGGAATACTTGCAGCGGAGGCTCTTTTGCGCCGCCGCCGTGATAGGTAAGTTCGGGCAGGAAGGATTCCCTTCCCTTCCCCGATTTCCGTAAAATCGGGGCGGTGTTACACAACCGCCCCTTTTCATTTTAGCCTGCGGGCACTAGGACTCCATAACGGATGGGGCGGCAGTAATCCAACAGTGCAAAACGACCGATAACGAAACCAGAGCACCGCAGCGTAGGGGGTATTACCCCTAGCGCGAGGAGCGCACGAAGCGGGCGCAAGGCGCACGCGGAGCAAAGCACGACCGGAGACATTTTTAAGGGTGGCGGGTGGGCATGGCCAGCGAGTTCCAAGAGTGCAAAGAAGGGTGGGGGGTGGGCACGGCATGACGCGGCCCGCCAAGCATAAAAGCCCATGTGCGTGGATGGACAACTTCCGGCGAAGTGCCAACGCCCGGAATTGCGGACGCGGAAAATGCGGCCCCAGCGAAGCGGCCGAGGGGAACCCCGAGGTGGGGCGGCATTGCGGACGCTGGGGCGTTTGGCCGAAGCCGTAAATTGTCTTTGCGGGGGATAACATGGGCTTTTTGCTTGGCGGTGGCGCGGCAGGCCGAGGAAAGCAATTCTTGAGACAATATAAGAAGGGTGGCGGGTGGGCTTGGCCAGCGAGTTCCCAGCGAGTCGCACTACCTGAGAGATACCTGGCGCGCAGGGTTACGGATGCGCCGCCGCCGAGCCGAGGCCCCCAAAGACGGCATTAAATATAATCCGAATTATGGGTGGCAGCAAAAAGGAACGACCCGCCGCGCATAATTCAGTCTCGGATTATGTTTAATGCCCATTTATGGACTTGCCGTCTTTGGGGGGCGAGGTCGGCGGCTCCCCGAGGACTCACTTTTGCCTCACTTTGTCTCCCGAAGTAGCGAGCAGTCGATTGCGAGCGCACACACAAGGACTCAGCAGGACTCACGACCTGAGACAAACTGAACACGCAGTGAGCACACAGCCAGCAGACAGAGAAAGGGGGACGTGACGGCGCAGCCCCGCGGCTCGGCTCCGCATCAGCGGCCGCCGCCGCGGGGCGCGCCGCCCGGCCCACCACAGACACGAGGTGCACACACGTTACGAACAGCACTTGAGAGAAACCGGGGTGGGGGGCGGGCGCGCCCGCAGTTGTTTGCGGGCGCAAGGCATCAGGACTCATTCCGCATGGTGTAGCGTGGAGGCGCTGGGTGTTTTGGGTGGGTGGGTCAGCGGTGGATATGCAGCGTGGAAGGGGACAACACCACCCAGCGCCGAAGCGAGGAAGAAAACACAACCTGGGTGCATTCATGCCTCCCTTCGGTCGGGGTGTTAAAAGCCATATAGCGTGATGGCATTGCCTCTAAGGATTTAGAGCAGCACGTTTTGCCCATTTACGAGCACTTTTGCAACTCTGACTTCGTTGTACCACTTGCCGTCATATTCATGGGCCTCTACCCATGCTTCAAATTCCATTACTTTGCCGATTTCCAACATTGCCTTAGCAATCCTCTCGGCTCCATACAGATTTAGCTTCACTTTCCGGGGAAACCTCTCATCTGTCTCAATCACAAAGTCCAGTGACTGCCACATTTCACCTGTCCGCGAGTTCTTACCTTCGCGAGTTTGGTCAATCCAAACAACTTTTCCTTTTTCTAACATAAAACTAAAATTTAAGGGTTATACATAACTATCACCTGAGCATCGATTCTCGGATGATATATCTTCGCAAATCGTCATGAGCCATCTGTCTTGCCAGTCGAGACACTTTCGTCCATTGACTTTGCCGCGCCACATAGTTCTTTTTCAATGCCAGCCATTTGTCATTATCGGGTGCATAGAACCATAGTTCGGGGGGAATGTCGAAGTCAAAGATGGCTTGTTTCATGACTCCGATTCTGTGTAGTATCTCTCCAGCCTCCCGAAGTACATTCCTTTGTGTGTCTTCCATGCAGGGATAATCGTCCGCAATACGAACCAGGCATTTCCCAGCATTCCTCTCGGCACGTCCAGTATCCAGTGATTTGGAAATGTCACGAGGATAGATAGTGCTCTCCACCTGAACATCAAATAACTGCACTACTGGCATGTCCTTTTTATACTTCACCTGAGTAACCTCCCTGAATCTCCAAAATTTGTTGCAGTATCCCCAAAAGATGTCCTCTAACCTCGCCTGGGTAGAGAAGTCTTCAATGGTCAATGAGCGCAAATCTTTTACGCCAAGTTTCCGAGCAATAGACTGGGCAGGCTTGTTTTCAACACTCATTCCTTTTGCATTTATGGAAAATTCGAGCCGATAGACTGGCTTTGTATCATCCTCAATGATGCCATTTTGCTGCCACATCTCGGTAATATATGGCTTCGAATGTTTTTCCAGGAGTTCCAGGGACTTATTATATAGATATACCGATACGCCCGACTTACGTGTGCCAAAGCGCAAATACTGGTGTTGGCTCCACGTGGAATAAGAAAAATTGGGGGAATCCCCCTCAGAAATAACCCTAACATCAGGGTCAACGTCCTTTTCTATACGCCGTAGCCAGTAGTTAGGACGCTGCCCGGAGAACATTCTTTTATCCCCATGCACGCAGTATTTGTTGCTGCCTACTCTAGTATATTGCACCCCGACACCTGCATCCCCATCATTTAGGTATCGCTGGATGAAAGTGGTCGGCTCCAGTCCATCGGAAAACGTCTGCAAGTCGCAACACAAGTCAACGCGAGTTACACTAATGGGCACGATGCCAGTCAGTCGTAGTATGTCATTAAGATACCATGCCCATGTGGACGTATATAAGGCTCGATTTGCGACTTTTACGGCCACGGCATCGGCTTTCATAACTGACATTTTCGGGTGTGCGAAAATGTGGACCAGGGGGAACCCGCGAAGGGTCACACAATACGAGTCACGAAAAATGGGATGCTTTTCACGGGAGCCTACTACATAATATGCTGGACGATACCCGGATGGGCAATTGCAGTCCCCAGCAATGTATGTGCCCAAAATCAGCTGAGTCTTTTCGGTGCTCTTACCGAAAAGCTGGAACCAGTCAATAGATATACAATACTTCATAATACCATTTTTTCATATAACGGGCATTATGTCTGATAGGGGGGAAACCATTTTGCCGTGGTGGATTCGGGCCCATATCTCGCATAATTCAATTTGTCAATTCTCAGAGATAATCTCTGCAGAGGCATCTTCATGATTGCCTAATTGCTCTTGCGGTCTTTCATACCATCCCTTCGATTTAACAGCGGCTAATGGCATAATATCATTGCACCATTCGTACAACTCGCATTCAACATCATTACAGACCTTTTTCATATATCAATTTCAATCTGTCAACTATCTGTCAACTGTAAAACCCCCACCAAGAAGGGCGGGGGCTTTTGGAGGCAGAAGCCACCACGGCAATGCCGTACACGCGAATCTCCTATTGCTTAGCGAGAAGCACCACCAACTCGCCTCCTCTTTGGAAATCCAGTGCAAAAGTATGCTGATATCGCGACATGGCAAAGGGCCGCGATATGTTTTACAACATGTTTTTCACTTTTTTTGCCTTATCTGCCAAGAATCGCAGAACCAGGGCGAGAATTTCCAATACTATTTGCCAACCCTTTTTCATACCCAAATAAGTTTTGCACTTTGAGAACCACTGGCTCGAAGCGGTTATGCGCATCGAGTAGCACACGTTGAACCTTCTCCATATAGTGCCGTGACCGGAGCACCATAAATCCACCGTCATAGCGACCCGGGATAAGACAGCCCCGTGTGTCGTTCGCCGTGTTACCTGGGTGCATAAGGATTCCAGTACGTCCAGGCACACGGTCAATGAGTGGCACGAGGCCAAATTTTGAGGATGGGTAATTCACGAGTATGGGATATTCTCCCTCGGGAATTGCCCTCCCCCAATCGACACGTTCTACGTTGAATCCATGCGGCCAGTCGTATGGCTCCAGTATATTACAGAGCCATTCCGGGCCGCACCATAAATCACCCAGGCAGAAACACCGGGCCCTCAGCGTGTGACATTGATGTTTAGTCCTATTCAGTTCGAGATACATGGTGATACTTGTCTATCTGATAGTCAATGTAAGTCTTAACGCCAAAGACCGATGCCGCGAACACAAGACATTGTCCGGCATACATCAGCACAGATGCATGTATGACACCAATGGGCTCGATATAGAGTGATAGTACACAGCATGCAATACCGCTCAGCAGCGTCACCACGGCAGACACATAAGCAATTGCCTCTTTTTTATCCATCATCTGAGAAAAAGAATATGGCGGGGACGCTTTAGTTCATCCCCGCCATTCAACCACACTAATAATCTACCAACAAAAGACCCCAAAAGGATTACTCAATACCATCCTCGCCGATAGTCTCGCCCTTTGCCCAAAGGCTAATGGACTCATTGCCCATCGTAAAGGTGTAGGGATTAGCGGTGCTTACGGGGCTACCGCTACCTGAGGCATTGTCAAACCAACCCAGGAAGTTGATGTTCTCCCCTACGGTGCAAGAGCATGAAACGCTATCGCCCTGCTCTTTGATCCCACCACCCTGCACGTTACTCACGCCCTGGGAACTGGATGCAATTCCAAGGTTAACGCGGAGCACTGGCAGTTCAGCGAAAACAGCGATGATTGTGCTGTTCGTGTTGGCCGTGAAGGTGTACGTAGCATTCGTGGAAACCATATTTCCGCTCGTGCCATCCTTCCAACCCACGAAACGATAACCCTCATTGGCTGTGGCGCTGATA
>JAGBYI010000149.1 GCA_017628845.1 Bacteroidaceae bacterium
CATTTTTGGTGTATCTTTGCACTGCTTTACAAAAGCATTCGGATAGTAGCGCAGTTGGTAGCGCACTACGTTCGGGACGTAGGGGTCGGGCGTTCGAGTCGCCTCTATCCGACATGAATCCGACACTAAGGAGACCCATAATCCGCATCACTGTGCTCGTGGGAGCATGGTGCTGCGGATTTCTGTTTTATTGGCTGATAGGCATTTCCATGAGCCGAAGTTGGACGGAGTGCTCTATGGGCGAGTGGCTGTTTGCCACATGGCAGGGATGCGCAGACTTTCTTCAGGAGAGGCTGGCAAGCATGAACCTGAGCAAGGAATCCTTTGGACAAATAGTGGCACTGACACTGGGCAACAGAGAGTTTCTGACACCAGAGACAAAACTACTATACCGCGAGGCAGGAGCCTCTCACCTCTTGGCCCTGTCAGGCATGCATCTGGGCATATTGTACGGTGCCTTCAGGATGGTGATGCAGAACCTGGCATACACACGATGGAAGTGGCCAGCATTCTGTGGCATTATGATGCTGCTATGGTCCTATGCCATGATGACTGGTTGCCCCAAGAGCCTCATCCGTGCTGCACTAATGACATCGCTGGCCTTGCTGCTACAGTTGTGCGGAGAAAGGCGCAGCCATATTGATATTCTGAACGTGAGCGCTGCAGTGGTACTGCTTACGGACCCTGCCTCGTTGTGGGACATCGGTTTCCAACTCTCCTGTGCCGCTATGTTGGGAATAATCATCCTGGGCATACCCACCACAGAGAATTGGAGGCACCTGCCTCTACTGCCACGATTGATACTGAGCAGTTTGGCCATCTCCATCTCAGCACAGCTGGCTACCCTACCCTTGACGCTTCTGTATTTCCAAAGCATTGCCACATACAGTGCCTTGACAAGCCTGGTGGCCATACCGCTGACCACATTGATAATATACTTCAGCATTGGCATATATGCTGGCATACCGTGGTGCATCCCCGTGGTGGAGTGGCTGATATGGTTCCAAAACAGGGTAATGGAAATGGTGAGCAACCTGCCGGGGGCATACATAGAATTATAGGGTGGCGAAGTTACTAACGTTCGGAATTACTCAAATACATTTGTCTGAACGGTCTTAGAAACTCACACTCGGCATAAAAAGTAAACTTTTCCTGCTCTCGCTTAACCGTTTCTTTGGTAATTCGCTCACTTAATCGTAACATTGACCTTCGGCGAAGCTACTTCCGCTCGGAAAAGCAAAATAAAGTACACTTTCTTTTGCTTTTCGCTCGCTTATTCGTAACTTTACCCTCGCCACATGACTAATATACCTTATTGATAATATACATATGAACACACGACTCCTTGTCCTTTGCTTAATATGTCTTGCATGCGGAACGGGCATGCATGCGCAACTTCTGCTGAAGGGAAAAGCGTCTTACTACCACGATGCCTTGCATGGCAACAAGATGAGTAACGGCGAAAGATACCACAGGGACAGCATGACGTGCGCCCACCTGAAACTGCCATTTGGTACCATGCTGAAGGTACGCAATCTGAGGAACGACAAGGAGGTGATAGTGGAGGTTACTGACCGTGGCCCCTATGCCAAGAAGTACATTCTGGACCTTTCGCGTGCCGCAGCCAGGGAATTGGGCATCATAGGACGAGGATTTGCACCCGTGGAAATCAGCATATACACGCCTGCAAAAGTACCCTTCCGACTGAAGGACGAGGAGGCAGAGATCCCCGAACTGGACCTCCAGCACCGCATCATGGCCATATACCCAGAACCTCTGTGGCAACAGGCAGACAGTACCGACACGGAATAAGAACTAAAAGACACAAGGACTGGACACATATAGTCCCTATAACTGTCCTCCCGACGATAAGCCTCTGTCCTCCCGACGACAAAGCTGTGTCCTCCCGACGACAAGCCTCCGTCTTCCCGAGGGCCATTTTTGCATATTAAACGGCAACTATCAACGGTTCGCAGAAATGAAAAGAGCCGAACTCTTCGATGACATTGCCATGGTTCCTGCCTTGTAGTGCCAATATATCAGTTTGCAGAGAGTTTTACTCCTCCGGTATAGTTATTTCACCAGCAATGCTGGTATTGAGTTGTGTCAAAATCTCATCTTTGGAATATCCCCGCCCCAGAAGATACATCAGTTTGGATACGGTGCTCTCCATGGTTCCGTCGTAACCGTTTACTGCACCTGCCTGCAAGAGCTGGCGCCCTGTCTCGTAGCGGCGCATCTCCACTGTGCCCTTGGAACATTGTGTTATGTTCACCAGTATTACCCCACGCTCGTTCAATTCCTTCAGCTTCTCGAAGAGCCACGGTTTCTGCGGAGCATTACCCGAACCGTATGTCTTGATGATGAGCGCTCGCAGGTTCTTCATTCCTATCACCGCCTCCACATACTCCTGCTGTATGCCGGGGAAAAGCGTCAGTATGAAGATGCCCGTCTCCATGCAATAGTGCGGAGTGAAAGGAACGGCGGTGTTGGGGCGGCGGATGTGCAGAGTGTCGTACTTGATGTTTATGCCCGCCTCAGCCAAGGGGGGATAGTTGTACGAACGGAAAGCATTGAACCCTTCGGCATTTATCTTGGTGGTACGGTTGCCACGCATCAGTATGCTTTCAAAGAATATGCACACCTCCGGCACCATTGGCTCCTCTGCCGAATTGCGGGCAGCGGCAATCTCTATGGACGTAAGCAGATTCTCCTTTCCGTCCGTGCGCAACTTACCTATGGGCAACTGTGCACCCGTTATCACCACTGGTTTGGCAATATTCTCCAGCATGAAACTCAGGGCAGAAGCCGTGAAGGCCATAGTGTCCGTACCATGCAGCACCACAAAGCCATCGTAGGCATCGTAGTTGTCGGCAATAACCCGTGCTATCTTCACCCAGTGCATGGGTTCCATGTCGCTGGAATCTATGGGCGGTTCGAACGTATAGGTCTGTATTTGCAAGTGCAGGCGCTTCAACTCCGGAACATAATGCTGAAACTGGTCGAAGTCGAAATTCAGCAAAGCCCCCGTTTCCGGGTTCTCTATCATACCTATGGTTCCACCCGTATAGATGAGCAGTATGGATGGTTGCGTATTGTTGTTCATATCATCTTAATGTTATATCATAACCCTGGTCCGCAACAGCAGGCCTTAGCATATCTATCACCTCAATATCTGCCGGCAGCCATTTCACCGTGTCCAGTTCATCGCGTGAAAGCCACAGCGCCGCCTCATGCTCGTTCAGTGTCCAGTCATCAGAAGCCAGAGTGCACAGATAGCAGTGCATGGTAAGGTGAAACTTAGGATAGTCATACTCCACGGTACACAGGAATCTGTCTATGTCTATCGGAGCCGACAGTTCCTCCAGAATCTCCCGCTTCAGCGCATCCTCCGGAGCCTCGTCCGCCTCCATCTTGCCACCGGGAAACTCCCACCAGCCCTTCCACTCGCCATAGCCTCTCTGCGTAGCAAGTATCTTTCCGTCCCTGCAGATAATTGCTGCAACTACTTCTATATGTTTCATGGCATTACCATATCGCCTAAATAATTTTGTTGGCGAGGTGTACATTTACCTTTGGCTACAAATTTAGCAATTTCTTCTTTATCTCCAATCTATCCTCCGCCAAATCTTTGCTTTTCCAATACTTCTTTGCCAAATTTCATCCTCCCAAACGAACGGAACCTAGGCCGACATCCGAAGGGCCAAGCCTGTTAATAAGGTTATATAGAGATGTCTCTCTAATGAGAGTTAGCATTGAAAACTTCCGAGTAGCTGTTCCATGTCAATATGTGGGACAGCATCCCACCTTTTTGGAATAACTATGCAAAAAAAGCGCCTCCCCTATGGTCAGGGAAGGCGCTCGATTTATTGCAATTTAGAATTATTCGGCACTTGCTGCGGTCTCTTCAGCAGTCTCTGCTACGGGAGCCTCAGCTACAGGAGCTTCTGCTGCCTTCTTGCCAGAGCGACGTGTGCGCTTAGCCTTCTTGGCAGTCTTTGCCATGTTCTCGTCGAAGTCTACCAACTCGATGAAGCACATGGGGGCATTATCGCTGGGACGGTTGCCAGTCTTGATAATGCGGGTGTAACCACCGGGACGGTCACCAACCTTTGCGCTGATGGTGCTGAACAGCTCGGTGATAGCCTGCTTGTCCTGCAGGTAACTGAACACTACGCGGCGTGCATTGGTTGTATCTTCCTTTGAGCGGGTGATCAGGGGCTCTACATACTTCTTCAGAGCCTTGGCCTTAGCCACAGTCGTAGTGATTCTTTTGTGCATGATCAGAGAAACGGCCATGTTGCTCAGCATAGCTGCTCTGTGGGATGCAGTACGACTCAAATGATTGAATTTCTTATTATGTCTCATAAGTTTTCTTAATCTTTATCTAATTTGTATCTTGAGATGTCGGTTCCAAACGACAGGTTCAGACTCTCCAGCAAATCATCAAGCTCGGTGAGCGATTTCTTACCGAAGTTGCGGAACTTGAGCAGGTCAGTCTTGTTGTACTGTACCAGGTCGCCCAGGGTGTCCACGTCAGCAGCCTTCAAGCAGTTGAGGGCGCGAACGCTGAGGTCCATGTCGACGAGCTTGGTCTTCAGCAACTGACGCATGTGCAGAACTTCCTCGTCAAACTCCTCATTGCTTTCAGCATCGCAGTTCTCCAGAGTGATCTTGTCATCAGAGAAGAGCATGAAGTGATAGATGAGGATCTTGGCGGCTTCCTTCAAAGCGTCCTTCGGGTGAATGGAACCATCAGTTGTGATCTCCAGCACGAGCTTCTCGTAGTCAGTCTTCTGCTCTACGCGATAGTTCTCGACTGCATATTTCACGTTTCTGATAGGAGTATAAATTGAATCGATGGGTATAACATTCACATCGGTGCAGTACTCGCGGTTCTCCTCTGCGGGAACGTAGCCACGACCTTTGTTTATGCTAATCTCCATCTGCATCGTTGCCTTGGCATCCAGATGGCAAATAACTAAGTCAGGGTTTAACACTTCAAATCCAGTCAGATACTTGTTGAAATCACCAGCCTTGAGTTCAGTCTTGCCCTCAACTTTGATGCTCATCTTCTCTGTCTCGAATTCATCTACTAACTGCTTGAAGCGAACCTGCTTCAAGTTGAGTATAATGTTGGTTACATCCTCCTTTACACCAGGTACGGTAGCAAACTCGTGCTCAACGCCACGGATTGAAACTGTGTTGATGGCAAAACCATCAAGTGAAGAAAGAAGTATGCGGCGCAAAGCATTACCTACGGTAGTACCGAAGCCACCCTCCAGAGGACGGAACTCGAACTTGCCGTACTTGTCGTCCGCCTCCAACATTAATACCTTATCAGGTTTTTGAAATGCTAATATCGCCATCCTTAATTATTATTTAGAGTACAATTCAACGATTAACTGCTCCTTGATATTCTCAGGAATATCTGC
>JAGBYI010000150.1 GCA_017628845.1 Bacteroidaceae bacterium
CCATTGAGAACACACCGTCGGTAACGATGATGCGGAAGCGCTGGGCCTGAGCCTCCTGAAGGCACTTCTCCAGGTCCTCCATGTTGGCATTGGCATAGCGGTAGCGCTTTGCCTTGCACAGGCGCACGCCATCGATGATGGATGCGTGGTTCAGGGCATCGGAGATGATAGCGTCCTCCTCGGTGAGCAGAGGCTCGAACACACCGCCGTTGGCATCAAAGCAAGCGGCATAGAGGATGGTGTCCTCGGTCTTGAAGTACTCGCTGATCTCTGCCTCCAGCACCTTGTGGATGTCGGCTGTACCGCAGATGAAGCGCACGCTTGACATACCGAAACCACGGCTGTCCAGTGCCTTCTTGGCTGCCTCGATGAGACGGGGATGGTTGGAAAGGCCCAAATAGTTGTTGGCGCAGAAGTTCAGCACTTCCTTGCCGGCAACCTGTATTTCTGCCTGCTGGGGGCTCTCTATCAAACGCTCGTTCTTGTAAAGTCCTGCTTCCTTAATCTCTGCCAAGGTCTGGCAAAGATGCTCTTTCATTTTTCCGTACATAGTCAGTTATATTTTAGAAATTACTGTTATTA
This sequence comes from Bacteroidaceae bacterium, assembly GCA_017628845.1. GTDB lineage: Bacteria > Bacteroidota > Bacteroidia > Bacteroidales > Bacteroidaceae > Physcousia. The sequence continues at coordinate 583 of JAGBYI010000150.1, forward strand.
CGACCCAAAGTTACGCTTTTTTGTGCAAATGGCAAAGCTTAAATACGCTTTATTTCCACAAATATCCCTCCATATTGTATACAAAAGAAAAGATGACAAATATTTTAGCAAAAAAAAACTAATAAACACGGCCAAATGTTTATATATGCAAAAACATGTTTGGAGGCTAACATAATATGCAATACATTTGAACCGTAAAACGGAGCTTATGGTTATACGTAACGCTACTTCTGACGGGATTACACATTATATTATATATATTAGAGAGCAAACCTATCATTAAACTAACAAAGCAAACTTACAACATTATGAAGAAATCATCATTACTTTGCGCCTTGGTTGCGATCATAGCAACTCTTTCATTCCAGTCTGTTCAGGCACAGGACTACAAGAATCTGCCACAAAACATTAAGAGTTACATTGGCAAGCACTTCAAAGGCTATACTATAAGTCACTATGAGAAGGACCGTGAAATTCTTGACGTGGAATACAAGGTATACATCAGTAATAACAATTCTACTTTCAAGTTGGATTTTGATAGTAACGGAGTGGTTGAGGATGTGGAGTCTACGGACGACAGAACAGCTTTGCCCAACTCTGTACTGCCAGTGAAGATTACTCAGCATGTTAAGAACAACTTTCCCAAAGCTAAGATTATAGAATGGAGAAAGAAAAAGAACACTCAGGTTGTGGAACTTACCAACGACATGGAACTTGTGTTTAGCAGTAAGGGAGATTTTCTCCGCATTGATGACTAACCAAAGGACTAATCCCAGTTGTCTATAACAATCTCTTTAAATTTCGTCCGCCCAAACATTTCCGAAGGATTGTTTGGGCGGACGTTCTTTGACTGTTCCCTCGTGGGATGAAAGTATTGTTGTGGCAATACGAAAGCATCAGCTGATTTACTGGGTAACTTCCATTATTGTATGTCGGGGAATGTTGATGGTGCGAAGGTTATTGTTGCGTAAAGACATTATGGTGCATGAGGAATTCTGCAAAGATGCGTGCTGCGTCCTCCACTTTTCTTGCACAAGGGCGCGTGCTATAATAATGAGCATTGCGTTCATCGGGCACGTGAGTATCGGTTTTCGCATTGCAACCTTCTTGTGCCAGTAGGTCGGCACAGATTAGACTGCCGTTCTTATGACGGAAACTTTCAAGCAAATCTTGCACCACCTTGTAGCAATGGGCCTTGCCTTCGCGGTCATCGCCGTCGGTACTACCACATTGCATACCAACAAGGGTGACTATACCTGATACGGCTCCGCACACCATGCGCAGACGGCCTATACCTCCGCCAAAGCCTGCTCCTATGCGCAGAGCAGTGTCGCGGTTCATGCCATATAGATCGGCAAAGGCTGCTACTACGCTCTGGCAACACCCAAAGCCTTGCATGAAGAGGTCTACGGACAGACGCACTCGCTGTTCCATTTCTTGTGATAGTTCTTTCATTGTCTTGTGTAAGGGTGCTGTATGTAATATGCGTTTCTTGTTAGCATATCTCCAATTTCAATAAATCTGTTAGTTTCTGTATATTCGCGTTTTTCTCTGCCATTTTCTGGTAAAGGGCGGGTTTGCTTGTTATATGCTGCAGTTCTTGCACTTCGGCTATGCGGACGCTCATCTGTATCCTTGCATTGCATAGGAAACTTCTTAGTTCCTTCAGAATGTTGTCCTTCATGTTCAGTAGATATTGGGCAATCTGCGGATTGTTGGCCACTATCTCAAAAGTGCTTTCATTTATCAGTCTTGGTGTCATGCCCTTCATCCTCATTGCCATTGCCCTTCGCTCCTTTGGCATGCGTTCTACATAGGCATGCCATTGGTGGATGATTTCTTCTTGCGTAAAAGGTTTGTTCTCCACCGATGTGGTCTCTTTTATCTTTTCTTCCACCTTGGAATTGTCGGTCGTCTGCACATTGCGGATGCTTGGACCAAGTTGCTTAATCTTTATCGGTGTGCTATGGGGTAGGGTAGAGGCATTAGTCTTCTGTGTGGAGGGTATGGTTGTTGTCACCACAGGTAACTCTTGTTTTTGGGAAATATTTCCCGGATCGGAGTTTTCCTTGGCAGTTGTGGTCTGGAGAGCAGGCTGTGCCCAAGCCTCCAGACGGAATATAGGTTTTATGATATTGGCAGGGCGACGCCCCGAACCTGGCATGTCCTCCTCGCTGACCAATTGGGCGCACTGTATCAAGCATATCTCTACTTGTAGCCTCTTGTTGTGACTTTGTCTGTATGCTTGATCACAATTGTTGCATAGTTTGATGGCACGATACAGGAACTGTGTCTTACACTTGTTGGCCTGTTCGTGATATCTCTGCCTCGTCTTCTCAGAAACTTCAAGCAAAGGGATTGTGGCTGGATCCTTGGCAACTATGAGTTGGCGCATGTGGTTTGCAAGGCCTGCGATGAAGTTGCCTCCGTCAAAACCTTTGCATAGGATTTCGTTGAAGATGAGCATACATTCTGGTACATTCTCTCCAAGGAACATGTCTGTCAACCGGAAATAGTATTCCGAGGAGAGTACGTTCAAACTGGTGCAAACCTTTTCATAACTTAGGTCGCCACCGGTGAATGATGCCATCTGGTCGAAGATGCTCAGAGCATCGCGCATTCCGCCATCGGCTTTCTCTGCAATGAGTTGCAGTGCCTCGTCCTCGGCAGTATACCCTTCCTTTTCGGCTACACTGCGCAGGTGGGCAATTGTATTTTCTACGGTCATGCGCGAGAAGTCATATACCTGGCAACGGGACAGGATAGTCGGCAGGATCTTGTGCTTCTCTGTGGTGGCCAGAATGAAGATGACGTACGATGGCGGTTCTTCCAGCGTCTTTAGAAAGGCATTGAATGCTTGTGATGACAACATGTGTACCTCATCAATGATAAAGACTTTGTAACGGCCTATCTGTGGTGGAATCTGCACCTGCTTTATGAGTTCGCGGATATCCTCCACGCTGTTGTTGGAGGCAGCGTCCAGTTCATGTATGTTCATGGAGCGTCCTTCGTCGAAAGCCTTGCAACTCTCGCATTCACCGCAACTTTCCCCGTCCTGCTTGGGACTGAGGCAGTTTATTGTCTTTGCGAATATCCTGGCACAGGTCGTCTTACCCACACCTCGCGGACCGCAGAAGAGATAGGCATGGGCCAACCTGTCTGCCGCAATGGCATTTTTCAGCGTAGTAGTCAGTGATGACTGTCCCACCACGGTGTCGAAAGTCATTGGGCGGTATTTCCTTGCCGAAACAATGTATTCCTGCATTCTACTTGATTGTTGGTTTATTTTATGCAAAAATAGAAAAAATATTCCATAAATATGTACTCGTGTGTTCTTTTTTTATACCTTTGTGGCAAATAGTAGTGTTGGCTATGGGCAGATTGCAACAGATAGTAGGTTCAATAAGGGATTACAAGTATACTAAATACATTGTCACCCTGTTTGTTATTGTTCTCATCGTGGGCTTTGTTGATGACAATAGTATAATGAATCGTCAGGAGCGTATTGAGAATATAGAGAAACTACAGGCGGAGATAGCTGTATTAAAAGCTCAATACGAGGATGATACTCGCAAGTTAAATGAACTGGAAGAATATGATAACGTAGTTCGTCTGGCCCGTGAAAAGTATTTGATGAAGCGTCCGGGGGAGGATGTCTTTGTGATACGCCGACAACTTCCGTCTGAATAAGTCATGCTTTATAGATTATACCAACTTTTCGTGTGCCTGCCAATTTTGGGCATAGTTACAATTTTAACTGCTTTTGCCACGATTCTGGGTTGTACGCTTGGTAAAGCCTCGTTTTGGGCATACTGGCCTCCATGTATCTGGAGCAGGTTCATGTGTCGCATACCGTTGTTGCCTGTGGAGATAGTTGGTGGGGAGAAGTTGCATAAGGATATCAGTTACGTTTTTGTGTCCAACCATCAGGGGCCTTACGATATCTTCCTTATCTATGGTTATCTGGGGCATTCTTTCCGTTGGCTTATGAAAAAGGAGCTGCGCAGCATCCCCCTCATTGGGCGTGCTTGCGAAAAGGCAGGTCATATAATGGTGGACAAGAGTGGTCCTAAGGCTATTGCCCGTACTCAGGCACAGGCATGGGAAACACTTTGCGGTGGTACTTCCATAGTAGTATTTCCGGAGGGAAGTCGTACTTTCACTGGCCACATGGCACGTTTTCGCAGAGGTCCATTCATGCTTGGTCATCAGTTGCACTTGCCTATAGTTCCTGTAACAATAGACGGAAGTTTTGATGTTCTGCCACGTCAGAAGGGGTTCAACTTCCTTACGCGTCATAAACTGCGTCTTGTTATTCATGACCCTATTCCATATCGCGATGATTTGGACAGCATTATGCAGGAGTCATATTCGGTTATAGAGTCTGCCTTGCCGCCACATTGCCGTGGAATGGTGGAAAATCCTGACCAGTAGTGGGAACGAGAAAAAGAAATTCTTTACCACTCATAACAAAGAATCGGAAAAGGTAAAAAATACAGGACCGACAACGTTCTTCTTGCAGACGTGTCGGTCCTGTGTGATATGTCTTAAGTGGAAAAAGTTGTTAAAGATGAACTAGTTATTCTTCTGTATCAATGTTCTCGTTGCCTTGGAATGGTCTGAGAAACTCTCGAGGTATGGGGGTCTCGAACTGCATGTTCTCCTTGGTGACGGGGTGGATGAAGTTTAGACGGAAGGCATGAAGTGCCAGCCGGTGCAGCGGGTCGCGTCCGTTGCCGTATTTACGGTCACCTGCCACGGGGAACCCCAGATCAGCCATATGTACACGAATCTGGTTCTTGCGCCCTGTCTCCAATTTCATTTCTACCAGAGAGAAACTCTCGTTGTTCTTCAGTCGATGATAGTGTGTGACAGCCAGTTTGCCCCCGTTGTCTGTTGGCGAGGAGTAAGTAACGAAGGACTTGCTTTCCTTTAGCCAAGACTGAACTGTGCCTCCCTCCTTCTCCATCTTTCCGCATAGCAGTGCTACGTAGCGACGGTCATATACCATATCATGCCAATTATCTTCCAGAAGTTTGGCAACTTCAATGTTTTTCGCATAGATCATCAGTCCGCTGGTTTCGCGGTCAAGACGGTGTACTACGTGGGCTGTGCATTTGAAATGGCGCTTTTCAAAGTATTCGTCCAGTACGTTCTTCACGCAGTATTGTTTAGGCGTTGATGCCATGGACAGGATACCCTCGCTTTTCTCTATTACCACAATGTCCTTGTCCTCATATACAATCTTTACGTATTTGTTCTCCAGCATGGTGCTTTGGCGGTGGCGGGATACACGTACCACCTCACCTATGTGCAAGGGAGTGTCGTGGCGAGTGACCTGTTTGCGGTCTACGGTAACGGCTTTGCCGGAAAGTAGGTCTTTAGCCCTGTTGCGACTTATGCCCATTTGTTTTAACAGGAAGTCCATAAGAGTGCTATTCTCCCTGACAGGTATCTCTATGTATTTACTTGCGGCATATGCCGCACCGGTAGTGTTTCGCATAATGTGTGTAATGTTATTTTCTTTCTTTCAGGTAACCGTGCCTGTAGGCATAGACCAGTTCACGGAGGTCGGCGATGCGTACCTGTATTTTGCTTCCCAAATCGGTGTCGCGTACACGGAGACGGTGACCTGTCATTTCCACCAATTGTATGCTGGAGTGCGTATCTGTTCCATTTTGTATGGCATCTTTACGGCTGGTAAAAGGTTCATGTTGGATGAGTTCAAAACCACGGCTATGGTACACCAGGGTATAGCCGGCAATGCCCGTGGTAGAGTGGTAGTGTTGTGAGAAACCTCCGTCGATGACCATAAGGCGTCCCTCAGCCTTGATTGGACTTTCGCCCTCTGCTACGTGTACTGGCACGTGTCCGTTGATGATGTGGCGGTGTTCTCCTTTCACACCGAAACTGTCCAGTATATAGTCGCATACATTGGGGTCGTTACGGAGTCGGAAATATGCTCCTTTCTCTTCGTGTATCAAAGACTTGTCCGAGCAGAAATATCGCTCAAAGGTAATCATGCGTTTCTTGTCGAATAGTGGTGATTCCGGCCCGCACCACAGATACATCAGGTAGTCTCTGGCTTCTACTCTTTCTTTTCGTGGAATATCGCGGTTGAAAGCCTTGCGCACCATTATGCCAATTCTGTCCATAAGTTCGCGACCGGAACTCTTCTTTCCCATCAATTCCACTTCTTTCAATGTACCGTCCTCGTTCAGGGGGACGGAGGCGTGGAACAGGAGGTTGCCATTGCATATGTTGTACATGCCGCCGTGTGAGAGTATGCATTTGATGTGCTTCTGCAACTTGTCGGATACACGGAACGAGTGCTTCAACTTGCGCAACATATCCTCTTCCTCCGGTGTAAGTTTGTATGGGTCGCTCCAATCCACGGTTGGGAATAGGGTGTCGCGCAGGGGGTATTCTTGACCGTTAACACTGAAAGTGCCACGTTCAGGATTTACATGCTCAAGTGTACCTTCGCGAGAGATGACCCATTCGGGATGGGCATTGATGGTCTGTTGCTCCACCTTGAATTGTATGATGGTGATGGCCTTGTGCATCTTGCCGATGAGTTCCCTCTGGCGTTCGCTCAGTTTGCCGTACCTGTTGCTGGGCAAGAATATGGTGCATGGGTCGTCCTTGTAGGCTTCCAGTGCCAGGGTGGCCAAAGGAAGAAGATTTATGCCGTATCCGTCCTCCAGTGTATCCATGTTGCCGAAGCGCAAGCAGAATCTCAGTACCGTACAGATACAACACTCGTTTCCTGCTGCTGCCCCCATCCAAAGGGCATCGTGATTACCCCAGGTGAAGTCGAAATTGTGGTAGTTCATCAGGGCGTCCATAATAATGTGTGCACCGGGACCACGGTCCCATACGTCACCCAAAATGTGCATTTGGTCTATAGCCAGGCGCTGTATCACCTGACAGATGGCTGTGATGAAGTTGCCGGCCTGACCTGTTTGTACAATGCTGTCTATGATGCACTGGAAATAGGCTTGCTTGTTGCCGTCCTCTGCATTCTCGTGCATCAGTTCCTCTATGATGTAGGCAAACTGTTTGGGCAGGGCCTTTCGTACCTTACTGCGAGTGTACTTGCTGCAAACACTTTGACACACTCTGATTAATCGCAACAGAGTGTCACCATAGAATTGGGCAGGAAGTTCCTCTTCCTGTTCTTCCAGAAGTTCCAGTTTCTCCTCGGGATAGTATATTAGGGTGCAGAGTTCGCGAATCTGTTCTTCGCTTAACTCGTTACCATAAAGTTCGCGCACCTTACGCTTTATGTTGCCCGAAGCATTACGCAGAATATGTTCGAACGCTTCGTGCTCTCCATGTATGTCTGCCATGAAATGCTCCGTACCCTTGGGTAGGTTCAGTATGGCTTCAAGATTGATGATTTCTGTGCATGCTGCCTCCACGCTAGGGAAGTTCTGCGCCAACAGGCCCAAAAGTCTCATGTCGGCCTTGATACGTTCGGCCATATCGTTCTTTGTGTTCTCCATAGCAGATAAATGCTTCAAAATACACACAAAAGTACGATTTTTAATGTATCCGCACAAGTGTTAGACCTTTTTTTTGTAACTTTGTGCACGAAAATGAATATAGATTGTAATGGGATAATGAAGAAGATGAGTCAGTATTGCAGAATTTTGTTTCTTATGGCATCTGTGTGTTGTGCTTTGCCTTCGATGGCAGGACAAATGCAAATGCCTGCAGGAGAATGTAGGGATAGTATTGTTGTCGATTCCATAACGGGCGACACTCGTAAGTACAAATTGACGGATAACAAGGCACTGAAACCGTTGTATTGGGTATATAATTATCTTGCTAATTCAAATAAGTTGAGAAGCGACAAGGCTTATGACGGCGGTTTTGTGTTCGGTCCTGCGTACAACATCAATACAGGTTTTGCTATTGGTGGAGGTTATAGTGCCATGTACACCTTTGACAAGAACGACCCAACTTTGAAGAAAAGTATTGTCAACGGTTTTTTCCAGATTAGCGTTAAGGGTATTGTTGCGGTCGGTGTAGAGGGACATAATTATCTGAAGGGTGACAAGCAACGTTTCAATTACGAGTTCAGTTTCACTCATTATCCTTCTGCTTTTTGGGGTATTGGTTATGACACTTCCATCAACAACTATTATGCCAACCGCATGGTTGATTCAAAGCAGTTGTTGTTAAAACTTGAGGGTGATTATACGTGGCGTTTGTCCAAAGACCTGTACTTCGGTCCTAAACTGGATTTTCTATATTCTAATTTGTATAAGACGCACGACAACATTCCCAAGGGCGAGGAGGGCATGTATCCCAATGGACTGATGGAGCACTTTCTTACCTTGCCAGATGGAAGTGGGCATCAACCGTTCTCACAGGTTGCACTTGGTTTGGGTTTCACTTTGACCTATGATTCGCGCGACTTTGCTACAAATGCCTACAAAGGCCATTATTTCAATCTGCAGCAGTTGGGCTTCATGCCAGGGGTAAACGAATATGGTTTCTTCACTACCGACGTTAAGTACCAGACGTATGCACCTCTGTGGAAAAAGTGCATAATGGCTTTTCAGGTACATGGCAGATTTAATTATGGTAATGACGTGATACCTTGGATACGTTTGGCCAGTACAGGTAATCAGGGCATGGGACGTGGATATTTCTTTGGTCAGTACCGTGACAACAATGTGATGGAGACTCAGTTGGAGTTGCGCCAGCGTCTGATATGGCGTTTGGGTGTAGTGGCGTGGGTAGGTGCCATTAATATCTTCCGCGATTTCAACCATATCTATATGAACCATACCTTGCCCACCTATGGTTTTGGTCTGCGTTGGGAGTTCAAACCGCGCGTGAATGTGCGTGTCGACTGGGGCTTTACCAAGACTGGCAATAGCATAGTCTTTAATATTGGCGAGGCATTTTAATGCCATTTTGATGGAGGAACAAAATATTCCTGAAGCATGAAGAAAAGTATCATTACGATTTTATTGAACTTTCTCGCTCTCGTCTCTTTTGCACAGAGCGAGGAGTTGATAAAGTTTGGCGAATTTGACCGTTGGCTTCAGCGCGACATTAAGGAGAGCGCAATAATTGGTGGAGATACGCAGACTTTGTTTGAGGTCGCACCTTCTGCCCATTGGACCAAGGCGAACGGCAAGTTGAATGTGCCTTATACTAATCAGGGTGGTTCTCCATGGGCAACGAGTAATGTATATGCCAAGGTGAGCGGTATCAGCAAGACAAATTCCAGTGTTTATCGTGATAGGCATCTTGATGGCTATTGCGCCAAACTGGTAACTCATGTGGTGAAGGTTAAAGTCTTGGGTGTGATAAATATTAGTGTATTGGCCTCAGGTTCTCTCTTTACAGGAGAAATGATAGAACCAATCACTGGAACGGACAACCCGATGTCTAAAATGAACATGGGCATGCCTTTCAACCGTCGTCCCAAGGCAATAAAGTTTGACTATAAGGTGCAGTTGTCTGGAGAACCTAACCGTATCCGACAGACTGGCTTCTCCAAGGTGACCACTGTCGCTGGCAAGGATATGCCCGAGATGACGGTTATCCTACAGCAAAGGTCTGAGGATGCAGAAGGCAACATAACAGCCAAGCGTGTGGGGACCATAGTCTATAATTTCTCCGAAAGCACCGATGGCTGGGTAGAGGGAAAGTGTTTTGATATTCACTATGGGGATATAACTAACAGTCCTGTATATACAAAGCGTATGGAACTTATACGTGGCGATAAGGCAATCTATGCACGTAATAGCAAAGGACAGAATGTTCCTGTGGATGAGAATGGATGGACCGATGCTTCGGCTATCCCCACCCATGCTATTGTCAAGTTTGATAGCAGTCACGGCGGAGCATACATTGGCAGTATAGGTACAACCCTGTGGGTGGATAACATCAAGTGGGTATACTGAAAAGCGCCTTGCCATCTGCCATGAGGCTACTTCCATAACTCTTAACAAATATTATTTTGAAAACACCTTATTATATGATAGAGGAAAGATTGCTTCGTCGCAATCTTTCGCTGATTCAAGACGTTGCTCGTCAGAGTGGTGCAGAGATTATTTTGGCCTTCAAGGCTTTTGCCCTATGGAAGACTTTCCCTATCTTCCGTGAGTATATTACGCACACCACGGCCAGTAGTCCCTACGAGGCACGTTTGGCCAAGGAGGAGTTTGGTAGTCCTGCCCATACATATAGCCCTGCATATACCAAGGATACTTTTGGTGAAATACTTTCCAACTCCTCTCACATTACGTTTAATAGCCTTTCGCAGTACGAGGCATTCTATCCTATGGTAATGCAGTGGAATGAAAGTGTTTCCGAATCAGAGAGGGTAAGTTGTGGTTTGCGTGTTAATCCCGAACATTCACATATAGAAACAGAATTGTATAACCCTACTGCACCTGGTTCGCGTTTTGGAGTAATTTCCGACCAATTGCCTGAACGCCTGCCTGCTGGTATTGAAGGTTTTCATTGCCATTGTCATTGCGAGAGTAGTGCCGAGGATTTGGTTGATAATCTCATCTACATCGAGAAACGCTTTGCAGGATGGTTCCAGCAATTGAAATGGCTAAACCTTGGTGGAGGTCATCTCATGACATGCAAGGGATATGATGTGCCTTTGCTTATAGAAACCATACGTGGGCTGCGTCAGCGCTATCCTCATCTGCGCATTATATTGGAACCAGGTTCTGCTTTTGTCTGGCAGACAGGTCCGCTAGTCTCCTCTGTAGTTGATATAGTAGAGAATCACGGCATCCGTACAGCAATTCTGGATGTATCATTCACCTGCCACATGCCCGATTGTCTGGAGATGCCTTATTGGCCGGTTGTTAGAGGAGCAGAGACGATTGAAGATCCTGAGGGTCAAGTGACTTCAGGGCAGGATAATGAGGGATACGTCTATCGTCTTGGTGCAAACTCTTGCCTTAGTGGAGATTTCCTTAGTTCATGGCGATTTGATCATTCTCTGCAGATAGGTGAACAAATTATCTTCGAGGATATGATACACTACACTACGGTAAAGACTTGCATGTTCAACGGTATACAGCATCCTTCGCTTACTATTCTTCGTGAGGATGGAAGCCACGATATACTCCGAGAATTCCGCTACGAGGACTACCGAGACCGCATGGACTGAGTATAGTTCTAATATTGCTATTCATTTCCAGCATTGTCTTTAAAGCATATTAAAAGGGTTCTTAGCCTATTGTCAGGTAAAGAACCCTTTTAGCCTCAATCGCTTCATTAGACTATCATGTGCTAATGCACCCCTCTTTTTGTCATCTGTTCAAACATAAAGTCTATTTTCTCATAATGCGCGTCAAGAATACCGTAGGCTAAATGGCACTAGTTTCCCCCGAACTCTGATGACTTATGTAGGAGGACTGTCGCAGGATTTCTAATGCCTTGTCCTTGTTAGACGAGAAAGAGAATTGCTTCACTATAATATCTGTAACATCTCCGTCTATTGTCCGGGCTGCAAGGACTTTCAAAGCCTTAGCTTTGCGTCATCAAAGGAAATCTCGAGAGTAGTTTGGCGCACTGCTTGCTATTGAAGTAACTGCAGATGCAAGCCACTTTGATGACCCCAATCTAACGCACGGAGTTGTGGAAAATCAAGTGCTAATAATGCAAAGAAGTCCGATATTCAATTGAATACCGGACTTCTAAATTTTGTGCCCAAGACAGGAGTCGAACCTGCACGCCTCTCGACACACGCACCTGAAACGTGCGCGTCTACCAATTCCGCCACTTGGGCAAACATGGAGCGG